>DATDJX010000258.1:0-15943 GCA_036520275.1 Asanoa sp.
TTGCCCGCTCGCGCCGCCGCCGTCTGGAGCCCGAGGACGCCGGCGACGCAGTCGCTCGGCGCCCGCAGGGCGAAGACGGGCGGGTCTGAGGCGCGAGCGCCAGCCGAGCGCAGCGAGGCGCAGGGACGGAGTTCCCGCCGAGTGGGCGAGGGCGCCGCGAACCGCGAGGAGGGCACCGACCAGCGCCGGGCCGCTGCGGGCTGGGGCGGCGCTGGTCCGTCCGCGCGGGGCGCGGACCGGCTAACTCTGTGCGAGCGTCAGCCGAGCGGAGCGAGGTACAGAAACTTGGCCGCACCACTGCCCGCTCGCGCTGGAGGACCGGCGCAGCCCGGACAACCACCGCGGGTTCCGCCCGAGCGGGGCGAGGGCGCCGACGGCCGCCACCGTTGCCCGCTCGCGCCGCCGCCGTCTGGAGCCCGAGGACGCCGGCGACGCAGTCGCTCGGCGCCCGCAGGGCGAAGACGGCGGGTCTGAGGCGCGAGCGCCAGCCGAGCGAAGCGAGGCGCAGAAGCGGAGCGCGAGCGACCGCCGAGCGAAGCGAGGCGCAGAAAACGGAGCGAGGCGCAGAAATGCAGCGCAGAAACTCAGTGCTCCGCGGTGCGGCGGGTGCCGGAGTAGTACTCGAAGAGCAGGCCGCAGGAGCCGACGACGAGGCCGATCATGCCCAGGCCCAGCAGCCACAGCTGCCAGAACACCAGGCCCATGCCGGCCGCCGAGGCCGCCAGGGCGAGCCCGAACGGCCAGTAGCTGCCCGGGCTGAAGAACCCGATCTCGCCGGCGCCATCCGCGATCTCCGCGTCGGGCCGGTCCTCCGGGCGCGGCTCGATGCGCCGGGAGACGAACCAGAAGAACCCGCCGCACATGGCCGTCAGCAGGAAGGTCAGTGCCAGCGCCGTAGTGCCGATCCAGTCCAAGCCACCGAGCTGGCCGCGCGTCCAGAACGCGTACACGAAGGTGGCCGCGAGCAGGAACGCGGCGATCACCCCGAAGAGGCGGTATTCGGTGCGCATAGCGGTGCCTCAGCTTCCCGTGCTGGTGTTGCGGAAGTTGGCGTCGTCACGCTTGGTGTCGAACGGCGTGGTGGTCGTCGCCAGCGGGTTCTGGCCGATCGAGATCAGCGCCTCCTGGGTGGACTCGCCGTTCTGCTTCGCGGCGAGGAACTGGTCGTACTGCGACGGGGAGACCGCGCGTAGCTCGAAATTCATCATCGAGTGGTACGTGCCGCACAGCTCGGCGCACCGGCCCACGTAGGCGCCCTCGCGGTCGATGCTGACCTGGAAGGCGTTGCGGATGTTGCCCGGGAAGACGTCGCGCTTGAATAGCAGCTCGGGCACCCAGAACGAGTGGATGACGTCGCGGCCGGTCTCCTCGAACCGGATCGTCTTACCGGCGGGCAGCACGAGCACCGGGATGACCGAGCTGGTGCCCAACGTGGACGCAACCGTCTGCGCCTGCTGCCCGGTCTTCGCATCGGTGATGCCGTCGCGGTAGTTGAACTGCCAGTTCCACTTGAACGCGACGACCTCGACGACGACGTCGGGGTTCTTCGTGGTGCGGTCGACATCGGTCTGCACGACCGCCGTGTAGTAGAACAGAACGGCCACGATCAGGATCGGAGCGATGGTGTAGAGGAACTCCAGCGGCATGTTGAACCGGGTCTGCGGCGGCAGCTCGTTTCCGCGCTTGCGGTAGCGGATCACGCACCAGAAGATCAGGCCCCAGACGAGCACGCCGACCGCCAGCGCCGCAAAGGCCGAGCCGATCCACAGGTCGTACATGCGGTGGGACTGGTTGGTGATGCCGTCTTGCGGCCACCCGAAACCATCGACCGCCTTGCCCGGGTCGCACGCGGTCAGCAGGGCGAGCAGCGCCGCGCCGCCCAAGCCGAGGCCGGCTGCCCGACGCCACGCGGGGCGCGCTTCCGAACGCCTTGCAGACACCTGGTCCTGCCCCTCTCGAGCGCGGGCTCTGCCGAACGGTCGCAGATTACTCGACCATGCTCCAATGCGGGTCGCTGGGGTCGGCGTGGCGATACGGTAGCCGGCGATGGTCTATCTCGACGCCGCCACCGCGACACCGCTGCATCCGGCGGCGCGCCAGGCGCTGGGCGCCGCGCTCGACGACGGGTGGGCGGACCCGGGCAAGCTCTACGGGCCTGCCCGGCGGGCCCGCCAGCTGCTCGACGCGGCCCGCGGCGCGACCGCGGAGGTGCTGGGCTGCCGGCCCGACGAGCTGTCCTTCACCCCGGGCGGCACGGCGGCCGTACGGGCAGCCGTCGCGGGTGGCCTCGCCGGGCGGAACCGGGTCGGGCGGGTGTTCGTGCACTCGGCTGTCGAGCACTCGGCCGTGCTGGACGCGGCGCAGGCGCACGCGTCGGCCGGCGGCGAGCCGGTATCCGTACCCGTGGACCGGCTCGGGCGGGTCGCGCTGGACGAGTGGGCGTCGGCGGTCGCCACGCCGGGCGTCGCCCTCGCCGCGTTGATCTCCGCGAGCCACGAGGTGGGCACGACTCAGCCGGTCGCGGCGGCCGCGGAGCACTGCGCCGGCGCCGGCGTGCCGCTGCTGGTCGACGCGGCCCAGTCGGTGGGCCACGCCGCCGTGCCCGACGGGTGGTCGCTGCTGACAGCGAGTGCGCGCAAGTGGGGAGGCCCGCCCGGCGTGGGGCTGCTGGCGGTCCGCAAGGGCACCCGCTTCGAGGGCCCGGCCGCCGAGCCGGACGCGCCCGATCTGCCGGCGGTCGTCGCGGCGGCGGCGGCACTGCGGGCGGTGGCCACGACCGCGCGGGCCGAGGCCGTACGCCTGGCCGCGCTCGTCGACCGCATCCGCGCGACGGTGGTCGCGACGGTACCCGACGTGGAGGTGGTCGGCGATCCGGTCGACCGGCTCCCCCACATCGTCACGTTCTCCTGCCTGTACGTGGACGGGGAGGCGCTGCTGCACGCGCTGGACAGGCGCGGGTTCGCGGTGTCGTCGGGCTCGTCGTGCACGTCGTCGACCCTGCGGCCGAGCCACGTGCTGGAGGCGATGGGTGTGCTGTCGCACGGCAACGTGCGGGTCTCGCTGCACGGTGGCACCACCGAGGCCGACGTGGACCGCTTTCTCGCCGAGCTGCCGGACGTGGTGGCCGACCTGCGGGCCGAGGCCGGCGTGCTGGGCATATGACGGCCGACCTTCGGGTTTTCTCCCCGATTCGCGCGGTATGGCCGGAGGCAAGTCCAAGATCGGCAAGGGGGAGGCACCGTGGCTGAGCCCGCGGAGGTGCTGGACTGCCGGGGGCAGCGCTGCCCACTGCCGGTGATCGCGCTGGCCCGCCGGCTGCCGGAGCTGGCCGTGGGAGCGGTGCTACGGGTGCTGGCGGACGACCCGGCCGCCGCGAACGACATCCCGGCCTGGTGCCGCCTGCGCGGCCAGGAGTACGACGGGTCACCCGCCCCCGACGCCTACGACGTTCGCCGCACCGCCTGACCCGCGGTCAGGCGGTGGTGACCCAGCTCAGGATGCCGGGCAGCTTGTCGCCGGACACGGAGGTGTCGACGACCACCCGCCGACCGATGTATGGCTCGTACTCCTTTCGCCGCCGCTCGACCTGTTCCCAGGTCGGCCAGCCGCCCGCCGGATCGGCGTCGAACCGGGCCTCGACCCGCCGCCGGTGCTCGACCAGGTCGCTCATCCAGACCTCGACGACCCGCAGCGGCGCGCCGGCTCGATCGGCGAGGTCGCGCCAGATGCCGCGGGCGCTCGCCACCGGGTTCACCGCGTCCACCACCACCGGCAGCCCGAGTGCCAACTGCGCCTCGGCGACGCGGGCCACCACCCCGTACGCGGTGAAGCCGGGCCGGGGTTCGCTCACCCCGTACGCGGCCAACACCCGGTCGACGTGGTCGACCGTGAGCACGGGCGCCGGCAACGCGGTGCCGACCCGGGTGGCGAGGGTGCTCTTGCCAACCCCGGGCAGGCCGGCGAAGACGACCAGCGGGGGTTTCACCCGACCAGATGCGGGCGGACGTCCTCGGCCGCGGCGTCGCCGTACGCGTTGCCCAGCCGCTTGACGAACGTGTCGGGCCGAAGGTCGTACTCCTGCGGTCCGACGGTCTCCAGCACGTATGCCGCCATCAGCGAACCGATCTGGGCGGCCCGCTCGAGGCCGAGGCCCCAGGACAGCGCGGCGAAGAAGCCCGCCCGGAAGCCGTCGCCGACGCCCGTCGGGTCGACCGGCACGACGTCCGGGACGACCGGCACGTGTACGGGCTCCATACCGCGGCCGGTGATCTCCACGCCCCGCGAGCCGAGCGTGGTGACCCGCACCTTGACGCGGTCGAGCACCTGGTCTCCGGCCAGCCGCAGCTTGCTCTCCAGCAGTGACTTCTCGTAGTCGTTGGTGAGCAGGTAGTCCGCGCCGTCGATCAGCTTGTCGATCTCGACGCCGTCCATCCGGGCCAGCTGCTGCGAGGGGTCCGCCGCGAACGGGTACCCGCGCGTCCGGCATTCCTCGGAGTGGCGGACCATCGCGGCCGGGTCGTTCGCGCTGACCAGCACCAGGTCGAGGCCGCCCAGCCGGGCCGCGACCGGCGCGATCTCGATGTTGCGGGCCTCGCTCATCGCCCCGGCGTAGAAGGACGCGATCTGGTTGAGGTCGGTGTCGGTGGTGCAGACGAAACGGGCCGTATGGGCGACGGTGCTGACGTGCACCGAGTCGCAGTCGACGCCGTGGCGCTCCAGCCAGGAGCGGTAGTCGGCGAAGTCGGCGCCGACCGCGCCGAGCAGCACCGGCCGCAGGCCCAGCCGGGCCATCCCGAACGCGATGTTGGGGGCCACCCCGCCGCGGCGGACGACCAGGTCGTCGACCAGGAACGACAGCGACACCTTGTGCAGCTGATCGGCGAGGAGCTGGTCGGCGAACCGCCCCGGGAAATGCATGAGGTGGTCGGTCGCGATCGAGCCGGTGACGGCGATCTTCATGTCGGCCCTCGGGGGTCGGGGAACAGTCGGTCGAGCAGTGCCCGAGTGACTTTACGGTAAACGCACCGAAGCCCCCACCGACGGTGTACGTCGGCGGGGGCTTCGAGCGGGTCTGCGAATACCTAGTGGAACGAGTCGCCGCAAGCGCAGGAGTTTTGCGCGTTGGGATTGTCGATCGTGAAGCCCTGCGCGTCGATCCGGTCGGCGAAGTCAATCGTGGCGCCGGCCAGGTAGGGGGCGCTCATCCGGTCCACGACGACCTCGACGCCGTCGTAGTCGGACACCAGGTCTCCGTCGAGCGAACGCTCGTCGAAGAACAGCTGGTAGCGCAGGCCGGAGCAGCCGCCGGGCTGGACGGCGACCCGCAGCCGGAGGTCGTCGCGACCCTCCTGCTCGATCAGGGCCTTGACCTTCACCGCCGCGATGTCGGTGAGCACGACCGAGGTCGGTGCCGTGGTCTCGGCCGACCCGGGCTGAGCTTGAGTCGTCACAGTGCTGTCTCCCTGTCAAGAGCGGAAAGGGTCCCGTCACCGCCAACGCTAGCCCGCGACGGGCGTATTCCCCAGCCCACCAGCTTAGTACGCCGAGAACGAGATCACCCGCGGCTCCACTGCCGCGCCAGCCCGGCGCCGATCTGCCGCAGGCCGTCCGCCGGCCGCGCCATCGCCTCCCGCACCGACCCGAAGTGGTCGATCAGGCTGAGCGACCGCGTCACCCCGGCCGCCGTGGCTTCTCGGCGACCCACGCCGACGCGGCCGGCGACCACCACGCATGGCAGGCCGCGGTCGCGGGCGGCGGCCGCCACGCCGGCTACGACCTTGCCGCGCAACGACTGCGCGTCGAACGACCCCTCCCCGGTGATCACCAGATCCGCCGCGTCGAGGGCGGCGTCAAGCCCGACGGCGGTCGTGACAAGGCCGAAACCCGACTCGCACCGGCCGCCGAGCGCGATGATCGCGGCGCCCAGGCCGCCGGCCGCGCCGCTACCCGGCAAGGCCGACAAACCGGGTGGACAGGACGTAAGGTCCTTTTCCAGCACGCCGGCGAAGCGCTCCAGGGCGGCGTCCAGCAGCAGGACGTCCGCGCGGGAAGCACCTTTCTGCGGGCCGAACACGGCGGACGCGCCCTGCAGCCCGACCAGCGGGTTATCGACGTCGGTCGCCGCCACCAGGGTCGCACCGCGCAACCGGGGCGCGCCGTCGAGCCCCGCGACCACCGTCAGCGCCGCGCCGCCGTACGGCAGCGCGTAGCCGGCGCCGTCCAGCGGCGTGCAGCCGAGCGCGGTGAGCAGGCCCGCGCCGCCGTCGTTGGTCGCCGAACCGCCGAGCCCAACCACGACGGTCGAGGCGCCGGCCTCCACGCCGGCGGTGACGAGCAGGCCGAGGCCGTACGACGTGGTGATCTTGGGGTCTCGCTCGCTCTCGGCCAGCAGGTGGAGCCCGCACGCCTGCGCGCTCTCGACGTACGCCTCGCCGTCGTCGGTCACGAGCACCGAACCCGAGGCGGGACGGCCCAGCGGATCCGTGGTGGTCACCGGGATCCGGCTGCCGCGCACCGCGCCCGCGAGCACGTCGACGAAGCCGGGGCCGCCGTCGGACAGCGGCAGGGCCGTTGTCGCGTCGTCCGGCTTGACCGACGACCACCCGTCCGCGACCGCCGCGGCGACCTGGGGGGCGCTCAACGTCCCGGCGAACTTGTCCGGGCAGATCAGTACGCGCACAACTGGGCAGTGTGGCACCCCACACCGCGGCACCCGGCGACGGGCGGCCACCCGGTGGGACGATGAGAACCGTGACCGCGACCTGGACCGAGCCCGGCAACACGGCGACCGCCCTGCTCCTGCTGGGGCGCGGCGCAGACCCGTCGTCCGAGAAGGGCGTCGACTGCCCCGGCGAGCTGCCCGCGCCGAGCGACCGCGACCTCGTCACCCGCGCGACGGCGGCCCGGGCGGCCCTCGGCGACCGGGCATTCATCCTGGGCCACCACTACCAGCGCGACGAGGTGATCCAGTTCGCCGACGTCACCGGCGACTCGTTCAAGCTGGCCCGCGAGGCCGCGGCACGACCCGAAGCGGAGTTCGTCGTGTTCTGCGGCGTGCACTTCATGGCCGAGAGCGCCGACATCCTCACCAGCGCCGCGCAGAAGGTGATCCTGCCCGACCTCGCCGCGGGCTGCTCGATGGCCGACATGGCCGTGCTGCAGCAGGTCGAGAAGGCGTGGGAGGTGCTCGAGGACGCCGACGTCGCCGACTCCACCGTGCCGGTCACCTACATGAACTCGTCGGCCGACATCAAGGGCTTCGTCGGGCGCAACGGCGGCCTGGTCTGTACGTCGTCCAACGCCGAGCGCGCACTGACGTGGGCGTTCGAGCGGGGCCAGCGGGTGCTGTTCCTCCCCGACCAGCACCTCGGCCGCAACACGGCCATCCTTGAGCTCGGCGTCGACGCCGACGACTGCGTGCTCTACGACCCGCACAAACCGGGCGGTGGCCTCACCCCGAAGCAGCTCCACGAGGCCAGGATGGTGCTCTGGCGCGGTCACTGCTCCGTGCACGGCCGGTTCACCAAGAGCAGCGTCGACGAGGTGCGGATGGCGGTCCCCGGCGTCAACGTGCTGGTCCACCCGGAGTGCCGTTTCGACGTCGTCACGGCGGCCGACCACGTCGGGTCGACCGAGCACATCATCAGGACCATCGAGGCGGCCCCGGCCGGCTCCGCCTGGGCGGTGGCCACCGAGCTCAACCTCGTCCGGCGGCTGGCGCTGGCCCATCCCGACAAGCAGGTCATGTTCCTCGACCGTACGGTCTGTTACTGCTCGACGATGAACCGGATCGACCTGCCCCACCTCGTGTGGGCGCTCGAGGAGCTGGCCGCCGGCCGGGTGGTCAACCAGATCGTGGTCGACCCGTCGACCGCGCATCACGCGCGGGTCGCGCTCGACCGGATGCTCGCCCTGCCATAGCGCACCGTTCATAGCGCACCGTTCGCGTGACGCTGCGTCGCGGTCGGATGCGAGCGGGTCGGCGTTGTCCCGATTTCGCGCCATGGGATGGCCGTTCGGCCTGGCGCTAGGGTCACCGAGCGCTATGCTGCCCGGGCGTTCCTGATCTCCCGACTCCCCCGGAGGTTGCATTGACCGACGACGTCCTGGTCGTGCACGGAGGCACCCCGTTGCACGGTCGGATTCGGGTCCGCGGCGCGAAGAACCTCGTCTCCAAGGCGATGGTGGCGGCCCTGCTCGGCGACGCGCCGAGCCGGCTTTTCGACGTCCCGGCAATCCGCGATGTCGAGGTCGTCCGCGGCCTACTGGAGCTGCACGGGGTACGGGTGGCCGACGGCGCGGAGGAGGGCGAGCTGGTGCTCGACCCGTCCAACGTGGAGAGCGCATCGACCGACGAGATCAACGTGCACGCCGGGTCGAGCCGCATCCCGATCCTGTTCTGCGGGCCGCTGCTGCACCGCCTCGGTCACGCGTTCATCCCCGACCTGGGCGGCTGCCACATCGGTCCGCGGCCGATCGACTTCCACATCCAGGCACTGCGCGAGTTCGGCGCGGTCGTGGAGAAGACGCCCGACGGTATGCACCTCACCGCCCCGGCCCGGCTGCACGGCACGAAGTTCGAGCTGCCATACCCGTCGGTCGGCGCTACCGAGCAGGTGCTGCTGACCGCGGTGCTCGCCGTCGGCGTGACCGAGCTGCGCAACGCGGCCGTCGAGCCGGAGATCATCGACCTGATCTGCGTGCTGCAGAAGATGGGCGCCATCATCAAGGTGCACACCGACCGGGTGATCGAGATCGAGGGCGTGTCCCGCCTCAGCGGCTACTCGCACCGACCGATCCCCGACCGGATCGAGGCGGCGTCCTGGGCGTCGGCGGCCCTGGCCACGGGCGGCGACGTCGAGGTGCTCGGCGCGCAGCAGGTCGACATGATGACCTTCCTCAACGTGTTCCGTTCGGTCGGCGGCGCGTACGACGTCACCGACCCGCGACCGGCGGCCGGCCGGGAGGGCGGCATCCGGTTCTGGCACCCGGGAGGCGAGCTGCGCGCGACCGCGATCGAGACGGACGTGCATCCCGGGTTCATGACGGACTGGCAACAGCCGCTGGTGGTGGCGCTCACCCAGGCCAGGGGCCTGTCGATCGTGCACGAGACGGTGTACGAGCAGCGGCTGGGCTACACGGACGCGCTCAACGCGATGGGTGCCACGATCCAGGTCTACCGGGAGTGCCTGGGCGGAACCCCGTGCCGGTTCGGGCGGCGCAACTTCACGCATTCCGCGGTGATCGCCGGCCCGGCCAAGCTGCACGCGGCCGACCTGGTCATCCCGGACCTGCGGGCGGGGTTCAGCCACCTGATCGCGGCGCTGGCGGCCGAGGGCACGTCGCGGGTGTACGGCGTCGACCTGATCAACCGTGGGTACGAGGACTTCGAGGCGAAGCTCACGGCATTGGGCGCGCACGCCGAACGCACGTAGCGCCTTCGCGGGTTAGGGCCGGAGGGCGTCGGCCCGTTACCCTTCTTTCGTGGTTTCGCTGTTTCGCCGTAAGTCCGATGCCGTGGTCGACGAGCCCGCCTCCGCCGAGGACGAGTCCGTCGAGGTCGCCCGCACGCGCTCATACACCCCGAGCAAGCGTGAGCTGGGAAAGCAGACGCCCAAGCGCCCCGGCGCCAACCGGCGTCCCGGGGGTGCGGCCGCCGGCCCGCCGCTGACCAAGGAGGAGCAGCGGGAGAAGCGACGCCAACTGCGCCGGGAGGCGTCCACCGAATACCGGCGTCAGGGTGGCCCGCGCGACCGCGGTCCCGAGCGGGCGCTCGCCCGTGACGTCATCGACGCCCGCCGTACGGCCGGCACGTTCTTCTTCGGCGGGGCGCTGCTCGTGCTGCTGGGTTCCAACCGGGCGATGCCGACGACCGTGCAGCTGGTGTCGAACCTGCTGTGGGTCGTGCTCGCGGTTGCCGTCATCGTCGACGGGTTCCTGATCTCCCGGCGGATCAAGAAGCTGGTCAGCGAGCGCTTCCCCAACAGCACCGAGCGGATGGGCTCGCTGTACTTCTACGCCATCATGCGGTCGTTCACGTTCCGGCGGATGCGCGTACCGGCGCCCCGGGTGGCCATCGGCGACAAGATCTAGCCTTCGTTCCGCCTCGGGTGCGGCGGGCCGGGCTAGGGCACGCCGGCCAGGCGCAGCAGGGCGGCGGCCGCGGCGGCCGCGACCACCACCACGACGAACGGCGCCCTGCGCCAGGCGAGGACCACGCCCACCAGCACCCCGGCCGGGCGGGCGACGCCCGCGAACTGGCCGGCCTGGGTAAGCGCGGCCGTGGCGGCCAGGGCGGCCAGCAGCGCGGCCGCGGCGGCGGGCAGGACCGTACGCACGCCCGCCGGCAGGTCGAGCCGGTCGCGCAGGAGCACGCCGCCCAGGCGGAACGCGTAGGTGCCGACCGCCAGCGCGACCACGACGGCGAACATCATGACCGGGCGTCCACCCGGGTGCGGCGGGTCAGCGGGATGCACACGAGACCGGTCAGGGCCAGCAGCACCGGCAGCCCCGCGGGCAGGAACGGGGTGCTGGCGAGCGCGACGGCGGCGCCGGTCAGCGCGACCGCCCGGGTCTCGCGGTCCCGCAGGCTCGGCAGGATCAGCCCGAACAGGCCGGCGGGGAACGCAGCATCCAGGCCGAACCGGTCGGTGTCGCCGGCGACGCCACCCAGCAGCACGCCCAGCCCGGCACCCACGTTCCAGCAGACGAACAGGGATCCGCCGGTCATCCAATACGCGCGCCGGCGCGCCGGCCCGTCGGGCCGCGCCAGCGCGAACGCGACCGACTCGTCGACCATGAGGTGGCTGCCCAGCAGCTTGCGGGCCGGCCCGCCGTCGAGTGTGGCGCCCAGCGCCAGGCCGAAGGGCAGGTGCCGCGCGTTGAGCAGCAGGCCGGCGACGACCGCGGCGAAGGGGTTGCCGGCGGCCATCAGGCCGACCGCCAGGAACTGCGCGCCGCCGGCGAAGATGACCAGCGACATCAGAACGGTCAGCAGCGGCGACACGCCGGAGGCCACGGCGATGGCCCCGAACGAGACGCCGACCGCGCCCGACGCCAGTGCGATGGCGCCCACGTCACGGCGTAGCGATCGATCCGCCTCCTGCACGATTGCCGATGCTCCTCCGGGTAGGATCGTTCGTCAAGACGAACAAACGGTCCGATGGAGCGAACATGACGGACGCCACATCGCTCGGCGCGACAATCGCCGCGGCGCTTCGCCGCGAGCGGGCGCGGGCCGGCCTGTCCCTCACCGAGCTGGCCCGGCGGGCCGGCGTCGCCAAGTCGACGCTCTCTCAGCTCGAGGCCGGTGTGGGCAACCCGAGCGTGGAGACGCTCTGGTCGCTCGCGGTGGCGCTGGACGTGCCGCTCAGCCGCCTCGTCGAGCCGCCCGCGCCGACAGTCCGAGTGATCCGGGCGGGCGAGGGGCCGCGGATCCGGTCGGAGCAGGCCGACTTCGTCGGCACACTGCTCGCCGCCGGCACGCCGCACGTCCGCCGGGACGTCTACGTGATCGAGCTCGAGCCGGGCGAGGGGCGGATGGCGGACGCGCACACGCCGGGCACGGTCGAGCACCTGATCGTCGCCGCTGGCCGGATCCGCACCGGGCCGGCCGGCGACCTGGTCGAGCTGGGCCCCGGTGACTACGCCGCGTTCCCCGGGGACGTGCCGCACCAGTACGCCGCCCTCGAGCCGGGGACGTTCGGCGTCCTCGTGATGGAGCACCCATAGCCCGTCGCGCGTCGCTGCGCCGAGTTCGACGCCCGGGTCACCGCCGGGCGCGTGACCGGGCCGCGCTAGCGCGACGTGTAGAGCCGCGCGACGACATCCTCGATGTCGGGCTCCACGATGGACACGTCCCGCAGCGCGCCGAGGCCGGCCAGCCGGGCGATCACCTCGCCGGCGGTCGCCGACTCGAGCTCGTACTCCAGCCGGCGGCCTTCGCCCTCGCTCGCCTTCAGGTTTGCGCCCGGCAGCACCGGCGCCGATTCGAGCGGCTCGTCGAGGTCGACCAGGACGCGGCGGCGCGAGCCGTACCGCTCGCGGAGGGCGTCGATCGTGCCGTCGTGCACGACCCGGCCGTGGTCGATGACGACCAGCCGCCGGCACAGCCGCTCGATGTCGGCGAGGTCGTGGGTGGTCAGCACCAGCGTGGTGTCGCCCGAGGCGCCCAGGGCCGACAGGAACGAACGGACCGCCTGCTTGCTGACCACGTCCAGACCGATTGTCGGCTCGTCGAGGAACAGCACCTCGGGCCCGTGCAGCAGCGCAGCCGTGAGCTCGCCGCGCATCCGCTGGCCGAGCGAGAGCTGCCGGACCGGCGTGTCGAGGAATGCGTCCAGGTCGAGCAGCGACCGGCAGCGGCGCAGCCGCGCGGCGTGGTCGCCGGGCGGCACCCGGTAGACGTGGCGCAGTAGCGCGAACGACTCCCCCAGCGGCAGGTCCCACCACAGCTGCGAGCGCTGCCCGAAGACCACGCCGATCCGCAGCGCCAGCCGGGTGCGCTGCGCGACCGGCACCATCCCGCACACCCGCGCGTCGCCGCCGCTGGGTGTCAGCACGCCGGTCAGCATCTTGAGCGTGGTCGACTTGCCGGCGCCGTTGGGGCCGATGTAGCCCAGCATCTCGCCGCGCGCCACGCGCAGGTCGACACCGTTCACCGCGGACACCGTGCGCCGGCGGCGGCGCAGCCGGCCGGCCTTGACCCGTACGGTGAAATCCTTGCGCAGGCCGATGGCCTCGATCACGTCCATGCTCACGACCCCGTGCTTGCGTAGTGGCGGACGCCGGCGCGCCAGACCAGGGCGGCGACGGCGGTCGCGGGCAGGGAGACGAGCGGCGCCAGCCAACCCACCCAGGACGGCAGGCCGAGCGGGTCGGACCGGCCGAGCAGAACGAGCGCCGGGTAGTAGGCCACGAACGCGAAGCCCAGCCCGTACGCGAAGAGGCTGCGAAACCAGCCGCTGTAGACACTGACCGGGTACGAGGTGAAGTCGCGCCCGCCGTACGTGAAGGCGTTGCCGACCTCGCCGGAGTCGGTCCACCAGAACGCCACCGACGCCGTGCACACGAATACCGCGGCGAAGAACGCGACGGCGCCGAGCGGTGCCGCGACGGCGAGCCAGGCCCGGGCCGGCGTCCAGTCCACGGGAGCGAGGCGCAGCGCGACCGCGTACACCGTGACGCTGAACAGTCCCCGGGAGAGCTTGCGGATGGGCATGTCCATCAGCAACAGCTGGCGCAGCGCACCGAGCGGCCGGACCAACAAGGCGTCGAACAGGCCGGTCCGCACGTACACCTTGATCTTTTCGATGTTGCCGACGGCGAGGTCGGCGAGCGCGAAGCCGCACGCCGCGAGGGTGTTGATGACCAACGCCTCGCGGAGCTCGAAGCCGCCGAGAGTGTGCGTGACGCCGAAGAGGACCAGCACGGTGAACACGTCGAGCGCGGTCGCGCTGACGTTGGTGACCAGGTCGACGGCGAACGAGACGCGGTATGACATCTGGCCGCGGGCGTGACCGCGGAACAGCGCCCAGTAGGGCCGCGCGCGCAGGTCAGCCACCCTGCACCACCAGCTTGCGCTCGGCGCGGCGCTGGACGACCCGGCAGGCCAGCAGCAGCACGACCGCCCAGGCCGCCTGCAGGGCGACGAGCCCCGCCTGCAGGCCGGGGCCGTCGCGCTCGACCAGCACGTCGAGCGGGGTCTGGAACAGGCCGGGCAGCGGGGTGAGCACCCAGACCGCGACCGCGACGCCGCCCGGCAGGAACCGGATCGGGAAGTAGAGGCCGCCGAAGACGCCGGACGCGACCACCCAGAGGATGAGCGAGCCGCGGATGTCCAGCAGCCAGTAGCCGGTCGCGTTGACGAGGAAGCGGCACGCGAAACAGCCGACGGTCGCGAGCAGGAGGGAGAGCAGGAACAGGGGTACGGTCTGCCAACGGTGCGGAAGGTACGCGGTGAAGAAGATCGGTCCGACGACGAGCGGCGGGACCATCCGGGTCAGCGCGGCATGGCCGGCGCGGCCGAGGTCGGTCGCGAGGTAGGACGTGATCGGGTGGATCGGGCGGAGCAGGTCGGCGACCACGTCGCCGGTGCGGATCCGGTCGGCGAGGTCGGTCCACGCCCAGAGGTAGACGACGGTCACGATGCCCTGCCCGGCCCAGACGAACGTGACGAGCTGGTCGCGGCCGTAGCCGGCCACCGCCGCGGCGCCGGAGCCGCCGACCACGGCCAGCAGCACGTAGACCTTGAGGAAGCCAAAGACCGTGTTGGTGAACGCACCGGCAAGAGTTGCTTGACGATAGGTGGCGTATCGCCGGAATCCCGCCACCGATATCGCGGCAAATGTTCGGATATGTTCGACAACGTTTGCGTTGCGGGGCCCCGTCATGCTGGCGGCGACCGAGTCCACGCCGATACCCTCCATCCGCGACCCCCCGCCCGGTCGGACCATTGGACACTCTCCCGGGTCCGAGCGGAGCATGGCGAGACATTTTCGGACGAGGTGACCCCTTGCGCGAGCGGCACGAGACATTCTCGGTTCTCGCTCGACCGCGAGGGTGTCACAGCGGGCGGGTGTAGCACGCCATGGCCAACGAGCACGTCGACAAGCGACGGCGCGGCGAGAGCCGTGACCGGATACGGCGGGAGGCCAAACGCGGCCGCGAGGCCGAGTCGGCGCTGGACCGCGGCTGGGGCGACGACCTCGACTGGCTGCGCAACGCGCCCGATGGCGACGAGCCGGGCTGGGGCCACGACGGCGGCTGGGCCGCGCAACCGCCCGGGCCCGCGGCGGCCGCGCGCCGACCGGTAGCATCCGCGGCCGAGCCGGCGTGGATGCGCGAGCGTACGGATGAGTGGGCGTCGTCGGGCGGCGAACGGTACCCGGGCGAACGCCATCGCCTGGCCGGCGAGGCCCAGCGGCGCGGGCCCACGGCTCGTGGCCGGGCGGGCGTGGTGCCACCGCCATCCCTCCCCGCTGGCCCGCTGTCACCGGCGGGTCCGGTGACTCCCGCCGGACCGTCCTCGCTGCCGGGCTCGCGGTCCCCCGCCGCCCTATCCTCGCCGGCCGGTCCCCGCTCGCCGGCCGGCCCCCGCTCGCCGGCCGATCCCCGCTCGCCGGCCGGCCCCTCGCCGCTGTCCGGTCCGCCGCCCCCCGCCGAGCCGCGTGCGCCACAGGTGCGACCCCCCGGACCGACGGGACGCCGCGTCACCGACGCGCGGCCTGCCGATCGGCCCGTGTCCGCCGGACCGGGCGTCCCGAACCCCGGGCAGGTCTCCCCGGAGGGTCCGGCGGTGTACCAGCCCCCGCCGTCGCAGCGCCGCGCCAGGGGCGGCCCGCCGCAGGGCGTGCCACCGCGCGGTTGGCCGGGCGGCGCTCCGCCCGCACGCCACACCGTGCCGGTCCCCGCGGATCCGCGCTGGCACGACGCCGGCGTTCCGCCGCCGCACGACCCGCGCCGGACGCAACCGCCGTCGGGGCGCGCGCGGCCGCCGGCCGCCGGACACGACGACACCCGCGAGGCCGCCGCGGGCCTTGTGCCCGCGTACGAGCGGGAGCGTCTCCGCGACGACGTCCGCGACCGCGCACCGGGCGCGCCGCCCTGGGCCGATGACCACGACAGCGCCGCCCGACCGGAGCGCCCGTCGCGCCAAGACTGTCCCCCGGCTGGGGGTCGCCGGGCGGATGGTCCCCGCGAGGACGATCCGCGGGCGGACCCCCGACGCGAAGACCACATCCGCGCCGAACGTGAGCGTGAGGAGCGTCTGCGCGACGATCAACGCCGCACGGAACACCTACGCGAGGACCAACTCCGCGCAGAGCGTGAACGCGAGGAACGGCTCCGCGCAGAGCGTGAACGCGAGGAACGGCTCCGCGCCGAGCGCCAACGCGAGGACGAACTCCGCGCCGAGCGCCAACGCGACGAGCGCCAGACGGTGGGA
>DATDJX010000259.1:0-2268 GCA_036520275.1 Asanoa sp.
CATCACCCGGCTGCCGCTGGACGAGATCGAGGAACTCGCCGATGGCCGGCTTCGGATCGGCGCACTGGTGCGCAACAGTCGGCTGGCCGCGGACCCCCTGATCCGCACCCGGTATCCGATGCTGTCCCAGGCGATCTTGCACGGTGCTTCCGGGCAGTTGCGGAACATGGCCACGGTCGGGGGAAACCTGCTGCAGCGCACCCGCTGCCTGTACTTCTACGACGAGGCGTCGGCGTGCAACAAGCGCGAACCGGGCGCCGGATGCGCCGCGCTGGAGGGCTTCAACCGCGGCAACGCAGTGCTCGGGACGAGCGACCACTGCGTCGCCACCCATCCGTCCGACATGGCCGTGGCGCTCGCGGCGCTGGACGCCACGGCCAAGGTGAAAAGCACGCGCGGCACGCGGAACATCGCGCTGACCGAATTCCACCGGCTGCCCGGCGCTACACCGCACCTGGAGACCGAGTTGGACGCCGACGAACTCATCACCGCCGTCGAACTTCCCGTGCTTCCGGTCGCGGCCAACTCCCGCTACCGCAAGGTGCGCGACCGAGTCTCGTACGCCTTCGCACTGGTCTCGGTCGCCGCGGCGATGGAGGTCGGTGCGGATGGCAGGATCGGTGCGATCCGGGTGGCGCTTGGGGGCGTCGGGACGAAACCGTGGCGCGCGTACGAGGCGGAGCATGTTCTGCTCGGCGCGGCGGCCACCGAGGAGACGTTCCGTCGGGCCGCGGAGGCCGAACTCGCCTCCGCCACCGGCCTTCCGGGCAACATGTTCAAGATCGACCTTGCGCGGCGCACCATCGTGGCGGTGCTGCGCCAGCTGCTCAAAGACGGGGGCGCCGCATGACGCAGAAGACCACCGAGCCGGCCGTGGAGGACGGCGCCCGGGGGAAAGAACCCGCCGGTCGGGCTGTCGGCAGGCCGCTTGACCGCGTCGACGGCAAGGCCAAGACCACCGGCGCGGCGCGTTTTGTCGCCGAGTTCGCCTACCCGGACCTTGCCCACGCCGCGCTGGTTCATTCCACCGTGGCCCGTGGCAGGATCACCCGCATCGACACCGCCGCCGCGGCCGCGCTACCGGGCGTGATCGCAGTCCTCACGCACGAGAACGCCCCGAAGCTGAAACCGCCGCGTCAGCCCAACGTGCTCAGGGACTTCGGTCCGAGTGTCTCGGGAACGCAGGTCAACTATCTGAACACCGACGAGGTGTACTGGGACGGCCAGCCGGTGGCCATCGTCGTCGCGGAGACCTCGGCAGCCGCGCGCGAGGCGGCCCGGCTGGTCGAGGTCACCTACCAGGAGATGCCCTCCGCGGTGGATTTCGCCGCGCTCGAGAAGACCGCCACGCCGGCGAAGGGCGACATGCTCTTCCGGGGCAGTGCGAAGAAGGGCGACGCCGAGGCCGCGCTTGCCGCCGCCCCCGTCTCGGTCGATCTGCGCTACACCACGCCGCCACTGCAGCAGAACGCGATCGAGCCCCACGCAACGATCGCCGACTGGGAAGGCGACCGCCTCACGCTCCACGACTGCACTCAGTACATCGAGGCGGCGTGTGCGTACATCGCCCAGCGGTTTGCCGTGCCACGCGCGAACGTCCGGCTGATCGCACCGTTCGTCGGCGGGGGCTTCGGCGGCAAGTTCAATGTGTGGCCGGGAACGATCCTGACCGCACTCGCCGCCCGCGTCGTCGGCAGGCCGGTGCGGCTGGAGCTCACCCGCCAGGGCGTCAACCGTACCGTCGGCGGACGCACCGCCACGACGCACCGCATTGCGCTCGGCGCAGACACCGACGGGCGACTGAGCGCCATCGTCCACACCTGTGTCACCCGCGTCGGCCGGACCGGCGGCTGGCTGGAACAGACGACCTCTCCGACCCGGCACCTCTACGACGCGGCGAACCTGCTCACCCAACAGAACGTCGTCGAGCTGGACCTGCTGCCGAACAGCTGGTTGCGTGGCCCCGGCGAAGCCCCCGGCACGTTCGTCTTGGAGTCGGCGATGGACGAGCTCGCATACAAGCTGGGCATGGACCCAATCGAGCTGCGGATGCACAACGAACCGGACGTCGACCCGATCGACGGCACGCCGTTCTCACAGCGGATGCTGCGTGAGGCCTTCGCGCTAGGTGCAGAGCGATTCGGCTGGTCGCAGCGGACGCCGGAACCGCGCTCGCTGCGCGACGGCCGCTGGCTGGTCGGCATGGGCGTCGCCACCGCCTTCCACACGGCAGTGCGGGTGACCGCCGACGTCGCCGTGCATCTCGCA
>DATDJX010000260.1:0-3749 GCA_036520275.1 Asanoa sp.
AGGAAGTCGTCCTCGATGAACTTGTTGAAGGCGTCGAAGGACAGCACCTGGTGGTCGATGTGGCCGCGGCGAGCGTACGGGCTGATGACCAGAGCAGGGACGCGCATCCCGTAGCCGTTGCCGTCCACCGTCGGCGGCGCCACGTGGTCGTAGAAGCCGCCCCAGTCGTCCCAGGCCAGGAAGATCGCCGTACTGTCCCAGTCGGGGCCAGTCATGACGGCGTTGATCAGCCGGGTCACGTAGCGCTGCCCGGCGGCCGGCGTGGCGGGCGCGTGCTCCGAATGGGTCTCGTCAGGAACGACCCAGGAGACGTTGGGGAGATGCCCGCCACGCGCGGCCGCCAGGAACTGGGACACGTCCGTGACGTTGCGGGTCTGGCCGTCACGGCGCACGTCGGTGAACGACGGCAGCGGGTCCCAGATCTCAGGCGTGGTCTTCGGGATGTTCTCCGGCATGGTGCCGCGATGCATGTAGTAGCGCCAGCTGACGTGGTGCTTGTGCATGAGCCAGGTCAGGTCCGTCCAGGCGTAGTTGCCGTACTCGGTCAGCCGCGCTGCTTCGCTCTTCGGCGCGAGGTGCCGGCACAGGGCCAACGCGTCGGGCAGGTGCGGCTCGCGCAGGTCGAGCCCAAACGACTGGCGGCGGATCCCGTGACGCTCGAGGCAGCGCGTCACGGCCCGCAGGGCCGCCGCACCGCTCGTTGCCGGGCCGTCGGCGCCCGGCTTGCCCGTGATCTGCGCGGTCTTGAAGCCGCCGAGCTCGTCGTCGTTCACGCAGCTCATGGGATCCCCGCCGCGCGTGCAGTGCGCCGACCAGCCCGAGACCATGAACAGGTGGGCGGGCAGGCTCCACGAGGCCGAGGGCTCGAACATGTGGTCCTGGAGCGTGAAGTCGTGCGCCCAGCGCCAGTAATTCGGGATCTCGCGCGCGTCGTGATACCCCATGACGTCGGGCGGCGCACTCGAGGCGCAGATCGGCGCGGTGTCGCCGCAGCCACGCCCGCCTGCCTGCTCCGCGGTGCGGACGAAGCCGTCCATGTGACCGTCGTCGATGTCGGCGCGTGCCGAGTCCCCGTTGTGAAGCGCGCCGGCGTTCACCTGCTCGTGGTTGTGGTACGGGTAGTCGCAGCCGCCCGTGCGCGGGTCGGGCACGCAGGTCGTGAAGTTGCCATCCCCGTCTGTCGGCAGGCCCTCCGCGCCGGGGAACGTGCCGAAGTACGAGTCGAAGGACCGGTTCTCCTGCATGATCACGACAACGTGCTTGATCCGGTGGATCCCGCGGTGGCTCGCGAGCCTCACGGGCAGCGGGCTCACAACGTCGGCGCTTGGCGGTCCTCCCGATCCGGCGCATCCGGCGAGGAGCGCCGCTGGTACGACGAGGGCAGCCAGACCCAGTCGCATGCGGGCATCGTGGCGGCCGTTTCTTAAGCCGACCTGAAGGGCCGGCTAGCCGAGCGTCACGCGGCGAGTGGCGCGGCGGGAGCCGGTGTGCGGGCCGGACACCGTGACCTCGAGGGTCAGGTCCGCGGCCTTCGCCCGGGACAGGGCGCGGCGCACGCTGCGGGCGATCCGGACCGTGAACGTGCGTGCCGTCGAGGCGGACCCGTCGACGCTCGCGCTACCGATCGCCACGCTCCGGCCGCCGGAGCGGATGCCGAGCCGGCGCGCGCCCGAGCCGCTCACGATCAGGCGGCTGGCGATTGTGCACTGGGAGGAGCAGATGCCGGCGAGCTTCAGGCCGCGGCTCGCGACCCGGCTTGGGCTCAGCGCCGGCCGCAGGGTGACCGCGCGCGTCAGCGACACGGATCCGGCCGCCGCGGCGAGCGTGGCCTTGGTGCCGTGGCTGCGACCCAGGGCGCGTCTGACCTTGCGGCTCAGACCGACCTTCACGGCGCCCGCGCCGGCGCTCGTGGCGCCGCCGCCGAGGCGCACGGGGGCGCTGCCCCGGTGAGGCAGGCCGAGCTTCCCGGCCACCCGCGGGGAGACGGTGAGCGACGCGCTGCGCGAGCACGCGCCCTCGCACGAGCTGAGCGTCGTGAGACGGCCGGCGGCGGCGTCGGCGATCGACTCGTCGACCGCCATGACCGCGAAGTCGGGTGGCTGGGTGGCCGCACCGGCGACCGTGAAGCTCACGGGCGAGCTCGTCCCGGTGTTGCCCGCGGCGTCGCTCTGGCGCGCTGCCACGGTGTAGGTGCCGGCGGGCACGGGGTCGAACCGAGCGCTGAAGGATCCGGAGCCGTCGCGCGCGACCATCATCGACTGAGACGGCGAGCCGCCGGCCGCGCCGCCCGGGTACAGGTCCACCCTCACGCTCGAGTCGTCGCCCGCGGAGGTGCCCGCCGTGCCCTGCACGACCGGGGTCGAGCCGCCGGCAGCGCCGATCCGCGGTCCGGGCGCCGTTACGTCGACGGTCCAGGTGTAGATGGCGGGGCTGCCGTCGACGTTCCCGTACTGGTCGTACGCGCGCACCTCGAACGTGTGGTCGCCCTCCTGGAGGTCGCCGAACTCCTGGGGCGACGAGCAGGGCGTGAAGTCGCCGCCGTCGAGCCGGCACTGGAACTGCGCGTTCGGGCGCGGCGAGCCGAACTGGAAGCTCGCGTGGCGCGAGCCCACGAGCGACGGCGGCGCGGCCTGGATCTGGGTATCGGGCGCGTTCACGTTCGGATCGCACTGAGCCGTGCGGATGATCATGCTCCAGCCGAGCAGCGAGCCGGTGTCGTTCTCGTACCGGTCGCTCACGCGCAGCTTCCAGGTGCCCTGCTGCTGCTTGCCGTCGAACCGCGAGAGCTGGTCGCCCTGCGGCCGGAAGCTCCCGGTGTACGGGGCGGCGCTCGCGCCGGAGCCGATCACGGTCGGCGCCTCGTCGTCGAAGACTGTGTCCGCCAGGTCGTCGCCGCCGTTGTTGGGGCCGCCGACGTGCTCGATCAGCCGGACCGTCGTCGAGTTGTCGGGGCTCGTGAGCTCGACCTTGAGGTCGCCCACGAAGCTGTGGTCGATGCTGTCGATGCGGACGTCGAGGTCCTTGATGCGACCGCTCACCGGGACGTACAGGTTGGACGCCACGCCGCCCGCGTTGTCGTCCGGGATCGGCAGCGTCTCGGTCTTCGTCTGGGTCGTCGGCGGGCCGGGTCGTCCGGTCGGGATCGTGACCGGCACGGGTTGCGTCCCGCCCTCGGCGCTGGTCACGTCGAGCACGCCGGTGGCATCCACCCCGCAGGTGGCGCTCGTGGCGAGCATCCCCTCGAAGTCCGTGGAGTTCTGCTGCTCGGTGTCGGCGGTGATGTCGGGGTAGGCGGACCCGGTCTGCGAGATGTTCAGGGAGCCGTTGCCGGCGAGCGTCGAGGTCACGCCGGTAGCGACGTCGGTGCCGGTGTTCTTCACGCCCTGGTGGAGGCTGAAGAACTCACCCGGCTCGAGCGCGCCGTCGCCGTTCTGGCTGTCCATGGTGTCGTCGACGCTCACGCCGCCCTGCACCAGCACCGGCGAGGAGGCCTGCTCCGAGGCGTTCGAGACCACGAGCGCGAAGTCCTGGTCGAGCGGCTTGCCGTTGCCCGGCACGCCGTCGGCGCCGAGCGTCTTGGCCACGACCTTCACGGACATCCGCCCCGCCGTGCTCGCCGGCAGGAGCACGTTCTCGACGTTGTTCCGGAAGTCGGCCTGGCCGCCCGGGGTCGAGAGCCCGCCCGCCATCCAGTTGCCGTGGTAGGTCCGGCCGCCGGCGCTCACCTCGAGGTCGAGGTCGTTCACGAA
>DATDJX010000261.1:0-6226 GCA_036520275.1 Asanoa sp.
CGCTCGAGCTGGACGGCGATCTCGGTCACGCGCTCACCCTACGAACAACGGAGCGGCGAAGGAGTCGAACCTTCCAAGCGTGGGGCTTCCACGCCCTGCCGGCTTTGAAGGCCGGATGGGCCACCAGGCCCGTGCCGCTCCGCGCCAGAGGAAAGCAGGGGTCGCGCCTCTGCGTCCCGGGTGCCTATCCGACCCGGATGGCGCCCGGCTCGCCGGCGACGAGGCGCCCTATCGGCGCGCCGGGTACGCCCGAGCCCTCGGCCGCCGCGACGAGCAGGCCGCCCGAGGTCATCGCGTCGCACACCAGCCAGCGGTGGGGCTCGGATACGTCGGCCCACTCCACCGCCGGCTCGACCCAGGCACGGTTGCGGCGGGTGCCACCGGCGATGGGCGGATCGTCACCGTCGAGCAACGCCAGCACCTCGGGGAGCACCGGCACGGCGGCCGCGGTCACGGTGGCCGCCACCCCGCTCGCGAGCGAGAGCTCGTGCAGATGGCCGAGCAGGCCGAAGCCGGTCACGTCCGTGACCGCGCTGGCACCGGCCAGGCGAGCCGCGTCGGCGGCGTCACGATTGAGTGTCGTCATCACCTCGAGGGCGGCGGCGGACAGGCTGGGCGACGCCTTCCCGCGCTTCGCGGCGGTCGAGGCGACGCCGCCGCCGATCGGCTTCGTGAGGTAGAGCCGGTCGCCTTCGCGTGCGGTGGAGTTGCGCAGCATGGAGCGGGGGTCGACGACACCGGTGACGGCCATGCCGTACTTCGGTTCGGGATCGTCGATCGAGTGCCCGCCGACGACCGCGACTCCGGCCTCACGCGCCACCTCCGCGCCACCCCGAAGCACATCTCGCAGCATGTCCGGGCCGAGGTCCGCGAGCGGCCACGCCACCAGGTTGAGGGCCGTGACCGGGGTCCCCCCCATGGCGTACACGTCGGACAGCGCGTTGGCGGCCGCGACGCGGCCGAAGTCGAAGGGGTCGTCCACGATCGGGGTGAAGAAGTCGGCGGTGGTGACGATCGCGAGCTCGTCGGAGAGCTGGTAGACGGCGGCGTCGTCCGCCGTGTCGTTTCCCACGAGGACCCGCCCATCGGCAGCCGACGGGATGTCCTTCAGCAGCGCGTGGAGCGTCGCGGGCGGCAGCTTGCATGCACAGCCCGCGCCGTGGGACAGGGCGGTCAGCCTCGGAGTCGCCACCGGCTTATTATCGGACCTGCGGATACCACAAGCAGAACCGACTCGGCGGCTTCCCGGCGGCTCCGGTCGCTGCCCTCCGTGCATGAGCTGGCCGCGAGGCTCCACGGGCAGCCACATGGCCTCGCGGTCCGCGCGGCAAGGGACGCCCTGGCGGCGGCCCGCGAGCGGGTGCGCCGCGGCGAGGCGGTCGGGGATCTGGAGGGCAGTGCGCGGGCCCGCCTCACCGCCGCGCTCGAATCGGGGCCGAGCCCCGTCCTGAACGCGACGGGGGTCATCGTCCACACCAACCTCGGCCGTGCGCCACTCGCCGAGCGGGCGCTGGAGGCGACACTGCGAGCGGGGCGCCACTACAGCGATCTCGAGTACGAGCTCGGGAGCGGCAAGCGCGGGTCGCGCCAGGACCACGTCGAGGGGCTCCTGTGCGAACTGACCGGCGCGGAGGCCGCGCTGGTCGTGAACAACGGCGCGGCGGCCGTGCTTCTGGCGGCGGCGACGCTGGCCGCGGGGCGCGAGGTCGTGGTCTCGCGCGGTCAGCTGATCGAGATCGGCGGCTCGTTCCGGATCCCCGAGGTCGTGGCGCAATCCGGTGCCGAGCTCGTCGAGGTGGGGACGACCAACCGCACGCGCATCGCGGACTACGAGCGGGCGCTCGGGCCGGAGACGGGCGCGATCCTGCGCGTCCACCCGTCGAACTTCCGCGTGGTCGGCTTCACCGCGGACGTCGCGATCGAGGACCTGTGCGCGCTGGGAGCGCCGGTCATCGACGATCTCGGCTCGGGGCTCCTCGCGACCGGCTTGCCCGAGCTGTCGGACGAGCCACCGGTGCAGCGATCGGTCCGGGCCGGATGCGCGGCCGTGTGCTTCTCCGGCGACAAGCTGCTCGGCGGGCCCCAGGCCGGGATCATGGCCGGCCGTCGCGAGGTCGTGCGCGCCTGCCGTTCCCACCCGCTCTCGCGCGCGCTGCGGATCGACAAGCTGTCGCTGGCCGCGCTCGCGGCCACCCTCGGCCTGTACCGCGACCCGGAGCTTGCCGCGGCGGAGATCCCCGTTCTCCGCATGCTCGCGGCGCCGCGCGCGGAGCTCGAGGCGCGGGCCGAGCTGATGCGCGAACTCGTGTCGTCCGCGGGGGCCGAGGCCCACATCCTCGAGAGCTCGGCTCGAGTGGGCGGCGGCGCGCTGCCGCTGCTCGAGCTGTCAGGGCCGGTCTGCGCGATCGAACCCGGCCCGGCGGGAGTCGATGAGCTCGCGCGACGGCTGCGCGCAGGCGACCCGGCGCTCGTGGGGCGGGTGCGCGAGGGTCGCCTCCTGCTCGACCCACGCACGCTCACCGACGAGGAGGCGCGGCGCGCCGCGCAGGCGGTCGCGCGCGCTCTGGCGTGAGCTCCGCCCCGCCGCTCACGCTCGGGACCGCGGGCCACGTCGACCACGGCAAGACGACGCTCGTCCGTGCGCTGACCGGCAAGGACACCGACCGCCTGGCACAGGAGAAGCAGCGCGGCCTCTCGATCGAGCTCGGATTCGCACCGCTGCTGCTCCCGTCGGGCCGCCGCCTGTCGGTGGTCGACGTGCCGGGACACGAGCGCTTCGTCCGCACGATGGTGGCCGGCGCGACCGGCATCGACGCGTTCCTCCTCTGCGTGGCCGCCGACGACGGCTTCATGCCCCAGACGCGCGAGCACCTCGCGGTGCTGCGAGCGCTCGGCGTCTCACCCGGGGTGGTGGCGATCACCAAGGCCGACGTCGCGCCGGCGGCCCCGGTGGCCGCCGAGGCAGCCGAACAGCTGCCCGGTGTCGAGGCGATCGCGGTCGCGACGCCTGCCGGCACCGGCCTGGTTGAGCTGGCCGGTGCGCTGGACCGGGCGGTGGCCGGGCTGCCCGGCCGCGCCGCGCTTGACGGCCCGGCCCGCCTTCACGTGGACCGCGCGTTCACGCTGCGCGGGATCGGAACGGTGGTGACCGGCACGCTCTGGTCGGGACGGATCTCGAGCGGGGACCGGGTGACCGTCCTGCCGCGCGCGATCGAGGCGCGGGTGCGCTCGATTCAGGTGCATGACCTGCCCGTCGCCGCCGCCGAAGCGGGCCAACGCGTCGCGCTCGCGCTCTCCGGCGTCGCCTGGCGCGACCTCGCACGCGGCGACCTCGTGTGCCATCCCGGCGCCGGCCTGCAAGCGACATACAGGGTCGATGCCTCGGTGGCACTCGAGCCCGGCGCGCGGCAGCTCGCGGCAGGGGACCGCGTCCACGTGCACCACGGGACGCGCGAGGCGCCCGCTCGCGTGTATCCGCTCGAGGGTGAGCACATCCACCCGGGTGATCGCGCGCCCTGCCAGCTCCGCCTCGAGGCTCCGCTGATGGCCGAAGGCGGCGACCTTCTGGTACTGCGCCAGATCGCCCCGCCCGACACGATCGGAGGAGGCAAGGTCATCGATCCCGCCGCGGCCAAGCATGGCCGCCGCCGGCCGGCGGGGTCCGTCGATACGGCCGCCGTGGCTCCCCAACCGGCCGCCCAACCTCCGCCCGGGCCACCGAGCATGGCCGCGGTACGGCTGTCCACGCTCCTGAAGCGCCAGGGTGAGAGCCCGCGGCCCGACGCTGAGCTCGAGCAGGCCGCCGGGCTCGACGGACCCACCGCCCGCGACGCGTGGCGTCAGCTCGAGCGCACCCGGTTGGCCGTGCGGGTGGCCCGCAACCAGCACTTCGACCCGGCCACCCTCGACCGGCTGCTCGCTGCCGTGGTGGACATCTGCCGCCGCGACGGCGCGGCCACGATCGCCAAGGTCAGGGATGAGCTCGGCACCAGCAGACGCTACGCCCAGGCGCTGCTCGAGCACCTCGACGCCGCCAGGGTGACGCTTCGGCGCGACGACCGGCACGTGCTTCGCCGGTAACGGCTCAGGCGCGCCGGAGCACGCGCTCCGCCACGAGACTCGTGCGCCCGATCGTCCGGCTCCACGCGCGCAGCGCCTTCGAGGCGGGCCCGCGGCCGCGCGGCCGGCGCTGCTCGGACATGCTGCGGCGCTCCGCGCCCCGGCGCAGCCGCTCGTCCGCCGTGACCGTGCCCCGCGCCATCAGTGCCACGGCCTCGTCGTCCTTGGCCGACGCCCTTCCCGCCTCGATCCACGCGAAGCGGAAGCCGAGCCCGGCCGCGAGGTAGAGGACGCTGGCCACGTGCTGGCCGGCCACGGTCGTCCGGCGCGGGCCGAGCAGGTTGAGCGCGACACCGGCCGCGGAGAGCCACTTCGCCGCGCGGAACTGACGCCCGGCAGCGCCCTCGGAGAAGACCCTGCCGGCGCGGCCGAGGCGGCGCTCGTTTACCGCAGAGAGCACGAGCTCCGTGAGCATCGCCGCCGCCTCCAGACGGTTCAGCGCGATGCGTGTCGGATGCCCCACGGGACGCCGCCCGGTCGCCACGAGCGTGAGGCGCGTGGCGGCGGCGCCCGTCGCGGTGGCCGTCGAGACGAAGAGCGGCCCCAGGAAGATGCGACTCCGGGCCCACACCGGGATGGCGGTGGTCGCCAGCAGGATCCCGGTGTAGGAGCCGAGATACCCGCCGAGCATGGCGGTCGCGGCGCCCAGCGCGCGCGCCGGGCGCGGCCGTCCGAGCAGGTCCAGCGCCACCGCCGCGCCGCCGGTGGTGCTGAACGCCGCGAGGCACCAGGCGCCGGTGTTCATCGGCGAGCGCGGCTTGAGCACCCGCAGCATGTTCAGGAAGCGCGCTGGGCGGCCCAGGTCCGTGACGAGGAGGAGCGGCGCGGGCGCCACCGCGGCGAGCGCGACCTTGCGCGCCACCGACGCGGACCACTCGTCGCCTGCGAGATCGGCCGCCAGTGCCGCAAACGCCGATCCGGATGCGATGCCGCCGAGCCAGAAGTAGACGGCGATCTCCCAGGTCCAGACGTGCGGCTTGATGAACGGCCCGTGCATGTCATCCGGCGTCGACTCCCGGCGCATGCGCCGGTTCGCGGCTGCCACGTCCGCATCGCGCGCGTCGGCCTCGGCGTAGTCCGTGTCGTGCCCGAAGAGGAACGACCAGCCGGCGTCGGCCCACTCGGGATTCGCGAGCGTGACGTGCGCGGCCTCGTCCGCCGGGCGCCACGGGGCCGGCTGGCCCGGCGTGCCGAGCGCGGGCTTCGCGTCACGAGTGCCGGTGTCGTGATCGGCCACCCACCCCTCGTGTCGCCCGCGCGCGTCGGCCGGCGGCTCCTCGTGCGGCTCCGGAGCGGGCGGCCGCGAGGGGAGGCCGAGCGGGTTGTCGTCCCGGCCGCTCATCGCTTCCTCCTGGCTGACGCGAAGGCAAGCGCCGCCCCCGCGGCCCACAGGAGCCCGGCGCCCACCGCGGCGGCTGTCGCGGCGACCAAGTTCTCCTGGATGGGCGAGTCCGCCTCGGCGGGGAGGCCGAAGCGCTCGGGCGGCTCGGTGAGCAGGAAGAACGCCCCAAGGCCGCCGGCGAGCTCGTGCTCGGGGTCGTCGCCGGCCCCGTACAGGTATGCGCCGGTCTCGCCGCGGCCGTGCAGCTGCGCCACCCGCCGCTCGGCCAGCTCGACGAGCTCCTCGTAGGGGCCGAACTGAATCGAGTCGGTCGGGCACGCCTTCGCGCAGGCCGGCTCGAGCCCGTCCTCCAGCCGGTCGTAGCACAGCGTGCACTTGCCGGCGCGACCGTCGAGCTGATCCCGGTCGACGACGCCGAACGGACAGGCCGGAACGCAGTAGCCGCAGCCGTTGCAGACGTCGGGCTGGAGCACCACGGTCTGAAACTCGGTCCGGATCAGCGCCCCGGTCGGGCACGCGTCGATACAGCCCGCATTGGTGCAGTGCTTGCAGACGTCGGACATGAAGACCCAACGGTCCATGTTCGCCACCGCCTGGGCGATGTCGACGTGGCCGTCGTCCGCGACCGGCTCGAGCAGCTCGACGAAGCGGACGTGCCGCCATGTGGCCGCCGAGAGCTCCCCGGTGTGGTCGTAGGAGCCGCCCTTCTTGAACTCGGACCCGTCGGCGGGCAGGTCGTTCCACTGCTTGCACGCGACCTCGCAC
>DATDJX010000262.1:0-9713 GCA_036520275.1 Asanoa sp.
TCGTCCTCGGGCAGCGGCTGCTCGATCAGGAGCAGGTCGTACGGGTCGAGCCGGGCGAGGTGCCGCGCGTCGGCGAGCGTGTAGGCGGTGTTGGCGTCGACCTGCAGTAGGACGTGGTCGCCGAAACGCTCGCGGACGGCCGCCACCGGCGCGACGTCCCAGCCCGGTTCGATCTTCAGCTTGATCCGCAGGTAGCCCTGATCCAGGTAGCCGGCTACCGCGTCGAGCAGCGCGGGGATCGCGTCCATGATGCCGACCGACACGCCGGACGGGACGGCCTCACGCACCGCGCCGAGGTAGCCGCCGAAGGAGATGCCGGCCGCGCGCAGCTCCGCGTCGAGCAGCGCGGTCTGTACAGCCGCCTTCGCCATCGGGTGGCCCTTGATGCGTGCGAACGCGGCCTCGGCCCGGTGGGCGTCGGCGTCCGGCAAGGTGCCGACGGCCGGCACGAGGAACCGCCGGATCACCTCGGCGGCGCCGTCGACGTACTCCGACGAGTAGAGCGGTTCGGACATGGCCACGCACTCGCCCCAGCCGTCGGCATCCTCACCGGCGGCCCGCACGAGCAGCACGTCACGCGCGTGCTCGGTGCCGAACGAGGTGCGGAACGGGCTGACCAGCGGCATGGCGATGCGCCGCAGTTCGAAGCCGGCCAGTTTCACGCGGCCCCCTCCAGGAGATACCAACCGTCGCGGGCCATCCCGGTGATCCGGTAGCCGGCGTCGAGCGCCCCGCCCAGCGCGTCGCGTACCTCCTTGCGCCACCGTAGGGCCAGGGCCGGGTCGGTCCCGCGCAGCGACTCGACGTCGGGCGGCACGGCCACCAGCAACGGCCGGCCGTCGTGGACCGCGGTGCCCGGCGTCGGCACGCCGTCGGCGTCGCGACCCAGCGCCACCGCGGCGCCAGCCGCGACGACGGCGTCTCGGTCGACCTCGCGGGCGTCGCCGGCGGCCGCGCCGACCGCCTCGGGCGACGCGACGTCCCACCGGATGTAGAGCCGGTCACTCGTCGTGTCCCCGGCGTTGATGCCGTCGGTCATCTGGCCGTAGAAGTCCGGCAGGTAGGCCACCGCGCGGGCGCCGAGCTTGTGCAGGTTGAAGTGGGCGTTGCGGCGCACGAGCGGGTCGAACGTCCAGTGGATCGAGTCGATCCGGCGGTCGAGCGCCCAGGACCGCTGGTGCAGCTTGATGGCATGGCCGATGCCGCGGCTGTGGCTGGACCGGTCGACGCCGGTGATGTGCGAATGAAGATGGTCGATGCCGAAGAACGCGACCGCGGCTCCGATGAGCACGTCGCCGCGGAACGCGCCGGCCAGATAGTTGCCCGCGTACGCGAGCGCACGCATCATCTGCGCGTTGAGTACCTGGTCGGGCGACTCCGCCCGCCATACGCGCCCGAGCAGTCGGCGGGCGTCTTCGAGGGCGGCGGGCTCGCGCAGCTCGCGCACGTTGATCCCCAACCGGCCCGCGCAGTCGGCCGCCGCCGCTTTCGCCTCTGCGATCAGCTCGTCCACCCGGCCTCCCCAGCTCCGCGGACCGATCACCACCTCATCAGGTCAACCCACCCGGTGTCGAGGCGTTGCCACGCGTAGACCGGATGGATGGGGGAAACGACACCAAAGGCCTGGCGAGAGACCGTTCTCTGGGCTGATGATTATTACCAGTGGGTACACGGCAGACCTCAGCGAGGAGGTGATCATGCCCGACCGTGTGCCGGTGCGGCTGACCGACGGCGTCCGGCTGCACGCCGTCGTGCACGGCCCGGCGGACGCGCCCGTCACCGTCCTCCTCCTGCACGGATGGACCTTGGACTCGCGTACCTGGCACAAGCAGGTCGCCGGCCTGCCCGGTGCGGTGCACACCTCCGTTCGCATCGTCACCTACGACGCGCGCGGCCACGGCCGCTCCGGTGCGACCGCGTTGTCCGGTGCGACGCTCGCCCAGCTCGGCGACGACCTCGCCGCCGTGATCGACCAGGTCGCGCCGGCTGGCCCGGTCGTCCTTGCCGGCCATTCGTTGGGCGGGATGTCGATCATGGAGTTCGCCTATCGGCACCCCGCAGCCTTCGCTGCCCGCGTCGCCGGCCTGGTGTTCGTCGCGACGACCGCGGAGGGACACGCCCACACGGTGTACGGGCTGTCGCCGCGGGTCGCCCGTCTCGTGCGGCTCGCCGAGACGGCCGGGGCCGGCGTCCTCGCCTACTGCGGCTCCTGGCGCCCACACCGGCCGCTGCTCAAGGCGCTGCAGCCGTCGCTGCGCTGGCTGCTGTTCGGCGACACCTGCGAGCCCGCCGACGTCCGGCTGACCGCGTCGGCGATCTCGCGCGCGTCGCTGCGGGCGATCGGCGCGTTCCGCCCGTCGGTGGGCGCCCAACGGCGCCTGGAGACCCTCGCGGCACTCGGCGACGTCCCGGCGGCCGCGCTGGTCGGCGACCGCGACCGGCTCACTCCCCCACCCTGCGCCCGGTCGATCGCGCAGGCGCTGCCGACGACCGAGCTCACCGTCTGCGAGGGCGCCGGCCACATGCTGATGCTCGAACGCCCCGACGCCGTCACGGCGGCGCTCGCGGCGGTCACCTACGCGGCGGCCGGCCGGCACGCCACGCTCGACCACCACCGCCCCGCCGCCTGACCCCCGGTCCCCCGCGATCTTGCAGATGTGCCCCCGCAAAACGGACGAACGCGGCCACCGGAGGGGGCATGACTGCACGATCGTCGCGGGGGTCCGTGGGTCACGGGCGGCCGACGTCGGAGACGACCACGCCGTCGAGCCCGCGGACGAAGTCGGCGCCGAACGCCGTCGCCGGGGTGTGCGCGCCCACCGGCACGCCGCCGGCCAGCACCCGCGCCACCGCCTGCAGCACCGCGTCCGCGGTCAGGTCGTACGCGTTCGGGCCGGTCAGCGTCCCCGACACCGAACCGTCCGGGGAAACGGCCTGTCCCCACACCTCGATGCCGGTGGCGCTCCGGGTCGGCGCGGACGGGCCAGCCGGCAGATGCCGGATCGCGCGCGCGGCGAGCGCCCGCATGCCGTCGTAGCGCAGCAGCCCCGCCGCGAGCCGACGCACGCCGAGCCGCGGCGCCATTGTCGTGTAGACGGTGATCGTCCCGATCCCGGTCGAGTGGTGGGCGGTCACCAGGTCGCCCCACGGCACCGCGCCGACCCGGCGGGTCCGCGACGGGAACGGCACCTCGCGTTCGGGCTCGCCGAGTGGGGTCGGCACCAGCACACCGTCGATGAGACGCCGGCCGCCGCCCGCGATGTCCGCGAGCCCGGTGGCGGCCGTGCCCCGGCTCATCCCGCCCGGCGCCCGGAACGCCAGCTCCAGCGACCGCGCGCCGGGCAGCGCCTGGCACAGCAGGTTGGCGAGGCAGTCGGTCGGCACCACGTCGAAGCCGGCGCCCGTGACGAGCGACACTCGAGCCTCGACCGCCTCGCCGGACCGCGCCAGCACGGACGAGTACACCGCGAGTTCGCCGGTCACGTCCAGGTACGAGGTGCCGGTCGCGAGGCAGGCGTCGACCATCGGCCCCGCCGTGCGCACGAACGGCCCGGCGCAATGTGCGACGACCGCCACGTCGCGCAGCGCCGAGCGCAGCCCGGGCGCGTCGGCGAGGTCGACGACCGCCCAGTCCAGGCCCAGCTCGTCGGCCAGCGCGCCGACCGCCGTCGCCGATCGTCCGGCAAGCACGGGACGCCGGCCGCGGGCGGCGGCCAGCCGGGCGAGGAGTTCGCCGGTGTAGCCGTTAGCGCCGTAGATCATCCACCGCTCGTTCACGCCGCACACGGTAGGGCGCGGCTCCCGGGCCGACCACCCCCTGCGCACCGCCGGCGGGAGCCCGTAAAGTCGTACGGTCGTCCGTCCATCGCAGGGAGCCTGGCACCTTGACCGACGTCACCACCCTCCACGAGGAGATCGCCGCCGAGCAGCGGCACGTCGACCGCGTCTACGCCCGGGTGGCGCAGCTGCGGCAGGCGGCCGCCCAGGCCGAGCGCGACGGGTACGGGCTAGCGAATGTCGGCAACTTCAGCGCGCTCGTCGAGCGGGATGCGATGGTCTTCCACGCGGCCCGCCGCCGGTACGCGCTGGACGCCGAGCACGAGGGCCTGGTCTTCGGGCGGCTCGACCTGCGGACCGGGTCGTCGTTCCACGTCGGGCGGCTCGGCGTGCGCGGGGACAACGCCGAGCCGCTGGTCGTCGACTGGCGGGCGCCGGCCGCGGCCGCCTTCTACCAGGCCACCGCCGCAGAGCCGCAGGGGGTGGTCCGCCGCCGGATGATCCAGTCGTCGGGCGAGCGGGTCACCGGCATCGAGGACGATCTGCTCGACCCCGACGCGGCGCCGCCCGGCATGCGGGTGGTCGGCGACGGCGCACTGGTCGCCACGCTCGCCCAGGCGACCGGCCACGGCATGCGCGACATCGTCGCGACCATCCAGCGCGAGCAGGACGAGGCGATCCGCTCCCCGGGCTCCGGCGTGACGATCGTGTCCGGCGGCCCCGGCACCGGCAAGACCGCCGTCGCCCTGCATCGCGCCGCCTACCTGCTCTACTCCGACCGCAACCGGTTCGCCGGCGGCGGCATCCTCGTCGTCGGCCCGTCGTCGGTGTTCGTCGACTACATCGCCTCGGTGCTGCCCGCGCTCGGGGAGGAGTCGGCCACGTTGCGCTCGCTCGGCTCGATCGTGCGGGGCTACGAGGCGACCCGCACCGACCCGGGCGCGGTCGCGGCGGTCAAGGGTTCGCTGCGGATGCGCCGGGTGCTCGAGCGGGCCACCCACGACGCGGTGCCCGGCGGGCCGACGGAGCTGCGCCTGCTCTACCGCGGCACGCTGCTGCGCCTCGACGCCGAGGAACTCGACGCGATCCGGGCCCGGGCGCTGCCCCGCGGTGCCCGCCGGAACGAGGTACGCCGCGCCGGCATCGACGGGCTGTTCGACGCACTGTGGGAGCAGGCCCAGCGGGTCAAGGTGCCGGGCCTGCCGAGCCAGTTCGACTTCGAGGACCACCTGTCCGAGCGGGAGGAGTTCCGCTCGTTCCTGCGCGCCTGGTGGCCACGCCTGCTGCCGCGCCACGTGCTGGGCTGGCTCACCGACCCCGCGCGGCTGCGCCGCTACGCCACCGGCCTACTCACCGCCGCCCAGGTCGACCTGCTCACCGGCGCGTTCGACCCGGCCGACCCGACGATCGCCGACATCGCGTTGCTGGACGAGCTCGACGAGCTGCTCGGCCGGCCCGCGCAGCCGGCCCGCAAGATGAAGGCTCCGTATCACGTCGCGGCCGGCATCTACGAGGTCAGCACGACCGCCGACCGGCAGCGTGCCGCGCGGGCGGAGGCCGTACGCAGGCCAGAGGACTACCGCGAGTACGCGCACGTCGTCGTCGACGAGTCGCAGGACGTGTCACCCATGCAGTGGCGGATGCTGGGCCGACGCGGCCGACTCGCCTCCTGGACGGTCGTCGGCGACCCCGCGCAGACCGCATGGGCAGGCGACCCTGCGGAGCTCGTCCAGGCCCGCGACCGGGCGCTGGGCAGCCGACGCCGCCACGAGTTCACGCTGACCACGAACTACCGCAACTCCGCGGAGATCTTCGCCGTCGCCGCGGCGACGATCCGCGAGATCGCGCCGGAGGTGGTGCTGCCGGTCGCCGTGCGGCACACCGGGGTCGAGCCGGTCGCGGTCACCGTCGCGCCGGAGGACCTGGCAAACGCGGTACGCGACGCGACGGTCAAGGTGCTCGCCGAGGTGCCCGGGACGGTCGGCGTCATCGCCCCGCCGCCGCGCCGCGACGAGGTGGCCGGCTGGCTCGCCGACGTCACCGACCCGCGCCTGCAGGTCGTGACGAGTCTGCAGGCCAAGGGCATGGAGTACGACGGCGTGGTGCTCGTCACGCCGGCCGAGATCCGCGCCGACGGGCCGGCCGGCATCCGCACGCTCTACGTCGCCCAGTCCCGCGCGACGCAGCGCCTGACGACCGTCGATATCGTGCGGAGCTGACCCGCTGCACACCCCAGGGCGGATCACGGGTCTTCACACTGTTGCTGCCGGTGGCCATCGGGATGTTCCGCGGTGGGTCGTGCTCGCATTCCTCGCGTGCGCCGCTGCCCGGTACGGGTTGTATCCCGCCGTGATCTGGTCGGCCTCCCCAGCGGCTCTTGCGTCGTGTCCGTCACCGGACGCGACCACCGCCGCACGGCGACCGATGTGTAGCGCCTTGGTGGGTGTCGGCGGCGTCTCCCGCTTGCCGCATTGCCGAACCGGATCATGCTGGATGCGGTTGAGCCGGTTCTGCGCGCCGTAGAGGTGCGCACGAGACAAGATGACAATGATTGCCGGTGCCGGGTTTGCACACATAGCGATAAGTGCATAAGACTGGTGCGTGAGGGCTCGGCGAGGAGGCACACGGGTGGAACACGGTCACGACCACGGTGCAGACGCCGCGCGCGCGGGCGAGCGGCACCGCGGCCGGCTGTGGGCGGCGTTCGGGCTGCTCGCCGTCGTCATGGTCGTCGAGGCCCTGGCCGCGTGGATCACCGGTTCGCTGGCCCTGCTCTCCGACGCCGGACACATGTTCACCGACGTGCTCGGCATCGGCATGGCGCTCGCGGCGATGACCGCCGCCAGCCGCGCCGCGAACGACCCGCAGCGCACCTTCGGCCTCTACCGGCTGGAGGTGTTGGCGGCGCTGGCCAACGCCGTCCTGCTGTTCGGCGTCGCGGTCTACGTGCTGGTCGAGGCCGTCGGCCGGCTGCACGGCACCGCGCCGGAGGTCGCCCCGGGCGGCATGTTGGTCGTCGCCACCGGCGGCCTGCTCGCCAATGTCGTCGCGTTCTACCTGCTGCGCGCGGGCGCGACGGAGAGCATCAATGTGCGCGGTGCCTATCTCGAGGTGATCGGCGACCTGCTCGGCTCGGCCGGCGTGATCGGGGCCGCGATCGTCATCGCGGTCACCGGCTGGTGGTGGGTGGACCCGGTAGTGGCGGTGGCGGTCGGCCTGTTCATCCTGCCGCGCACCTACCAGCTCGGCCGGGCCGCCGTGCGGATCCTGGTGCAGGCCGCCCCCCAACACGTCGACGTCGGCACGGTCCACCGCCGCCTCGGCGCGGTCCCCGGCGTCTGCGACGTCCACGACCTGCACATCTGGACGCTGACCTCGGGCATGGACGTGGCCTCCGCGCACCTGTCCGTCGCGTCCGAGTCCGAGATCCCGACCGTGCTCGCCGCGGCCCGGGAGACGTTGCAGGACGGGTTCGGCATCGACCACGCCACGTTGCAGGTCGAGCCGGTGACAGCGGCCGGCGACTGCCGCTCTGCCACCTGGTGAGACTTAGCCGTGGGTTAAGTTTCGTGACCTCGGCGAGACCGCCCGGCGCGACGTGGGTAGGCTCGGTCCCGGCCTCCGCCGGGCGGCGCCCCTCGGCGCCTGCGGTGGCCGTCGCCTAATCGCCACGGCGAGCCGGGGAACCACGTTCCTGGGGTGCATCCGCGGACCCGCGGTAGGGATCTTCCGTCCCGAACCCGACAGCTAACCCGGTCGGCGGCTGACGGAAGGACGGGTCGATGCCGCAACCGGCACCCCTACGACATCGCCGTGCCCTGCTCACAGCGTTCTTCGCCGGCGTCCTTGCAGCGCTGACCCTCGCGGTCCCCGCGAACGCCACGCCGAACGACGAGGGCGGGACGCCGGAGCTGCGCCGGGCGCTGGAGTCGGCGAGCAAGGGCTACCTGGACGCGCAGGTCAAGCTCGCGAACGCGAAGAAGCGCCAGCTGGAGCTCACCGACCACCTGAAGAGCCTCGAGGCCGAGCTCCGCCGGCGGTCCGTCGCGCTGGGAGAGATCGCCGGCGCCGCCTACCAGCACGGCCGCCTCGGCCCGGTGACCGCGCTGCTCAACGCCGACTCGCCGGACGGCTTCCTCGACCGCGCGACCGCCCTGGAGTCGGTCGCGGCCAACCAGGACCGGGCACTGCGCGCGCTCACCGACACCCAGGAGCAGGAGGCCCGCACCAATGCCGCGCTCAACCGGGAGATCCGCGAGCAGACCAAGCAGGTCGCCGTGATGGCCGCGCGCAAGAAGCAGGCCGAGACCGCCCTGGCGAAGGCCAACAGCGGCGGGCCGAGCCCGGGCGTCACCGGCTCCGGCGGCGGTACGGCGACGCCCGCGCGCCGCAACCCGGACGGCTCCTGGCCCAGCGAGTCGTGCAGCGTGAACGACCCGACCACGTCGGGCTGCATCACGCCGCGCACCCTGCACGCGCTGCAGCAGGCCAAGGCGGCCGGATTCACGCACTACGTGTCCTGCTACCGCAGCGGCGGCTCAGGAGAGCACCCCAAGGGCCGCGCCTGCGACTTCGCCGCCGCGCAGAACGGCTTCGAGGGCGTCGCGAGCGGCAGCGAGCGGACGTACGGCAACAACCTCGCCGCGTACTTCATCCGCAACGCGAGCCGGCTCGCCGTCCTCTACGTCATCTGGTTCCGACAGATCTGGCTGCCCAGCAGCGGCTGGAAGGCCTACAGCGGCGGCGGCGGCGACCCGTCGAGCGACCACACCAACCACGTGCACCTGTCCGTCTACTGACGACGGTCGCGGGTACGGCGGGGCGTACCCGTGACTGCCGCGCTCGTACCACGACGGCCGCGGGATCGCTGCGCGGGGCGGGAGCCTGACGCTCACACCGACCTGGCGCACGGCGATCCCGACGCCTGCACGTGGTGACGGCCGCCGGGCGGCTCGGTGCCGACCTCACCCTGCTCACGCTCGGGATCGGGGGGCCTGTCCGGCGCGGATCCCGGGTGGTCTACCCGGCGGCCATCGTCGGGCGCTACCTGTTCGCTCCCCAGGGCGCCGTCGGGTGGATGGTCACCGCCGAGCTCACCCGAAGGGCCGGGCTGCGCCTCCCGCCGGCCGCGCAGCCGCCGGGCGGGCTCCGCGCGCGCCCCAGCGGAGCGCGTACCCGGACGCCAGCATCGGCTCGCCCGGCGTGATCCGCATGGCGGCCCGGTGCGCCGCGCGCGGTGGGCTCAGCCGCCGACGGGCGCCTGGGGCGTGGCGTGGACGTCGCCGAGCCAGGGCTCGGGCGCGCCGAATAGGCCGAGTAGGCCGGTGACCCACAGCTGCCGGTGTACGAAGCGGCTGGGCTTGGTGACGACCAGTCGGACGCCGCTCACCTCGGCCGACTGGAAGCCGGCCACCAGCGCGCTGATGCCGACCGAGTCGATGAAGCCGACCAGACGCAGGTTGAGCTCGATGCGCTTGGGCCGCCGTCGGGTGAGGACGACAGCGATGGATTCGCGGACCTCGTGTGCGGTGTCGACGTCGATCTCACCCCGAGGAGCGATCTCGACCACCCCGTCGGGCAACGTCGACGTGACGATCGACAGACTCACGCGCTCTCCTTGCTCGGCGGCCCCGGCTGGGGCGTCGTCTGTACGCGGGCCGTGACCGAGCGTATTCGGCCTCGTCGCTGGTCGCCAGGCCGCGCGCATGCGGATTGCCCAAATCCCGCCTCGCTAACCACCCAAACCGGGACACGCAGCGCCGTACCACCCGGTTTGAGTCTCGCGAAGCCCTGCCAGCCTACCTCTTCCGGGCATGCCCGACCTCCGTCCGACGGGCGGCGTCGTCCCGTGCGCCCCGTGCGCACCGGTGCGACGTTCGGCCGCGGGACCACTGCGCCACCGGCCCCGCGGGCCGTAGGCTGAGGCGTTACCACCC
>DATDJX010000263.1:0-7286 GCA_036520275.1 Asanoa sp.
GGTCGAACATCTACGGCGGCGAGACGAGCGTGCAGTGCGGCGAAAAGGCCATCTCGTGCACCGTCGACGACTCGTGGCTGCACGGTCAGAACATCCCTGAGGACGCCAACTGGCACCTGGGAGGCTTCCTGTCCAACGGCGGCCACAACATCCGCATCCGGCATAACACCATCGTGTGCGACGCCGCGCCCACCCAGAACGACGGAGGCTGCACCGGCGATCTCAACCTCTTCGGTGACTTCGCGGTGGTCTCGGACGTCGTAATCGACGACAACTATCTGGGCGCCAACACCGGCTCGTCGTACTGCCTCTATGCCGGCGACACCGCAAGCAAGCCCTTCCCCCGCGCCGATCACATCGTGATCCGGAATAACGTTTTCGAGCGCGGCACCAATGGGAAATGCGGCGCCTACGGCCCTGTCGCCGGCTTCAACCGCCACGGCACAGGCAACGTCTGGACCAACAACCGATGGGAGGGCGGCGGCGCGGTCGCGCCTGAGAACTGAGTGCGACCGCGTAGCCGACGCGTCAGGAGTCCTGCCCGGGAGGGCCGGCACCCACCTTCCCGGCGCGCAGCCTCGCCAGCTGAGCGGCCCGGCGCCCGCGGTGGGCGATCGTGTGCCATTGCCGGCCGGCGTACCAGCGCAGGACCGCCGCCCGCGCGCGGCGCCGTTGGCCGGGGTCGAGATCGGCCTGGCGTACCCACCGCAGCAGTTCGCGCCCCTGCAACGTCGTAGCCGCCCGCGCGGTCCAGGCGGGCACGCCCAGCCGCCGGGCGAGCACAGGGCGGCTCTCGTCCCGCCAGCTACGCCGACACAGCACGTCAGGCACGTGCCCCCAGGGACCGACCAGGGCGAGCTTGGCCGCGAAGATCTGATCCTCCCGCAGCATGTTGCGGCGGGGAATGGAGACGATGGCATCGCGGCGCATCACCCCGTATAGCGGGTCGATCAGAAGATAACTGTCGTTGAGCAGCCGGAGCATCTCGGTGAAGCGCTCGATGGGGTCGTCGGAACCGAGCGTGCTGCCGCGGTACGCGGCCGTCTCGGTCAGTCCGTCGTCGCCCACGAACGCCATGCCCATGGTGACGAGGATCAGCCGCGAGTCGGCGGCGAAGACCTCGAGGGTCCGGGACAGACAGTGCGGGGCCATCCAGTCGTCGTCGCCGATCCAGCGGATATATGTGCCTCGAGCCATCCGCATGGCGGAGACGAAGTTGTTCAGCAGACCGACGTTCGTCTGCTGCCGGTGGTAAGCAATCCTGGGGTCGGCCGCGGCGAGGGCACGGCACACGTCCTCGGTGTCGTCCGTGGAGGCGTTGTCCGAGATGATCAGCTCGACATCGGGGTGGTCCTGGGCGAGGACGGAGCGGACCACCGGTTCCAGCGTCGCACCGCCGTTGCGGACCGGAAGGCAGACCGAGACGAGGGCCTCAGTCGATGGCATGTGCCTGCTCCCGCCGCAAAGCACCGAGCCACTCGCGGAGCTGTGCCCTAGGCACAGCGAGACCACCGTAAACGAGCACACCCACGATTCCTCCGGCAATGAGCCGCACGGCATCATGCGGACCGGCCATCTGCGAGACCAGCAGCGCGGCCGCGCCGGCGGCCAGGCCGGCGAGCAGCGGTCGGATCAGCGCGGGCACGATCGGGCCGAGCCGCACGCCGACCCGATGGAGCGTAAAGATTGTGACGGGCGCCGCCACGAGGATGCCGACGACCGCGTGCGCGACCGCCGTGCCCCGGATCCCGAACTCGTGCGTCGCGAATATCAATGCGGGGATCAGTGCTACCGCCCAGCCGAGGTTGACCCAGAGCGTGGACCGGGTGGCGCCGGCACCCATGAGGATGTCCAACGCGAACGAGGTCAGCACCCGCACGATGGTGAGGATCATCAGGTAACCCAGCACTGCCGCCGCCGGCGACCACCGCTCGCCGTACAACGTAGTCACCAGCGGCCCGGCCAGAACGGCGGTGAGCACGGCGATCGGCACCAGGCCGGTGAACAGCAGCGGCAGCGACCGGTGTACCCCCGCGGAAAGGGTCGCGGAGTCGACTTCCGACAGCCGCGAGAAGCCGGCGATCGACACGTAGCGCACCGCGGCGCTGATCACGCCGAGCGCCCAGGCGGAAATGTTGAAGGCCAGCAGGTACTCACCGACCGACGTCGCGCCCAGCAGGTGGCCGACGATGATGTAGTCGGCGTTGAGCAGGATCGACTCGACGCCCAGGCCGGCGGCCAGCGGTAGGCCGAACGCCAGAAGCCTGCGCGCGACCGAGGGGTCGACGCCGATCCGCACCGGAAGCCCCGCCCCGATGAACACGAGCACGCCTGTCGCGGCGCTGCCCGCAACCACACCCGCGGCGAAGCTGTACGGCCCGGCGCCCCCGGCGGCCAGACCGATGGCCACGGCCGCATTCACGACGAGCCCCACCAGGTTGGCCACCATCAGCTTGTCCTGGCGGAAGGTCCGCAACAGTGCGGCACTCCGGACGGCCGTGATGCCGTCGATCAGGATGCCGACGGTCACCAGGCGGATCACGTTCGTCGCCTCGGGAATGTGGGCGATCCCGGCGATGAGGGGCGCGGCGAACCAGAAGATGACGTAGACGATCACGCTGAACGCGGCCGCGATCGTCGCGGCGGTAGGCGCCATGTCCTCGAGCCGGCCGCGCCACTGGACGGTGGCGGCGATCAACCCGACGTCGTTGATGTGCATGACGAATGCCATCGCGGCCAGTGCGACCGCGTACACGCCGAAGTCCGCCGGCGCGAGCAGGCGCGCGAGCACCAGCCCCATCGCAAAACCGCCGACCCTGCTGAGCAGCGTGCCGGCCAGGCTCCACCGGAACCCGCGGCCAGCCTGGCGTCCGATCGAATCGGTCGATAAGTCGGACGCTGTCACCCGGCGGCCCTCGTCCCGTTGCGGCCGGTCAGGAGAACGCACATCAAAGAAACTCCACCTCAAATCGGGGCGCGGGCCAGGTGATTCTATGTGCCCGAGTCGGATCCGCGGCGTCGCCCGATGGTGCCGACCGTATCCGACGCTGCGCCAAAGACCGTACCAGCTACATATGGGGCATAAGTGGCCGATTGGCGACAGGACGCTCCGCGTCGACAATCCCTATTCGGCAGGGCCGGGCTGGTCGGCCAACGACGTCGATGGCTGCTCCGCACGGACGGTCCTGCCAAGCCCGAGGCTGCCGCTCAGCTGCGTGATCCTCGCGCGGATGGCCGCCTTTAGCGGCGACCAGCTGCGGTACCGCTGGAACGGCAGCTCGAAGAGGCTCGCGAACGCCCGGGCGACGAGAATCGTCAGTGGTGCCGACAACGACAGCGTGACGAGGAACGCCGGCACGCCGCGGGCCATGTGCGGTGCGACGACCTTTTCGTGGATCAGGACGACGAGCGGAGCGTGCGTCAGGTAGAGGCTGTACGAGAACGAGCCGAGACTGCGGACGGGCCGGGTGTCCAGGAACCGTACGAACGGTGCCGGCCGCCCGGTGGCCACTCCGGCGAGCAGGAAGCCGACGGCGGGCCCGAATGCGAGGTCGACCCAGAAATAGTGGTGTACGGTCCACACCGGACCGCGCAGCACGATGAAAAGCATCGCCGGCGCCGCCGCGATGAGGGTCAGCCAGTGCCAGGGCGGGCGCATCCCATCCTTCGCGCGAAGCACGCCGGCGGCGGCGAGGCCGACCGCGAAGAGGGCGGCGAACTGCGGCGTGAGCCGGGTCAGCAGGCCGACGAGGTGGTTGTGCGGTGCCAGCAGGCCAACGGCGAGCACGACCACCGTGACTCCGGCGAGCATCACCGCCGCGCCTGCCCGGCGTACCACCAGGAGGAGCAGTGGGAACACCAGGTACAGCTGCGCCTCGATCGCGATCGACCAGAACGCCCCGTTCGGGCTCGGGGCGCCGAAGACGTCCTGCAGCAGCAGACCGTAGACGCCGACGGACTTCACGGTCGGTTCCGGTGTGCCGGGTTGGGGCACGATCGTCCAGGCGATCACCAGGCTGTAGACCAGGGCGGCCCAGTACGGCGGGAGAATCCGCCAGGCCCGGCGGTGAGCGAAACGGGCGCGCCCGCCGAGCTGCCAGTCGTGGCGGGCCGGCGATACCGCCAGCGAGAAACCCGACAAGACGATGAAGACGACCACGGCGAGGTGTCCGTACAGTAGCCAACCGAGCCACCACGGCCCGGTGTTGGCCGGATAGCCCGGAAATGAGAGCAACCAGCAGTGGTGCACCATGACGAACAGGGCCGCCAGGCCGCGGATGCCATCCAGACCGCTCAGCCGGCCCCGGCCGGCCGGAGCCCGGGCGGCGTCGGGGGCGTGGTTCTCGATAGCGGTCTGGCTCATGGCATGTTCCTGTCCCCCGATGATTGGATGGCCGGGTGAGCGCAGGCCCGGAGCATGTCCCGCCGTCGCGGCCCATCGTGAGCATCGTGGTGCCGGCGCACAACGAAGAAGCCGTGTTGGAGGCCAACCTGGCGACGCTGCTCGCCGGCACCGCCGCCGGCGAGTTCGACGTCATCGTCGTGCCGAATGCGTGCACGGATGGCACCGCCGAGGCGGCGCGCCGCGTCGGCGTGCGGGTGATCGAGACGCCGCTGCCCGGCAAGGTCCCGGCGCTGCGGCTCGGCGATGAGGCATGCCAGACCTTTCCGCGCGTCTACCTGGATGCGGACGTCGCGCTGAGCGCCGAGTCCGTCCGGGCGCTGGTCGAGGCGTGCGCCGAGCCGGGCGTCCTGGCCTGCGCCCCGAGGCCGCACTACGACCTCGACGGTGTGGGGCCGGTGGTCCGCCGTGTGCATCTCGTGCACGACCGCCTGATCGCGCCGAGCCGCGGGCTCGCCGGCGCCGGCGCCTATGCGCTTACCGAACGAGGGCACGCCAGGGTGTTCCCGATACCGGACGTCATTTCCGATGACGGCTGGGTCCATGCCAGCTTCACCCCGTCCGAGCGCGTAGTCGTGCCCGTGGCCCGCTCATTTGTCCGTCCCGCCCGCACAGTCGCCGCGCACCTGTCGCGGCGGGTGCGAGTCCGGCGCGGCAACCGGCAACTGGCCGCCCTGGGTCGCACCGGCTCCGAGGGCCGCCTGCGGCTCGGCAGCCTCGGCTCTCTGGTGGCGCGGCGCGAGGTGAGCTCGCTGGATGCCGGCTGCTACCTCGCTGTCCTCGGTGTCGATCGCGCGCTCACCCGGCTGCGCCGCGGCGACGCGGCCGATTGGGGCCGTGACGCCAGCAGCCGAGCCGCTAGCGCGGATACCCAGGGCGGCGTCGTACGCAGCGACTAGCGCGGCCCGTGAACGGTCCCAGGAGAGGGGACCGGCGACCCGGGCCCGTCCGATCTCGCCCATGCGGCGACGCTCGTCCGGGTCGTCCAGGAGCATGGCCATGAGCTTGGCGAACTCGGACTCGTCGTTCGGCACCGCGTACACGGCCGCCCCTCCCGCCGACACCCGCGCCTCGCGGAGGTCGAACGAAACGATCGGCCGTGCCATCGCCATGTACTCCATGACCTTGTTCATCGTCGAGACGTCGTTGAGCGGGTTCAGCGGGTCGGGTGAGAGGCAAACGTCGGCCGTCGACAGGTAGCGCAAAAGGTCCTCGTCGGGGATCCGGCCGGTGAACTCGACCGCCTCGCCGAGCAGGAGCTCTTCGGCGAGCGCGCGCATGGCCTCGAACGTGTCCCCGCCACCGATGAACACGGCGTGCCAGTCCTTGCGACCGACCTCGTCGCGGAGCTTCGCGAGAGCCCGCAGCGCGTAGTCGACGCCGTCCTGAGGTCCCATGACACCCAGGTAGCAGAGCAGGTGCGCCTTGCCACGCTTGAGCGCCGGTTCGGCCGGCACCTCCCGGAATCGCTCCACGGCTGGCGCGCTGCGAATGACGAAGACCTCGTCGGACCGCTTGCCGCCGCGACCGAGTGCGGCGGCACGATAGCTCTCGTTCGTGGCGATCACCACGTCAGCGGCCCGATAGGTGCGCCGTTCCAGCCAGCACACCGCCCGGTAGAGCAGGTCCTCCCCGCGCCCGAACCGCGACAGGTACAGCTCCGGCACCAGGTCGTGCTGGTCGAAGACGAACCGGGCGCCCCGCCGCTTGAGCCGGCGCGCGACGAGGAAGAACAGGTCGGGCGGGTTGCAGGCGTGCACGACGTCGACCGGGCCAACCCGCCGCGCGAGCCGGCTCGTGTGCCACAGCGCCGAGCCGTACTCGCGCAGGTAGCCCAGCGGCCCGCCGGAGGCGGCGCGGAGCGGGTAGCGATGGATCTTGACGCGATCCAGCTCCACGTAGGGCTCGGTGTCCCGTTTCATGCCCTGTGGACAGATGACGTGCACGTCCCAGCCGGCGTCCCGTAACGCGGTGCACTCCTGCCAGACGCGTCGGTCGAAGGGTACCGATAGGTTCTCGACGAGAATCAGCGCTCTACCAGGCAAGGCCTACGTACCCCCCGTTTGCCCGGCGGCTTTCGACGTCGGGAAGGCGGACGAGGTCGATGACGGTCCGGTCACCGGCGCCGGCGATAGCCGCCAGGACGGCCGGATCCTTGGAGCCGACGACACACACCTCGGCGTGTTCGAGGACCTCCTCGGCCGAATTGGTCAGCAGATCGCTCAGGTGCGGGAGCCGGTCCGCGATGAACTCACGGTTCGCGCCGAGCAGCCGCGACACCGACACGTTGGCGTCGTATATGCGCAGGTCGTATCCCTTGCCCAGCAGCCGCTCCGCGAGCTCGACGAGGGGGCTCTCGCGCAGGTCGTCGGTGCCGGGCTTGAACGAGAGGCCGAACAGACCGATCCGGCGCCGTCCGGTGGCGGTTACGAGGTCGAACGCGCGCCGTAGGTGCTCCTCGTTGGACGGCAGCACGTGCGAGAGCAGCGGCACGGCGACATCGGCCCGACGGGCCGCGTACACCAGGCCCCGCAGATCCTTCGGCAGGCAGGAACCGCCGAAGGCGAATCCCGGCCGCAGGTAGGCGGGGCTGACGTTGAGCTTGTGGTCGGCCAGGAAGACGTCCATGACGCGGTGTGAGTCGAGCCCCAATGCGCGGCTGACCGCACCGATCTCGTTGGCGAACGCGATCTTCAAGCCGTGGAAGGCGTTGTCGGCATACTTGGTCATCTCGGCGACCGCGATCGGCACCCGGAAGATCTCGCCCGGCAGGCCTTCGTAGAGGGCCGCGACTGTGTCGCCGCTGCGCTTGTCCGACTCTCCGATGACCGTCTTCGGTGGCTCGAAGAAGTCGCGAACGCTGCTGCCCTCGCGGAGGAACTCC
>DATDJX010000264.1:0-6997 GCA_036520275.1 Asanoa sp.
GCCCCCGTCGGGCGGTCGCGCGCAGCGCAGCACGGGGCTGAACGGCGTCGCGGCGCTCGGGGCGCAGGACGTCTGGGCGGTCGGGCGCGCGCAGTTCCCGGACTTCGGCCGGCGCGCGCTGATCGAGCACTACACGGGGACTTGGCAGCTCGTGCCTGGGCCCCCCGACACGGGCGGAGTGCTGAACGGCATCAGCGCACTGGGGGCCAACGACCTGTGGGCCGTCGGCGCCGCGGGCGGGAAGACGCTCGTAACCCGCTGGAACGGCACGACCTGGGCGACCGTGCCGAGCCCGAACACGAACGTCCTCAACACACTGCGCGGCGTGTCGGCGCGGGCGGCCGACGACGTCTGGGCGGTCGGCGACGCGATCAAGAGCCAGTCCGACGGCGTCTCCGTCTCGCGCACGCTGATCGAGCACTGGAACGGGACCGCCTGGTCGGTCGTGTCTAGTCCCAACGTGGGCACGAGCCACAACTTCCTGACCGGCGTCGCTGCGCGCGGCCCGGGCGACGCTTTCGCCGTCGGCTACTACGTCGACGCGTCGGGCGACATCCCGGTGCAGCGCACGCTGTGGCTGCGCTGGAACGGCGTCTCGTGGCGCACCGTGCCGAGCCCGAACCTCGGCCCCAGCGACAACAGCCTGCTCGGCGTGATCGCGCCCCCCGGCACCAGCAACGCGTGGGCGTGGGGGAACGCGGGGAGCACGCTGGCGCAGAAGTTCACGCCATAGGCCTCGACGCACCACAACAACGCCGACGCTCAAGAGCGGCCAGCCGGGCAAGACGAAAGGCAGCCACGGCGAGCCCGAGGACGCCGTTAGGTGGCTGTGGAAGTTCGTCGACAGCGCCACGACCGCCGGCGAGCTCTACGGCCGCACGCTCGCCGTGTCCGCCTGCCAGCTCTACGCCGGCGCTGCCGCGGTCGCACCGCGACGTCGCGCGCAAGGCGTTCGAGAAGGCGACCAAGCAGGCGCCGCCGGCCAGCCACCCCGAGCTGGGCCCGGGCGATCGAGTGCGACGCGCACGAGTACCGCGGCCGGATCGCCGCGCTCGAGCCGCACGCCCGCGCCGCGGCGATCGACGACGTCGGCGAGGAGCGCGACGTCGAGCCCGTCGACGACGGTCGTGGCTCCTGCACTGCGCAGGCGAAGCGAGCGCCCGGTCCTCACCGTCGCGGACAATCGCCGCTCGTCCCAAGCGGGCGCGTGTCGCTTGGCCGGGGACACGCTCGCATCCGAGCGAAAGGGGGCGCGTCAACTCCTCTTTGGAGCCGCTGCGTGGCGGTCTCTGACGAGATGACCGGGCGGATGCTCATCGCTCTCGCGGGTCTCGCTGTATCTGTCACGGGGCTGATCCAATGGCTGCTCGGTATCGGAGCCACCCGCTCCTGGTCGCGGTCGTGTGGGCGGTGTTCGTGACGCCGAACAGCTGGAGCCGCGTCGGCGACCCGCTGCGGCTGGTGCTGGGGCCCGCGATCTTCGGCCGGGCGTCGTAGCGCTGGGCGCCGCCGGCCGCGACTGTCTCGCGCTGATCTTCGGCGTCGTCGTGGCGCTCCACGTCGGCCTGGCTTTCGCGCTGGACCGGCGGTACGGCGTCCCGGCGGCGAGGGATGACGTGACGCCTGCCGGTCCCGCTGCTGATCGGCTTCGCCGCGGGGTGGGTCGTCCAGGCCGTGCGCGCGGTCGCCGCCGGCGACGCCGTGCTCGGCCCCGCAGTCACACGGCAGCTCCTTGACCAGGTCGGCCGCCGCCTCCCCGCGGCCGTCTCGCGCACGCCGGACGAGCTCGCGCAGCTGACCGAGCGCGAGCAACAGGTGCTACGGATGCTCGCGGCCGGCCTCAGCAACGCGGAGATCTCCGCCGCGCTCGTCCTCTCCGAGGCCACGGTCAAGACCCACGTCTCGAACCTGCTGGGCAAGCTCGGCCTGCGCGACCGCGTCCAGGCCGTGATCTACGCCTACGAGACCGGCCTCATCGCCCCAGGCGAGCGCTGACCAGCCGCTCTCAGCGAGCCGATACGGGGACAGCGCGAGCGCCGCACACGGTCCCGCCCCCCGCTCGGGTCGGCTACCGCCTCGAGGGCGAACGCGAGCGCCGCGCAACCTCGCCACGGCCTTTCCCGTCACGCCCGGTGCTCGTCACTTGCGAGCGTCTCAGCGTTGACGACCGACATGCTCGCTCCCACGGGAGTGACACTCGCAGGCCACCTTGCGTCCCGCGCGCCGGCCGTTCGGGATCACCTCCTTCGGCGCGAAACGGGCAACGGGCCTGACATCACGTGCGCTAATCGCGCCGCAAGATCGATTCGTATCGATTCGAAGAGGTACCTCGCGGCTATACGGGGCGGCGGGCGGCGATGAGTTCCATGCCGGCAGCGGCGACGACCTCATCGACGGCGGGCTGGGCAACGATCACCTCGAGACCGGTTGGAAGGGCGATGACGTCATCCACGGCGGCGACGGGAACGACACGATGTTCGACCTCCCATTCGATCCCGAGATGTGGCCCAGCGACCCGGGCCGCGACAGCATCGACGGCGGTCCGGGCGACGACAGCCTGAGCGCGCTCGACCAGGTCGGGAGTCCCGAGCCCGACAGCGTCACCCGCGGACCGGGCAACGTCAGTAAGGCACATCAGGTCGTAGGTGCCGTACCCGCAGCGCTTGCGCCAGCTCGCCGCCGCGTGAGCTCCACTGCTCGGGACATAGGAGCAGTCTGCGGGACGTCTGCACACGCATGGGTGACGGTCGACGATGGCCACGCGCATCATGAGCGTGCGACGTCCGAGATCGAACCGCTGCCGGCTGACCGGCCGATAGAGCGCGGCGAAGACGTGCGATGCGGTTGCGGATCGGGGCCGCCGGTAGCAGGATGCGGAGTTGGATCCGTAAGGCAAGGGGGGATCAGACGTGAGAACTCGTCTTTTGGCGAGCGCCGTGGTGGCGCTCGCTCTGTCGGGCGTCGTAGCGGTGCGCCCGGCGTCGGCCGCCGGGGCGGTGCCGACGTTCGTCAACGGCCTCTCGCAGGCCGTCTTCTCGACCGACCCCGCCGACTGGTACAGCGGCGAGGTGTGGGTGCAGGCGCCGTTCGACAGCGACAACGACGGCAAGCTCGACCGCATCCACGCAGACTTCACCGCGCCGAAGGAGGTCCTCACGGACGGCCTGAAGGTGCCGGTGATCTTCGAGGACAGCCCGTATTACGCGGGGACCGCGCCGGAGTACAGCAACTGGGGCGTTGACCACGAGCTCGGTTTCCCGCCCGCCTCGCGGCCGGCCACGCCGTTCTGGGCGGCCGGCAACACGAGCCCGACGATCAGCACCAGGTACGAGTCGACCTGGGTGCCGCGGGGATTCGCGGTGGTGCACGCCGAGTCGCCGGGCACCGGCTACTCCGACGGCTGCCCGACCTCCGGCGGCACCAATGAGACACTGGCGGCCAAGGCGGTGATCGACTGGCTCAACGGCCGGGTGCAGGCGTACACCACGCGCGCCGGCAGTACGCGGGCGCCGGCGACGTGGACCACCGGCAGCGTGGGCATGATCGGCACGTCCTACAACGGAACGATCCCGGAGGCGGCGGCGACCACGGGCGTCAACGGGCTCGAAGCGATCGTGCCGATCTCGGCGATCTCCGATTGGTACGACTACTACCGCGCCAACGGCATGGTGCGGGCGCCGCACTCCTCGTCCAGCCCGTCCGGGAACAACAACGCGTTCCAGGGCGAGGACCTCGACGTGCTCGCCGACGTCGTGTACTCGCGCATCGACGAGACCGGGGCGCGCACGATCTGCCAGCCGGAGATCGACTACCTCGCATCGCATGAGGACCGTGCTTCGGGCAATCGCAACGGGGCCTGGCAGGAGCGCAACTACATGAAGGACGTCGAGAACGTCCACGCCGCCGCGCTGCTCGCCCACGGCAATAACGACTTCAACGTCATGACGAAGAACGCAGCGCAGTTCTATGCCGCGCTCAAGCGCCAGCACGTGCCGCACATGTTCTACTTCCACCAGGGCGGTCATGGTGGCGCCCCGCCGGACGTGTTCGTCAACTACTGGTTCACCCGCTACCTCTACGGGGTCCACAACGGCGTCGAGTCGCTGCCGCGCTCGTGGGTCGTCCGCGAACCGGCATCGTGCCCGCCGCGCCAGACGACCGTGACCGGCGATCAGTCGAACACCGCGGCGCTGACCGTGGCGGACACCAGCCCGTTCCGGATCGGCTTCACGCTGACCGTGCCGCAGACCAACGCGGACGGCACGACGACGACCACGACGAGCCTGATCGCGGACATCCCGGACTCGACGCACCTTGTGCTCGCGTCCGCCGTGGCGACGGCGGCCGGGCAGAAGGTGGCCGACGGCACGGTGGTCAGCCTCATCTGCAGCAGCGCCAACCCGACCCCCTACGCCGAGTGGCCCGATCCGGCGTCGCGCGCGGTCACGCTGCATCCGACGCCGGGCGCCCCGGCACGTGGTGGGCTGACGATGGCGCCGGCCGACCCGGATGCCCCGTCGGAGACGCTGACCGACGACGCGTCGATCGCCGGGATCACGTCGGCGAACACGGCCTCCTCGATTGTGCGGCTGATCTACCAGACGCCGCCGCTCGCGCAGCCCGTGCGCATCAGCGGCACGCCGACGGTCGCGTTGGACATCGCGTTCAGCAAGCGCAAGGCGAACCTGACCGCCGCGCTGGTGAGCTATCCGCCGGCCGGCAACGGCACGATCCTCACGCGCGGCTGGATCGATCCCGCGAATCGCCAGTCCGACTGGGCCGACATTCCAGTTACGCCAGGGCGGAGCTACCGCATCGGCGTCGACATGCAGCCGAAGGACAGCGTCGTACCGGCCGGCAATCGTCTGGCGCTGATGGTCCTGTCAAGCGATCGCGACTTCACGATCCGGCCGGCGGCGGGCACGCGGCTCACGCTCGACCTCGCGCGCAGCTCGCTCGCGATCCCGGTCGTCGGGGGCTCGAACGCGCTCGCCGACGCCGTCGGGTAGGCGATCATGGGCGCCGGCCTCGGCCGGCGCCCATCGACCCGTTCTACGCTGGCCGGCCGAGATGTCGAGCCGCGTTGGCAAGCCGCTCGCCGCCGGGGCGTTGATCGCGGTGGCGGTGGCAGCAGTCGTGCTCGCCGCCGTCCCAGACGGCGAGCCGCCGCCGCCTCGCGTCAGTCCCGGCGGCGCGACAGCGGCGTTGCCGGCACCCGATGCGCCGTTGACGCGCGATCCGGGCGAGCTGGCCGCGGCACTGGCATCGACGTCGACCGCGCTGGAGGCCGCGATCGATCGGTGGCGTCGAGGCGGCGATCCGTCGCGGCGCGGCGTCCCGCGCGACGTCGCGCTGCTCGCGCTGCACGAGCAGCGCATCTACCGGCTGCTCGGCACCCATCCCACCGTGGCCCACGCCACGCTGACGCGCCTGCCGCGAACGTTGCGCGGCTCGGCGCGCGACAACGTCCTCGCCCGCCGCGAGCTCGCCCGGATCACGTCGGTCCGTCACGGCCCGCCGCCCAGGATCCGCATCGGGCCGGCCGAGCCCGCGGACGTCCTGCGCCGCCACTACCGCGCCGCCCAGCGGCGATTCCACGTCAGCCCCGCGCTGCTCGCCGCCGTCAACTTCGTCGAGTCGGCGTTCGGCCGCTTGCGCAACCGCAGCATCTCCGGCGCCAGGGGGCCGATGCAGTTCATCCCGGCGACCTGGCGCGCCTACGGCCACGGCGGCGACATCAACGAGCCCCACGACGCGATCCTCGGCGCCGCCAACTACCTGCATGCCAACGGCGCACCGCGCTTCGAGCGCCACGCGCTGTTCCGCTACAACCCGTCGCACGACTACGTCGACGCGATCTCCCGGTACGCCCGCCGGATCCGCGCCGACTGGCGCGCCTTCTACGGTTACTACGCATGGCAGGTCTACGTCGGCGACCGCCGCCTCACCGACCCGCCAGATTAACGGCGCCCTGCCCAACGTACGCACTTCTCGCGTGTCGCGTCGACCTCGCGACGGCTCAGCTGCGCTGACGCGCGTCCCCTACGTCGCTGCGCAGCCAGGTCTCCCCGGAACCCGGGACGGCTCAAGCGTCGCGGCCTACCGCAGCTGCAGTGTGGCGATCTTGTTCGCGGCCATCATCGTGTACCACGGGTCCCCGTTGGACGCGACGGTGATCCCGAATGGGCCGCTGCCCTTGACCGTCTTGCCTTCGGTGATGACGCCGGCGTTGGTGATCCTGGCGGCGTTGCCGTTGGTCTCCTGGGTGAACCACACGGTGCCGTCGGGTGAGGCGGCGATGCCAGAGGGCCCGGTGTTTGTCACGGGGAACAGCGTCACCGAGTTGTTGGACGGGTTGAGGCGCCCGACAGCCTGGGGCGTGAACCGGGCGGTGAACCAGACCTGCCCATCGGAGGCGACGGTGATGCTGCGCGGGGCCACCGTGGTGGAACCGTCGGTGGTTGGGGTCGTCGTGACGGCCCCGGTGGCCGCGTCGATACGGCCGATGTTGCTGGTGCCGGGTGCGTTGACATCACCGGGCTGTGTGAACCAGGCGTTGCCGGCCATGTCCACGGCGACGTCGGCCGGGTCGGAAACCGGGAACGACGTGAACTGCCCGTTCGAGAGGTGGTAGCGCCAAACCGCGTCGTTGTTGAAGTCGGTGATCCACGCGTCAGTGGCGCTGACCGCCAGGTTGCCACCCAGGGCAATGGTGTTGGGCATCTGCACGGGTGTCTCGAAGCTCTGGGTCGCCACGTTGAAGCGCATCAGGGTTGGGTCATTGGAGGTGATGTAGAGAATGTCGCCTGGGCCCTGGGCGATGTCGGTGATGATGCAGCCGTTGCACCCGTCGGCCACGTCGGGGGCGAACTCCGTGATGACGCCGGCCGGTGTGATGCGTGCGATCTTGGCGGGCGCAGACGTGAACTCGGTGCCCTCCGTGAACCAGCGGTTGCCGTCCGAACCGTTCGTGATGGCCCGCGGCTGGCTGTTGGCC
>DATDJX010000265.1:0-8095 GCA_036520275.1 Asanoa sp.
CGGTGCGTCCATCCGTGGGATCGCGACCAGCGCCGGGGTCGACCCGGCGCTGGTGCACCACTACTTCGGCACCAAGGACCAGCTGTTCCTGTCCGCGATGAACGTGCCCATGGACCCGGCCGCGGTCATCGGCCAGGCCGTCGAGGGCGACCGCTCCTCGATCGGCGTACGGCTCGTGCGGACATTCCTGTCCATCTGGGACGGTCCCGCCGGCGTGGCCGGCGTGGCTCTGCTGCGTTCGGCCGTGGGCAGCGAGTGGACGGCCAAGCTGTTCCGCGAGTTCATCGTCACCCAGGTGATGCGCCGGGTGCTGCCGCGTCTCGGGCTCGACCCGGCCGAGGCCCCGCTGCGGATCTCGCTGGTAGCGAGCCAGATGGCCGGACTCGCCATGGTCCGGTACATCATCAAGATCGAACCGATGGCGTCGGCTCCGCCGGACACCGTCGTTGCGGCGGTCGGGCCGACGGTCCAGCGGTACCTGACCGGCAATGTGGGGCTCTAGGCTGACCCGCATGCCGGACTCCCTGCCGTTCGACCGGGTGGCCGACTGTTATGACGCCACCCGCGGCGGCGACGAGCGCGGCCACGCCTTCGCAGACGTCCTCCAGCCGTGGCTGGCCCCCGGACGCACGCTCGAGGTCGGCGTCGGCACCGGCCTCGTGGCCGGCGCGCTGCGGGCACGCGGCCTCGACGTGTACGGCATCGACCTGGCGCCGGCGATGCTGGCCCGGGCGTACGGGCGCCTCGGCCCCCGGGTCGCCGTGGGTGACGCCCGCCGCCTGCCGGTCCGGGCCGGCTCCTGCGACACGGTCACGTTCCCGGCCTCGCTGCACGTCATCCGCGACACCGCAGCTGCGCTGGCCGAGGCGGTGCGGGTCCTGCGCCCCGGTGGCCGGGTGGTCGTCATGGGCGCGACCGCCGTCGACCCCGCCGACGACGAGCTGGCGCCGGTGCTGGCGGGCCTGCCGGCTGACGACCGCGCCGACCGGCCGGCGACGGTCGCCACCGCGGCAGCGGCGCTCGGCCTGCGGCTTGTCGAGTCGCGCGAGGCGCACATCACCGAGCTGGCCACGTCGCCGAACGCGCTGGCCGACGACATCGAGCAGCGCATCTGGTCGCAGCTCTGGCACGTCGACGGCGTGGTGTGGTCGCAGGTCGTGGTCCCCGTGATCGACCGGTTGCGCGCCCTCCCCGACCCGGACCAACCGCGCGAACGCCCGATGTTCATGCACCTCTCGGTCTTCGACCGCTGACCGGCTCGGGCCTCACCTCGTCTGCTCGAGCCAGGACGCGAACAGGCGGCCGTACACGGAGCTCGGATCGGCGAGCAGGTCGTCGTGCGGGCCTCGCTGCACGATGCGGCCCTTGTCCACCACGATGATCTCGTCGGCCGCCTGGGCGGTGGACAGCCGGTGGGCGATCGCGACCGTCGTGCGGCCGCGGGTCACCGCGTCGAGCGTGCGCTGCAGCCGTACCTCCGTCGCCGGGTCCACTGCGGAGGTCGCCTCGTCGAGCACGAGCAGGTCGGGGTCGGCGACGTAGGCCCGGGCCAGCGCAACCAGCTGCCGCTCCCCCACCGACAGGGCCTCGCCCCGCTCGCCCACCTCGGTCGCGAGACCCGCGGGCAGGCTCTCCACCCAGTCGGTCAGGCCGAGCTCGACGAACGCCAGGTCCAGGTCATCGTCGGACATCGACGGCCGGCCGAAGCGAACGTTGTCGGCCACGGTCGCGTCGAAGAGGAACCCGTCTTGCGGGACCATCACCACACGCGCGCGTAGCGACGCGAAGCGAATGTCGCGCAACGGCACACCGGACAGGGTGATGGTGCCCGAGGTCGGGTCCATGAGCCGGGTAAGTAGCTTCGCGAAGGTGGTCTTGCCGCCCCCGGTCTCCCCCACGACCGCCACCCGGGTCTTCGCCGGGATGTCGAGCGTGACGTCGGCCAGCACGACCGGGCCGCCGTACGAGAACGAGACGTCGGCGAACCGGATGTCGATCGGACCGGGCGGCAGGTCGACGCCCTGCTCGCCCGGGTCGGCCACATCGGGCCGGATGTCGAGCACGTCCAGCACCCGCCGCCACCCGGCGACCGCGTTCTGCGCCTCGTTGAGCACCTCGGTGGCGATCTGCACCGGCTGGATGAACAGCGTCACCAGGAACAGGAAGGCGGTCAGCTGGCCGACGGTCAGCGCGCCGCCGAGGCCCAGCTGCACGCCGATCACCACGACGGCCGCGGTGGCGAGGCCGGCCGCCAGCTCGCCGGTGCTGAAGCCGATCACGCTCGTGGTCAGCGCTTTCTGCTGGGCGCGGCGCTGCCTCTCGATCGCGGTGTCGAGCCGCCGCGCCGTGCGGCCCGACACGCCGTACGCCCGGATCACCGGCGCCCCGACCACGCTCTCGCCGACGGCTGCCAGCAGCTCACCGGTGCGGCGGCGGACCCGGCCGTAGGCGCCCGCGAGCCGCTTCTGGAACGCCCGGATCACGATGAGCGCCGGCGCGAACGCGGCGATCACGGCCAGCGTCAGCTGCCACGAATAGACCGCCATCACGATCGACGTGACCACGACCTGACCGACGCTGATCAGCAGGATTACGCCGCCCCACTGCAGGAACTGGGTGATCTGGTCGACGTCGCTCGTGACCCGGGAGGTCAACGACCCGCGCCGCTCCGCCTGCTGGTGGAGCATCGACAGGTCGTGGACGTGGCGGAAGGTGCGCGTGCGCACGCCGGCGAGCGCGGTCTCGCTGACCGTGAACAGCCGCCGCATCATCAGGTAGCCGCAGACCGTGGTGACGGCCAGCACCGCGGCGGTGATGGTGGCGACCGTGGCGACCAGCCCGAGGTCGGGACCGCCGGCCACCGCCAGGCCACGGTCGATGCCCTGCTGGACGGCGATCGGGACGGCGGCCCGACCGGCCATCGAGATCACGGCGAAGAACAGTGTGCCGGCGAGCCCGGTGCGCAGCTCGGGCGAGAGCGAGAGCCCGCGGCGAAGGGTCTGCCACGCGGTCTCGGTGCGCTCCTCGGCCAGGTCGAGCGTCGTCACGAGGCCACCGCCTGCACGTCGGCGTCGATCGAGTCGTACGCCTTCTCGCGTTCCCGCTCGGCCTCGGCCCGCTCGTAGGCGGTGACCAGGTCGGCGTAGCCCCTGGTGCTGGCGAGCAGCTCGGCGTGGGTGCCGGTGGCCACCACCCGGCCCTGCTCGATATAGACCACCTCGTCGGCGAGGGCGATCGTCGCGCGCCGGTAGGCCACGACGAGGATCGAGCTCGCCTGCCCGCCCGTGCCGGAACCGCCCCGCAGCGCCGCCAGGATCGCCGCCTCGACCCGCGGGTCGACTGCGCTGGTCGCGTCGTCGAGCACGAGCAGGCGTGGCCGCCCGGCCAGCGCCCTGGCCAGGGTCAGCCGCTGCCGCTGGCCGCCGGACAACGACGTGCCACGCTCACCCACCGCGGTGTCGAGCCCGTCGGGCAGCTGGCGGACGAACCCGTCGGCCTGCGCGAGCCGCAGCGCTGCCCAGACCGCGTCGTCGTCGACGCCCTCCCGGTCGAGCGCGACGTTGGCGCGCACGGTGTCGTCGAAGACGAACGGCACCTGCGCGACGAGCGCCGCCGTGTCGGCGAGGGACGCCGCCGTCAACGCGCGGGCGTCGACATCGTCGATCGTGATCCGGCCGCTGTCGGGATCGACCAGCCGCACGGCGAGGGACGCGATGGTCGACTTGCCGGCGCCGGTCGGACCGACGAGCGCCACCGTCTTGGCCGCCGGCACGGCGAATGTGACGCCGTGGAGCACGGCGGGACCCGGTACCCCCGCGTCGTCGACCATGCCGTCGCGCCCGTCGCGGACCTCCCGCTCGTACGCGAAGTCGACGGCATCGAAGGCCAACGTCGCCGGCCGCCCGGCGGGCGCGTCGAGTCGGGTGTCGCCATACGCCATGTCGCCCTTGGCGGCGAGCACGACCTGCAGCCGGTCCCACCCGGCGACGCTGCGCGGGAGCTCTGCCAGCACCCAGCCGATCGCCCGAACCGGGAAGGCGAGAACGGTGAACAGGAACGCGACGCTGACCACCTCGGTGATGTCGATTGCCCCGGAGCGCAGCCGGAAGGCCCCCACCACCAGCACGGCGAGCGTGCCCAGGCTGGGCAGCGTGTCGAGCATGGGGTCGAACACACCCCGCAGCCGACCGACGGCGATCAGGGAGTCGCGCAGCTGCGCCGCGCGCTCCGCGAACCGCACGGTCTCCTCGCCCTCGCGGCCCATCGCCTTGACCACGAGCGCGCCGTCGAAGCTCTCGTGGGCGATCGCGCTGACCTCGGCGCGCAGCCGCTGGGCGCGCGCCTGCCGGGGCGCCATGCGGCGGGAGTAGAAGACATTGAGCGCGAACAACGACGGGAAGATCGCCAGGCCGACCAGCGCCAGCACCCAGTCGGTTACGAACAGCGACACGACGGCGCCGAGGAGCATCACCACGGTGCCGACGGCGAACGGGAGCGGCGCGATCGGGAACCAGGCCGCCTCGACGTCGGAGTTGGCGTTTGACAGCAGCGTGCCGGTCGCGTGGCGGTGGTGCCAGGACAGCGGAAGCTCGAGGTAGCGGTGGGTCACCCGGCGCCGGTAGGTGGCCTGCAGGCGGTATTGCATGTAGCCGGCGCCGAGCCGCCGGCCGAAGATGCCGAGGACCTTGAAGCAGCTGACCGCGAGGAGCGCGGCGGCGCCGAGCCAGATCAGGCTGTCGTTGACGTCGCCCCGCCCGATCGCGGGCACGACGACGTGACCGACGATCGCGCCGACGACGAAGGCGCTGCCCACGATCAGTCCGCCGAAGATCGCGCTGCCGGTCACCGCGAGCGCGAAGATGCGCGGTTCCTCCCGGATGGCGACACCCAGCACCCGCAGACCACGGACAAGCACGTCCCGACTCGTCTTGCCCGCCACGCGCACCCCTTCTGGTAAGTCGCCTACGCCAGTGTCCATCCTTACCGGAAGGGACTGACACTCACGACCGGGTTATGCCTGTGTGCACGCTCACACCGCCGCGGTCGCCCGGCGGACCGGTCATGTCGATCCGACATATGATCATCGCCATGTCGCGCTTCGCGGAGTCCGAACGTCGGTCGATGGCCGACCTGTTGGCCGCGCTCGGTCCCGACCAGCCGACCATGTGCGCCGGCTGGCAGACCCGTGACCTCGCGGCGCATGTCGTGCTGCGGGAACGCCGGCCGGTCGCCGCCGGCGCGCTGTACGTCCCGCCGTTGCGCCGCCACGGCAAACGCGTGCACCGGGAGCTGGCCTCGCGGCCGTACCCCGAGCTGGTCGACCTGGTCCGGGACCGACCGTGGTGGAGCCCGGTGAGCAACCCGGTGGTCGAGCCGCTGACCAACACGATCGAGTTCTTCATCCACCACGAAGACGTGCGCCGGGGACAGCCCGGTTGGCAGCCGCGCGACCTACCGCGCCACGACCAGGAGGTCTTGTGGAAGCGGGCGCGGACGCTGGGGAGGCTTCGGCTCCGCCGGTTCCCGGCGGCGGTGCTGATCCAGGCGCCAGGGTTCGGTGAGGTCGCGACCGGTGCCGGCGGAGACGCCGTGCGACTGGTGGGCGCGCCCGGGGAGTTGGTGTACTTCCTCGCCGGGCGGCAGCGCGCCGCACGGGTCCAAGTGGAGGGTCCCGCCGGCGCGGCGCAGAGGCTGCGCGCCGCGAAGCTGGCCATCTGATCCGTCCGTTCGCCGTGCGACGGTGCGGCCCACGTAGCCGGCGTCGGGCCCTCGCCGGTCGCGCGGTGCGAAGTGGATCTCTTGCCGCTCATGGTCCGCCCGCAATACCCTTCGGTTACGCGACCGCTACGTGACGGCCGTCACTCTCGCCGACCAAAGGTGGCTCTCGATATGGCGCTGGATATCCCATACCAGTCGATTCCCGACATGTTCCTGAGGCGTGTCGCGGAGACCCCCGACGGTCGGGCGTTCGGCCACCCCGGGCCGTCCGGCCCCGAGTGGCTGACCTGGGCCGCTGTCGGCCAGCGGGCCAAGGCGCTGGCGGCCGGCCTGCATGGGCTCGGGGCGCGCTCGGAAGACCGCGTCGCGATCATCGCGAACACCCGGCTCGACTGGGTCGTCGCGGACCTCGGCATCATGTGCGCCGGCGCGGCCACGACGACCGTCTATCCCACGACCGAACCCGAAGACGCCGCGTACATCGTCGCGGACTCCGGCTCGAAGATCGTGATCGCCGAGAACGCGGTCCAGGCGGGCAAGCTCGCGGGCGCCGACCTGCCAGAGGTGACCCACGTCGTACTGATCGACGGGTCGGCCGACCCGAACGCGTCCCCGCCGCAGGTGACGCTCGCGGAGCTGGAGGCACGCGGCGCTTCGGTACTGGCGTCCGACTCGGGCCTGGTCGAGCGGCTGGTGGCCGACATCCGGCCCGACCACCTGGCGACGGTGATCTACACGTCCGGCACGACCGGGCGGCCCAAAGGCGTGGAGCTGCTGCACGCCGGCTGGTGCTGGGAGAGCGTCGCGCAGGCGGAGCTGGGCATCCTGCGCCCCGACGACCTGCAATACCTCTGGCTGCCGCTGTCACACTCGTTCGGAAAGACGCTCATCTGCGGGATCATCCACGTCGGCCTGCCGACGTACGTCGACGGGCGGATCGACAAGCTGGTGGACAACCTCGCGGTCGTCCGTCCGACGCTGATGTGCGGCGCTCCGCGGATCTTCGAGAAGGTCTACAACCGGGCCGTGACCACCGCCCGGACCGAGGGCGGCGCCAAGGCCAAGATCTTCGCCTGGGCCGTACGGGTCGGGCGCGCCAAGGTCGCGCTGGAGCAGGCGCGCAAGCCCGTCCCGCCGCTGCTGCGCCTGCAGTACGGCGTCGCGTCCAGGCTGGTGTTCTCGAAGATCCAGGCCCGGTTGGGTGGCCGGATCCGCACGCTCGTGTCCGGCTCGGCGCCGCTGTCGAAGGAGATCTCGGCGTTCTTCGCGGCAGCCGGGCTGCCGATCTCGGAGGGGTACGGCCTGACCGAGACGTCGGCGGGCAACTTCGTCAACCGGCCCGATGGCTTGCGGATCGGCACCGTTGGCCAGCGGCTCGGCGACCTCGACTGCAAGATCGACTCGGACGGCGAGATCCTCCTGCGCGGCGTGCCGGTGATGCGGGGCTACCACAATCTGCCCGGGGAGACCGCGGCCGCGTTCACCGACGACGGGTTCTTCCGCACCGGGGACATCGGCGAGCTGTCGGCCGACGGGTTCCTGACCATCACCGACCGGAAGAAGGACCTGGTCAAGACCTCCGGCGGCAAGTACATCGCGCCGTCGCACATCGAGGGCATGTTCAAGGCCATCTGCCCGTACACCTCGCAGGCGGTCGTGATCGGGCAGGCCCGCAACTACTGCACGATGCTGGTGACCCTCGACCCCGACGCGGTGACGGCCTGGGCGGCGGCCGGTCCGCTCGCCGGCAAGTCGTACGAGGAGATCGTGGTCTCCGCCGAGGCGGAGTCGATGGTGGCCGGCTACCTGAAGGAGCTGAACGCCAAGCTCAACCGGTGGGAGACGATCAAGAAGTTCACGATCCTGCCACGGGACCTGTCCGTCGAAAACGGCGAGATGACGCCGTCGCTGAAGGTCAAGCGCCGGGACGTGGAGACCAACTTCGCGGCCGAGATCGACAAGATGTACGAGGGGACGCTCGCCGAGATCTGAGGCTTGCGTCCGGCGGCATGACCGGCGACCAAGGCCGTTGGCCGAGCCGACGTCGGCGCGCGCCGAGGTGGCCGACGTCGGCGCGCGCCGAGGTGGCCGACGTGGGCGCGCGCCGAGGTGGCCGACGTGGGTCAGGCGATGACCACCGGCTTGCGCCATCGGGGCAGGCTGGCCCGGTCGAGGTCGTAGCGCACCGCGGCGATCCGCTTCACGGCGTCGGTCAGGTCGGCGGCCGGGAGCGTGTACGGCAGGCGCAGGAAGCGCTCCAGCGTGCCATCCAGGCCGAACCGCGGGCCCGGCGCCAGGCGTACGCCGACCTCCTCTGCGGCGCGGGACAGCGCGCTCGAGATGGGCCCGTCCAACTCGGCCCACAGGGTCACGCCGC
>DATDJX010000266.1:0-2142 GCA_036520275.1 Asanoa sp.
TTCGCCCACTGGACCTCGCCGTCCGCCGACGGCCGGGCGGAGCTGGCCTCGGAGGCTCGCGTGCAGCCGGTCGACCGCGCCGCGGCGGTCCGGCTGCGGGTGCTGTGGAGGGTGGTCGGCCCGTTCGATCGCTTCGTGGGCCCTGAGGCGCTCACAACGGCCGTGCGGCGGGCGGAGGCGAACCGCGCTCGCGAGGCGGCTCCCCGTACTCGAGGCCGGAGAGGCGGGACTCCGCGTCGATGACGGTGCGCCGCCCGCGACGGACGCGCAGGCGAAGCCGGCCGGCCAGCACCTGCTGCGAGCGCATCTCGACACGTCGCTCGCGCACGTCCGGCACCGGCAGCCGGTGGGGCTCCGCGTCGCCGGCCTCTCCCTCGAGCTCGAGCCGGTAACGCGGGGATCGCAGCCGCACTTGCCAGCTGCGTGCGTCGACGCGCGCCTGGGCGCGGGCGAGCGGAGGAACGAAGGGCAGCACCCGCTCACGGAGCCTCACCACGACGGCCGTCGGGGCGGCGCTCACGCCGAGCAGCGGGAGGCGGCCGCCGGCGAAGGCCACGCCCACGTCCCTGTCCGGGAAGGCGTCCGCCTGTCCCCACCACCACCGCGCGGCAAACCCCGGGCCCCAGTTCTTCTCCGCATACGCGCGGGCGCCCTCGAGCCGCACGCGCCGGCCGCCGATGCACGCCTCGCCCTCGACCTCCGCCGCGAGCAGCACCGGATGCCAGTACTGCGCGAGTCCGGGAACGAGCTGGGCCGGCCCGAGGCCACCGAGCGCGCGCCTCGGCCAGGTGACCTCGTGGCGAAACCGTGCCTCCACCCACGCGTCGTCGCCCATCCGCACGGACAGGTCGTGGAGCGATCCCCTGAAGACGTCGCCCGCCCGGGCGCCGAAGCGCTCGAAGTCGCCGCCCGCCGGCTCCACCGTTCCGTGGCGGAGGAAGCCCCCGGGATGGGCGGCGAGCGCGACGGTGGCCCACGGCCCCCCGGGCCCGCGTGAGACCCCGCAGAGCCAGACGATCACCCACCCCGCCTCAGGATGGACCAGGCGCCAGTAATACCCCTCCATCCCCGCGCCGTGGTAGCGCGCCGGATCGGTGAAGGGCGGATCGGCGCCCGTCCGGCGATACGCCGCCAGCAGCCCGCTCATCGGACGACCGTATACCTCATCGCAGGATCACCTTTCCGCCGTAGACTCGGCTGATCGGCACGTTTGTGTTCAGGCTCATCGCGCCGCGCCCGACGTTCGCCCTCGACATGACCGACGAGGAGCGCGAGGTCATGGGGCGCCACGCCGCCTACTGGCAGCCGTTCGTCGACTCCGGGCAAATGGTGGTCTTCGGCCCCGTGCTCGACGGCACCGGATCCTGGGGCCTCGGCGTCATCGAGGCAGAAGACGAAGACGAGCTGCGGGCATTCGCCGAGGGCGACCCCGTGGTCACCACGGGCACGGCCGAGATCGAGCTCGGAAAGATGCTCGGGGGGTTCGTGCGCCCGCGCTGACTAGGCCGCGACGCGGCGCGCGGCTTCGGCGACGAACAGCAGGACGAGGAAGAAGCCAAGCCTGTCGAGGAGGCCGACCACGTAGGTCAGCGCCGCGGCCCGTAGCACCCGCCGGATCTCGCGGAACTCGGTGGCATCCACGAGCCCGGTCTGCCGGAGAAGGTCCAACGCGCGATGGCTTGCGCCGATCTCGACCGGGAGCGTCGCGAGCGCGAACAGCACGAGCCCACCTACGAAGAGCAGCGAGAGCCCGATGAACAGCGGCACGCCGAACCAGAAGCCGGCGATGAGGAAGAACGTCGACCACGGCGCGACCCGTGCGAGCTGTTCACCGATCGATTGCCGGCTCCGGTAGGTGCGGCTGCCCTCGGCGTCTTGGTACGCGTGCGACACCTCGTGGCCCGCTATTCCGAGGGCGGCCACACTGCGCTCGCGCCCGACCGGCTCGGACAGGCGTAGCGCCTTGGCCTGGCCGTCGTAATGGTCGGTGAGGAAGCCCGGGATGATTTCGATCACGACACGCTGAAGGCCGTGCGCGTCCAGCAGGGAGCGGGCGGCGTCGGCGCCCGTCACACCGGAATGATTCGGGACCTTGCTGTAGCGCCGGAAGACCGACTGGACCAGCCCCTGGACCGCGAGGGC
>DATDJX010000267.1:0-2908 GCA_036520275.1 Asanoa sp.
GGTCACCGTGCGTCGCTTGACGCGGTCGAAGACCTGCACCCGGCCTCTGCGCACCACGGTCACCGTCCGCGAGCAGCCCTCGAGCGTCACCCAATCCGTCCCGACGGCCGCCGCGATGCTGTGCCTGCCCTTCACCCTCCACCGACCGCGTCGGCGGTCCGTGGCGACTCGAAGTCGCGCCTCGGGAGGCAAGGCGTTCGGACTCCGTCTCCTGCCGGCGCACCTGGGGCGCAGCACCGTCAACGTCGTGGTCACCCGGCGCCCCGAGGACTGGCCGACGGTCACCGCGGTGCCCGACACATCGGCTGACGCGGTCCGCCCCTGCCCGGGCGTCGCCCTGACGCGAATTGAGCACTCGCTCGCGTCGAGCGTCGGCGCCGTGCGCTGCCGGGAGCCGCTTGCGAGCAGTACGGCGTAGCGCAGCGGCACTAGCCGGTGCATCGCGGGCAGTCCGAGCTGCGCGGCGGTGGCGCAGCGCTGCGGGTGCACGTAGACCCACCCCCGCCTCGGCTTGGTATCGCTGCCGTCGTCGACCCGCTCGCACCGGTTCGGGCCACTGCGCGCGACGCGATCCGCCCGATCGACGATCGCGAGGTCCTGTCCCGGCCCGCAGGACACCGGCTCGTCGCGCGCGCCGTCCCGGGCGACGACGACGTCCGCATTGCCGCCCCCGTCCAGGCGGTCGACGCCGCGACGGCCGTCGAGGTAGTCCTCACCGCGATCGCCGCCGAGGGCGTTGTCGGCGCTGGAGCCGGTGACGGTGTCGCGCTCATCACCGCCGTCCACGTCCTCCACGTCCGCGATCCGGTCGCCGTCGCCCGGCTGTGCGCTGCCTCCGAGGCCCATGTCGAGCCGCACCGTCACATCGGCTGGGCCCGTGTACACGACCGCGTCGCGCCCCGGGCCACCGAGAAGCTGGTCCGCGCCCGGCCCGCCGTCCAACATGTCGGCCTCGGTTCCGCCTTCGAGCGTGTCGTTTCCCGCGTCGCCCGACAGGAGGTCGGCCCCGCCGTCTCCGGCGATCCGGTCGCTTCCCGGACCACCGGACACGGTGTCCGCGCCTGCGCTGAGGCCGCCGTCGCCGTCCAACTCGTCATCGCCTGCGAGACCGCTGATGCTGTCATCCCCGGGACCTCCGTCGAGGATGTCGGCGTCGGGGCCGCCACCGATGGAGTCGTTCGCCAGCCCCCCGGTGATGCGCTCCACATCGGAGCCGATGTTGTCGCCCTCGTTCGCCTCACCGTCGTTGGCGACCCCGTCCTTGGAGGTGGTGATCGGTGCCGTGCGAGGGCCGTACGACATGCCGTCCGTGCCCTCATCGCCCTCGAAGACGTCCTGCCCGGCTCCGCCCTGCAGCTGGTCGTTACCGGGTCCGCCGAGGATCACGGCGCTCGTGGGAGCGGCCACCGTCACCTCGTCGTCACCGTCACCGAGCGAGATGGACAGCTGCGAGACGCCGGCACCGGGGCAGGTCGCCGTATTGGGCCCTGACCCAGGGCCGCAGCCCGCGCCCGGCGTCATCGTCGCAGTGCCGTTCTCGTCGACCGTGAATCCGCTCGCGTCCCGAGCGATCGTCAACGAGTTGCCCTCGCCGGGCGCTGCCATGACGAACAGCGTGTTGGCGGCCGGCCCCGGACCGATCGCGACGTCGACCGCGACCGCGCCGGCGGGCAGCAGCCAGATCAGAGCCATGGCGACGGCAACGGCGCATGCCGGTGGCGGGACGTGCACGAACGCCCTGGCTTCGGCGTTTTCGGGCTGACAGACCGTTCCACCGACCGTAGAGGTCCCACGTGGAACCATGGGTTTTTCCTGCCCGACGGTACGTTTCGCCGGTCGTGCGGCACCCGCCGCTCAGCGCACGGCGCGCACGTACACCGGCGCGCTCCGGGCGCCGCCGTCCTTCGCGAACGTCCGCGCCGTCAGGCGGTACAGGCCGGCGCGGCGCAGGCGCACGGCGGCGCTCCAGTTCGTCTTCCTGATGCGCCCGCGCAGCGAGCGCACGCGGTGGAACCTGCCGTCGGACCCCTCGCGCTCGAGCACCACGAAGACCGAGGTCGCCGGGCGCACGCGGCCCGAGAGCGCGACGGTGCCTCCGGCGGCGATTCGCTTGGGTGCGCGGCGCGTCGTCAGCGCCGGCGTGATCTCCACGGTCGTCACCTTCGACGTCACGCCCGCGGCGCTCGCGCGCACCGTGCCGGCGCGCCGCCAGGGGAGCCTCACGACATACGAGCCGTCGACCAGCGCCGACGTGCGCGCGACGGTGACCCAGCTGCCGCTGCTGCCCCGCTTCTGCAGCGCGACGACGTCGCCTGCGCCGGGGGACGAGTCGGGGCGGATCACCGTCCCCGTGAAGACCGCGTCAGCGCCGTAGGGCACCTTCGGCGCGGCCGGCGTCAGGCTCACCTGGCCGCGCGCGACGATCGGCCCTGCCAGCGCCGCAGCGCGACGACGCAGGTCGGGCAGCTGCCCGTACAGCGCGTTGCCGGGGCACTCGGTCTTGTCGCCGTCGCGGTGGCCGGAGATGCGCTGGAAGGCGACCGGCGTGCCGGCGACGTAGCGGTTGAGGTCCCCGCCGCCGGAGAGCACTGTCAGCCCGCCCTCGCAGGGCACGCCGTGCAGCGACATCTTCCAGCCCAGCAGCTGGGCGAGCACCGCCATCGCGGGCTCGGGGATCGGCGCGTCGCTGAAGGTGCCGATCACCGCGACGCCGGTCGACTGGTCGTTGTAGCCCTGGGCGTGCGCGCCCACGACGGCCGCCTCGACTCCGCCCGCGCGGCCCTCGAAGACCTGGCCGTAGCGGTCGACGAGGAAGTTGTAGCCGATGTCGTTCCAGCCGTTGGTGTCGCGGTGGTACTTGGCGATGCCGAGCACGATCGAGGCGGACTGCTCGGGCGTGTAGTCGTTG
>DATDJX010000268.1:0-2487 GCA_036520275.1 Asanoa sp.
GGGGTGGTCGCCGCGCTCGAGCTCTACCTGGACGTCGAGGCTACCCGCCGGGTGCGGGCGCTGTGGCAGACGCTGGAGGCCGAGGGCGTCCCGACCCTGGCGTCCCTGCAGAACGAGCGCCACCGGCCGCACGTGTCGCTCGCCGCGGCCACCCGGCTCGCGCCCGACGCCGTGGCCGCGGCGCTCGACGGCGTGGTCGTGGCGCCACCGCTGTCACTGCACCTCGACTTCGTCGGGCAGTTCGTCGGCCGCGTGTTGTGGCTGGGCGTCACGCCCACCGCCGAGCTGCTCGACCACCATCGCGCGGTCCATGACCGCCTCGCCGCGGCCGGCGTGGAGGTCTGGGACCTCTACCGGCCCGGTCGGTGGGTGCCGCACTGCACGGTCTCTCTGCGCGTCCCAACCCCCTCGATAGCCGTGGCGGTGCGCCGCTGCCTCGAGATGCTGCCGTTGCGGGCGACCGTGGTCGGGGCGGCCGTCACCGACCACGCTCGGGACATCTCCCGGCCGCTTCAGGGCGCCAGCCGGAACGGCGGATAGCGGTCGGTGACCAGGGTGAAGGCGTACGCGACCACCCGGTTCTGCCAGCGCAGCACGCCCTCGACGAGGTCGAACAGGGCCCGCGGGTAGCTGCCGGAGAACAGGATCGCGAACCAGGCGATCACGACGGCCACGATCGCGGCGATGTTCAGGAAGAGCAGCACGACATAGTGCGGGATCGCGAGCAGCCACTTCACCAGCGGCAGCCACCGGTTCAGGCGGCCCTCCTCCGGCACCGGGTAGGTCAGCCGTACGCCCTGGTGGTCGTCGGTCGACGGGTAGTGGTCGTCCATCAGCGCCAGGTAGGCGGTGACCCGGTTGCCGAAGCGATGCAGCTCGAGGTTCCAGTCGAACCACCAGCGCGGATACTTGCGGCGGAACAGGATCATCAGCAGCGGGCCCCAGAACAGCGCGCCGCCGATGCCGGCGAGCACCGTACCGCCGTTCCCTGACCACTGCTGTCCCTGCTCCCAGGTGCCTCCCCACTGCGCGCCGCCGCTGGCGACGCTGGCGAGCACGATCGCGATCGGGATGACCGTGAAGAGTCGGAAGAACGTGGTCAACCGGTTCAGCGGCCGGCCGGGGTACGCCACCGAGAAATCCACGGGATACGGCTCCATCGAATTATCCCCTCTCTCCGTTCCTGCCCGTGATCGTGCCCGCTCCGAGCCGTTTGCGTGGCCCGTTTCGGCGCGGAGCACGGATGTGCCAGACTCGCCAACCGGGCTCACGAAACCTCACGAACCGGAGGGCGGCATGCGGGCTGGGCATACGGCGGCCGCGGCGCTGGCGGCGCTCGCGGCGCTCGGTCTCGGCGCGTGCGACGCCGTCGAGAAGATCACCGGCCCGCCGGAGCCGACTCCCGTCGACGAGTCGCCCCGGCTCGCCCGCGAGAAGGTCGAGGCCTACCTCGCGGCGATGACGGCCAAGGACCGCAAGGCGGGCCGGCGCCAGCTCTGCCCGTCGCTGTACGGCATCTTCGACAAGACGGCCACCGGCACCGGCGGCGACTTCGCCCGCGGCGTCACCGTGTCCGACGCCACCGTCGTCGACGTGCGCAAGGACGGCCCGGCCCAGAAGGTCACCGCCGCGCTGACCGCGGCCACGCGCGGCACCAGCGGCCGGGTCGGCATCGCGTTCACGGTCAGCCGCATCGAGAGCGGTTGGTGCATCGCGGGCGAGGAGGCCGCCGTGCCCCCGCCGTCCGCGCCCCCTTCACCGTCCTGAGATCGCGCCTCTGACGACGGGGAACGGGCGACCCCTCGCCGCCGGGCGGCTCCGCGCGGCGCCGTAGGCTGTCCGTCATGCGCCAAGAGTGGCATCAGCTGAGCTACCCGGGAGTGGCCTCCGTGGGCCTGCAGACCACCCGACCCGCCGCCGACTCGGCGGAGGACGCGGCGCTCAGCCTCGACACCTGGCGCACCCTGCCGCGCGACCAGACGCCGCCGTGGCCCGACCGGGCCGTGGTCGACGAGGTCTGCAGGGTCCTCGACAACGTCCCGTCCGTCGTCGCGCCGTACGAGGTCGACCGGCTGCGCGAACGGCTGGCACTGGTGTGCGAGGGCGAGGCCTTCCTGCTGCAGGGTGGCGACTGCGCCGAGACGTTCGTCGACAACACCGAGAGCCACCTGCTTGCCAACGCGCGCACGCTGTTGCAGATGGCCGTCGTGCTCACCTACGGCGCGTCGCTGCCCGTCGTGAAGGTCGCCCGGGTCGCGGGGCAGTACACCAAGCCGCGCTCGGCCCCGACCGACGCGCTCGGCCTGCCGGCCTACCGCGGCGACATGATCAATTCACTGGAGACCGCCGACGGGGCGCGGGTCGCCGACCCGCAGCGCATGATCCGCGCGTACGCCAACTCGGCCGCCGCGATGAACATGCTCCGCGCCTACATCTCGGGCGGCCTCGCCGACCTGCACGCCGTCCACGACTGGAACAAGGGCTTCG
>DATDJX010000269.1:0-13332 GCA_036520275.1 Asanoa sp.
GGTGCTGGAGACCAACCTGACGATGCAGAGCAACAGGCTGAACGTGATCATGAAGCAGGTGACCAGCTGGGCGGCGATCATCGCGGTGCCGACCGCGGTGACCGGCTTCTATGGCCAGAACGTGCCCTACCCCGGCTTCGGCCACCCGATCGGCTTCTGGACCTCGAGCGTGGTCACGGCGGGCGCGTCGGTCGGCCTGTTCTGGTACTTCCGGCGCAAGAACTGGATCTGACCTGCAGGGAGGGCTCGGCGCGCTTGCTGCTGGGCCGGCGTGTTCGCCGACCTGAGGCCGCTGTGACCGGGCGAGCCCGACGTCGAGCCGGTGCGCCTCGCCCGTTTCGTCGACCGAGCGCCGCCCGGAGCGTCCGGCGGGCCGGCGGACCGTGCCGCACCGGAGCGGACAAGGCGCGGTCAGCGGGCGGCGAACACGGCCGCCAGCTGCGCCCGGACCACGGGCCCGGCGTCCGGTGCGTCCAGCGCGTCCAGCGTCAGCAGGGCCGCTCCGGTGACCGCGGGATCGTCCAGCACGCCGACCTCGGCACGCGGCGAGTGGGCGTGGACCCCGGCCACGACGGCGTCCAGGAGGAGCGGGTGCCGTGCGGTGAGCACGCCGCCGCCGAGGACGACGGCGTACGGCCGCCCGCTCAAGTCGAGCCGACCGGCGGTCACGGCCACCAGCCGGACGATCTCGTCGGCCTGGCGGGCGACGACCCGGCGCGCCACCGGGTCGCCGGCGTCCGCGACCCGGAACAGCACCGGGCCAAGCTCGTGGAGCCGGTCCAGTGCGATGTCGCCGAGGTGCAACCCGATCCCCACATCCTCCACGGATGCGCGTCCGAAGTGGACGCAGACCGCGTCGGCCAGCGCGGTGGCCGGACCGCGACCGTCCTCGCCGCGCGCGGCGTGCCACAACGCCAGCCCGCCGAGGTGCTCGCCGCCGCCCCAGTCACCGGAGATGGCCCCGAGCGCGGGGAAGCGGGCCGTCCGCCCGTCCGCCCGGCGGCCGGCGCAGTTGATGCCGGCCCCGCAGACGACGGCTATCGCGTCGGGACTGTCGGTGCCGGCCCGCAGCACCGCGAACGTGTCGTTCTCGGCGGCGTACTCGGCGGCCCAACCGGTCTCGGTCACCGCCTTGGTGAACGCGTTCACCTCGACCGGCAGGTCGAGGCCGGCGAGGTAGACCGCCAGTCGCTGAATGGGGCGCGCGGCCGGCAGCCCCGCCGCGGCGCGCACCTCGGCGACGAGAGAGCCGATCAGGTCGACCGCCGCGGGCACCCCGAGGGTGTGCGGCGAGGAGCCCGGGCCGCGACGGTGCGCCAACACGCGCCCGACGGCGTCGCCGAGCACGACGTCGGTCTTGGCGTTCCCGCCGTCCACCGCGACGAACAGGGCCGGCTCGGTCATCGGGCCCACCGCAGGTGCGCCGCGTTGGCGGCGAGCAGCTTGCCGGTCAACGCCTCGGCAAGCTCGTGCTGTCCGACGAGCGGATGGGCGAGCAGTGCCGCGTAGACGCGGTCCCGCCCGCCCGCCCGCGCCGCGTCCAGGGCCAGCTCCTCGTATGCGCTGACCGCGCCGATCAGGCCGGACAGCGCGGGCGCGACGGCGCTGACCGGCTCCGGCCGGGCGCCGTCACCGTCGACCCGGCAAGTGACCTCGATGACCGCTCGGTCGGGCAGGAACGGCAGCGTGCCGTCGTTGCGGACGTTGGCCACGTGGGTGCCGGCGGCGGCTGGATCGAGCAAGGAGGCGATGAGGCCGACGGCCGCCTCGGAGTAGTACGCGCCGCCCCGCTCGCCGAGCAGCGCCGGCTTGGTGTCCAGCGCCGGGTCGGCATACATCCGCAGCAGCTCGGCCTCGATGTCGGCGACGCGCTCGCCCCGGGTCGGTGCGCCGCGCTCCTCCCGGACCACCTCGTCGTGCAGGTAGAAGTAGCGCAGGTAGTACGACGGAACGCAGCCCAGCCTGGCCAGCAGCGGGAAGGGGACCCCCAGGTCGGCGGCGAGCTCGGGGACGAGGACCTCGGACAGCCGGTCCACGCCGCCGACCCGGACGGCACGCTCCCAGGTGAGGTGGTTGAGGCCCACGTGATCCAGCGTCACGTCCATCGGCTCGGCCGCGAGGGCGGCGGCGAACCGGCGCTGGAAGCCGATGGCGACGTTGCACAGCCCGATCGCCCTGTGCCCGGCGTCGAGCAACGCCCGGGTCACAATGCCCACCGGATTGGTGAAGTCGACGATCCACGCCCCGGGTGCGGCCAGCCGGCGGGCGCGCTCGGCGACATCCAGCACGACCGGCACCGTGCGCAGCGCCTTGGCCAGACCGCCCGCGCCCGTGGTCTCCTGGCCGACGCAACCATACTCCAACGGGAACGTCTCGTCGCTGATCCGGGCGGCCTGGCCGCCGACCCGCAATTGGATGACGACCACCGACGCGTCGGCGAGCCCGGCGTCGAGGTCGACCATGTCGACCACGCGCACCGACCGTCCATAGTGGGCGAGGATGCGCCGGGCGAACGGGCCGACGACCGCGAGCCGGCCCGCGTCGGGATCGACCAGCGCGACCTCGGTGAGCCCAAGACCCGCGCCGAGCCGGGCGAAGCCGTCAACCAGCTCGGGCGTGTAGGTGGATCCACCACCGACGACCGCGACCTTCACCCCTTGACACCCGTCAGCGTGACCCCCTGCACGAACGCCTTCTGCGCCAGGAAGAACAGCACGACTACCGGCACCATCGTCAGCAAAGTCGCCGCGCTGACCAGGTGCCACTCGACGTGGTGGATCGTGCGGAACGAGGCGAGGCCGAGCGACAGCGGCCACGCGTCGGTGTTCTCGCTTGTGTACAGCAGCGGGCCGTAGTAGTCGTTCCAGGCGTAGAAGAACTGGAACATCCCCGCCGCGGCGATGCCGGGCCGCGCCATCGGCAGGACCACCTTGAGCAGCGTCCGCCACTCGCCGCACCCGTCGACCCGGGCGGAGTCCAGGTAGGAGTCGGGGATCGTCACCATGAACTGGCGGAGCAGGAAGATGGAGAACGCGTCGCCGGCCAGCATCGGCAGGATGAGCGGCCACAGGGTTCCGGTCAGCCCCCAGTTGGCCCAGAACAGGTACAGCGGCACGGTGGTAACCTGCGGCGGCAGCATCATCATGCAGATGACGGCGACCAGCACTCCGCTGCGGCCGCGCCACCGCAGCTTCGCCAGCGCGTACGCCGCGGGCACGCTGGCCAGCAGCATGAACACGGTGGCGAGCCCGGCGTAGATGACGGTGTTGAGCAGGTAGTGGGCCAGCGGCGTGCGGTGGAACACCTCGGCGTAGTTCCCCGGATGCCAGCTCGCCGGCCACAGCCGCGAGGTCAGCGTCTGGTTGCTCGTCATGAACGAGGTCAGCACGAGGAACAGGATCGGGGCGAGGAACGCCAGCCCCAGCGCGATCGCCACGGCGTGCTGCGCGACGAAGAGCAGGAAGGCGGTCCGCCGCTGCCCGGCCGGCATGACCGCGCGCGTGGCCGGGCGGGGTGGGACGGCCGGGCCGCGGGTGGACGCGGTGACAGTCGCGCTCACGAGGCACCTCCGGCGAAGGTGCGGAACCGGCGCAGCAGGACGAGCGTCGCGGCCATGGACACGACGAACAGCACGACGGCCAGGACGTTGGCGTATCCGAGGACGTTGAAGCGGAAGCCCACCACGTACAACCACAGCGGGTAGGTGAACGTCGAGCCCTCCGGGTAGCCGAAGGTGTCCGAGATCCCGCCGCCGCCGGTGACCTGGCCGGACGCGACGGACGCCGCCACCGCCGCCTGGGTGAAGAACTGCAACGTGGCGATGACGCCGATGATGGCGGCGAACAGCAGCACGGGTGCGATGGCCGGCACCGTCACGTACCGGAACCGGTGCCAGGCGTTCGCGCCGTCGATGGCGGCGGCCTCGTACAGCTCGGTCGGCACGTCGAGCAACGCCGCCACGAAGATGATCATCAGGTCGCCGACCGCCCACAGCGACAGCAGCACGAGCGAGGGCTTGGCCCAGTGTGGCGAATTGAACCACAGTGGACCGGCGATGCCCACCTTGGCGAGCAGCGTGTTGACCGGCCCCGTACCGGGCTTGAGCAACAGCACGAACGCGAGCGTCGCCGCGACCGGCGGGGCGAGGGCCGGCAGATAGAACAGGGTACGGAACAATGTCCGACCGCGTTTGAGCGAGTTGAGCAGCAGCGCGGTCAGCAGCGCACCGAGCATCCGCGCCGGCACCATCACGGCGACGAGCCACAGCGTGTTCCGGGCGGCGACCCGGATGTTCGGGTCCTGCAGCAGGTATCGCCAGTTTGCCAGCCCCACCCACTGCGGCGGGTTCACCAGGTCGAACCGGGTGAAGGAGAAGTAGACGGCCGACACGAGCGGGTAGCCGAGGAAAAGGACCAGGCCGATCAGCGCCGGCGCCATGAAGGACAGCACCACCAGCCGGTGCCGCCACCGCTGACGCCGGCGGGCGGCAGCGCCGGCGGAACCGGCGGAGCCTGCCGCCCGTACGGCGAGCGTGGCCATCGCTAGCCGGCCAGTTTGACGAGGTTGTCGACCTGCTTGTCCACGTCGGCGAGGCCCGCGTCCAGGCCGGTGCCCTTGCCGGACTGCCACTTCTGGGCGAACGCCGAGAGGGTCTCCTGATACGCCGCCCCGACCGCGCTCGGCGGCGTGGTCGACGTGCCGGCGTTGGCGAAGATGTCCAGGAACACCTTGAACTCGGGGTCCACCGTGAGGTCGGGCGAGGCGAGCGCGTCGGTGGTGCTCGGCACGTTGCGGATGCTGTTGCTCAGCTTGACGATCGCCGGGGTGTCCGTGGTCAGGTAGCGGACCAGGGCCCAGGCCGCCTCGGGGTTCTTCGCGTTCTTCGACACGCCGATGACGTTTCCGGTGACGTAGCCGGCGCCGTACCGGCTCGCGTCGTCGACCGGCATCGGCGCGACGCCGAAGCTGAGCTTCGGCGCCTGGTCGCGCACGAATGCCACCCGCCACTCACCGTCGAGGTTCATGGCCACCTTGCCCTGCTGGAACGCGTTGTCGGCGGACCACTCGTCGCCGAGGCCGGCGCGGAACTTCTCCAGGTTGGCGTACCCGAACCAGTCGACGAGCTGCTTCTGCCAGGTCAGCAGGTCCTTCCACTTCGCGTCGGCGCCGATCGCCGAGGTTCCGTCGTCGTTGAGCCACTTCGCACCCACCATCGGCGCCATGTGCGACGGGGAGTTCTCGTAGAAGCTGAACAACGGCAGGAAGCCGGCGCGCACGATCGTGCCGTCCGGCTTGCGAACGGTCAGCCGCTTGGCGAGGTCGGATAGCTCGGCGAGCGTCTTGGGGGGAGCGGTGACCCCGGCGTCGGCGAAGATCTTCTTGTTGTAGTACAGGCCGTAGGCGTCGGCGAGCACCGGCATCGCGCAGCGCTTGCCCCGGAACTCGGTGTAGGAGCGCACCGTCGGCGTCAGCTTGCCGAGGTCGATCTTGTCGCGCTCGATGTAGGTCGCGAGGTCCTGCCACGCGCTCGTGGCGCAGAACTTGCCCACGATGTCGGTGGAGTAGGACAGGCCGACGTCCGGGCCCTTGCCGGCCCCGATTGCCTGGAGCATCTTGGTGTCGTCCTGGCCGGACTTGACCACGACGGTGACCTTCGGGTACTTGGCCTTGAAGTCGGCGATCACGGCGTCGACCGCCTTGGCCTCACGGTCGGTGAAGAAGTGCCAGAGTTCCACCGTGCCCGAGGGTTCGACGCCGGGGGTGGCGACCGGCGCCGGCTTCGGTGCGGGCGTGCAGGCGGCGGCCATCACCACGAGCGCGACGAGGCCGACCGCAAACGGCTTGCGTGGGGTGCGGATGCCGAACATGGGGTGCTCCTCACCATGGGTGGGTGCGTGACGGGTTCAGGGCGTGCGGAGCGCGTCGACGAGGGCCCGCCGTACCTGGCGCAGACCGCTGTCCAGCGCGCCGAGCAGGACGGCGTCGTCGGCGACGCCGGTCGTGGCGATGGGGGTGTCGAGCGGTGTGGTGGTGCGCAGCGCGGCCGTGACCGCGTCGCGGAGGACGTCGCCGCCGGCCTGCCCGACCTCTCCGGCGAGGACGACCAGTGGCGGGTCGAGCACGGCGGCGACCGCCGCGACGCCGACGGCGATGCGCTCGGCGAGCGCCGCCAGGAAGGCCCCCGCGGCGGGGTCGGCGAGCGAGCCGGTCGCTGCCGCGACGGCGTCGGCGGCGGTGCCGGCGGGCAGGCCGTGCGCCCGGGCCAGCGCCTGCACGGCCTGGCCGCCGACCAGGCCGTGCAGGTCGGTGCCGATCTCCGACGTGCGCAGGCCGACCGGCACGTAGCCGATCTCGCCGGCACCGCCGCGGGCACCACGCAGGAGCCGACCGCCGCCCAGGTCGATGGCGAGGCCGAGGCCGAAGCTCAACCACACCAGCGCGAAGCCGTCGGTGCCGTGGCCGACGCCGTGCCGCCGTTCCGCGACGGCCGCCAGGTTGACGTCGTTGTCGACGGTGACGGCGACGTCCAGGCGGCGACCGAGACGATCGAGGATGCCGGGCGCGTCCCAGCCCGGCACGTCGATGTGCCGGATCACGCCGGCGACCGGGTCGTAGGAACCGGGCACGCCCACCTGCACGGCGCGCACCCGCGCGAGGTCGGTGCCGGCCCCGGCGCACAGGTCGCGGATGGCGGCCGCCACGGCATCGTCGGCTGCCTGACGACCGAAGTCGGCCGCGGTCTCGACCCGGCCGAGCACGGTCCCGGTGAGGTCGCAGACGGCCATGGCGAGCGAGGGGACGCGCGTTTCGCGCACCGACACGCCGACGGCGTACGCGGCGGTCGGGTTGGCCGCGTAGATCTCGGCCTGCGGACCGGGACCGCCGCTGGTGCGGCCGACGACGACCGCGAGGCCGTCCTCGGTCAAGCGGCGCAGGACTTCCGAGGTGGTGGGCTTGGACAGGCCGGTCAGGCCGCGCAGGTCGGCCCGGGTCAACGGCCCACGGTCGAGCAGGTACTCGAGGCTGGCGCTCACGTTCATCGTGCGCAGCAGCTTCGACGACCCCGCGAGCCGGGCGACCATGGATGACCTCGCGTGATTGTTAGGCAAGCTGACTAACTATTGCCGGGAAGGGTAGGGCCGGGCCGGTGTCGGCGTCAAGGGTCCAGGTAGTAGACAGACGCCATGCGCCTTGGCCATCTCGGGTTGCCCGTGTCCGACCACGAACGCAGCCTGCGCTTCTACGCCACGTACTTCGGGTTCGACCCGGCCACCGCGCGGTCGTACCCGGACGGCACGCTGATCGTGCGCAACGCCGACCTGTTCGACCTCGCGCTGCACCCCGAACCGGCGGTGACGGCGCCGTCGGGCTTCCTGCACTTCGGGTTCGCCATGGCCGACGCCGGCGCGGTCCGGGCCTTGGGCGCGCGACTCGAGGCCGACGGTGTGGCGGTGATCGAGCGCGACGACGAGCCGGACCTGGTCTCCTTCAAGTGCCTGGACCCGGACGGCTGGCGGGTGGAGGTGTATTGGGAACCGTCGTAGCGGCGACCGGCGCGGGCGGTCAGGAGGGGCGATCGGCGGCGGGCAACCGGACCGGCCTCGGGGCGGTCGGCGTCCGCGGCCGAGGTGGGGCCACCGAGGCCCGCGCCCGCAGTCTCATCCGCAGCCTGTGCACCGTGGGCGCGGCGCCGTCGGCGAGCAGCAGCTCCACCGCCCGCCGACCGAGGTCGAAGTAGGGCAGGTCGAGGCTGGACAGCCCGGGCTCCAGCCACCGCCCGATGTCGGAGTTGTCGAAGGAGATCACCGACAGGTCTTCCGGCACGCGCCGACCGGAGGCCGTCACGGCCTGGTAGACGCCCATCGCGAGGCGGTCGTTCAGCGCGATCACGGCGGTGGGTCCGCGCTGCCACCACCCGTCCGTGATGAGCCCGGCCAGCGCACCCCGGCTCTCGTCCGGCCACCACCCGCACGGCACCCGGCCGGCCAGCCGCAGGCCGGCCGCGCGCAGGCCGGCCTTGACGCCGGCCAGGCGCTGGCGGGCCGGGACGGAGCAGGTGGGCACGGCGCCGACGAGCCAGATCCCGGTCGAGTGACCGGCCCCGACGAGGGTCGTCGCGGCCGTCCGGCCGGCCTCGAAGTCGTCGGGCACGACCGCCGGCGCCGCGAGCGAGGGGTCAACCGTGTTCACCAACACGAGCCGGCGGTCGCGCAGCGCCTGCGGGACGGAACGGGTGCTCGTCGCCATCGTCGCGTAGACGAACTTCTCGACGCCCCGGGCGAGCAAGGCGTGCACGGCGGAGATCTCGAGGTCGTCGACGCCCTCGCTGTCGGTCATCAGGACCACGTGGCCCAGGTCGGTCGCCGCGGCGATGGATCCGAGCCGCATGTCGCCGGCGAAGGACTCGGTGGCGACGACGTCGGAGATGAGCCCGATCGCGGCGGCGCCGGCCGCATGGTGGTACGGGGCACGAGCCGGCGGCGGTACTCCAGGGTGCGGGCCGCCTGCAGGACCAGCTCCTCCGTCGCCGCGGAGATGCGCATGTCGCGCCGGCCGGACAGGACGAACGAGGCGGTGGTTGCGGAGACCCCCGCACGCTCGGCGACGTCGCGCAGCGTCGCACGCCCGCGCTTGCCCACCGGCACGACCACCACGCTGCCTCTCCCGAGCCGACCCGGTCAGGGTCGAGGATACGGTGCCTTGACACCCCCATCGATGGAGAAGAAACTCGGGCTAACCATTTAGCAACGCGCCCCGTTGCGTGGCCGACCTCGGCGTGGTGGGAGGTTCCTGGTGCGACCGCAGCCCCCGGCCACGCCCGACGTGACGCTGGCACTAACGGCCGCGGGCGTGACCGTCCTGGTCGACGCCGCCGCCGGCCGGCTGCCGGCAATTGTCCACTGGGGACATTCACTGCCGATCCTCGACGCCGTCCAGGCCGCGGCGCTGGTCGCCGCGAGCGTCCCGGTCGTCGGCTCCAACAACGTCGAGGTCCCGCCGCGGGTCGCCGTCCTGCCGGAGCATCACACGGGCTGGAGCGGCCGGCCGGGGCTGCGCGGTTCCTTCGCGGGCCGCGGCTGGTCCCCGGCCTTCACCACGCGCGCGGTGTCGCTCGACGGTGCCCCCATCGCCGGATTCACATCCAGCGGACCGGGCGTCGTGGAGGTCGTCGCCGACGACGACAGCGGGCGCCTACACCTGCGCCTGCTGCTCGAGCTGCTGCCCACCGGACTGCTCCGCGCCCGGGCCTCACTGCGCAACCTCGCGGACGAGCCGTACGCGCTCGAAGAGGTCGTGCTGTCGTTCCCCGTTCCGGGCGAGGCGACCGAGCTGCTCGACTTCGCCGGCCGGCACAACCTTGAGCGGGTGCCGCAACGCGGGCCGTTCCCGACCGGCGCCCACGTGCGGGAGAACCGGAAGGGCCGCACCGGATCCGACAGCGCCTACCTCCTGCACGCGGGCACGCCCGGGTTCGACTTCGGCAGCGGCGGCGTCTGGGCGGTGCACGCGGCCTGGAGCGGCAACCACGTCCACTACGCCGAGCGGGCGTCCACCGGCGAGCAGCTCATCGGCGGCGGCGAGTTGCTCCTGCCCGGCGAGGTGCGGCTCTTGCCCGGGGAGAGCTACGACAGCCCGTGGGTGTACGGGTCGTACGGCATCGGCCTGGACGAGGTGGCCCGGCGGTTCCACCGGCACCTGCGGGCGCGCGAGCCCGGCGTGACCGCGCAGCGACCGGTGACGCTCAACGTCTGGGAGGCGGTCTACTTCGACCAGACCCTCGACCGGCTGGTCGCGCTGGCTGAGCGCGCGGCGGCGGTCGGGGTGGAACGGTACGTCCTGGACGACGGCTGGTTCGGTTCCCGGCGTGACGACCGCTCGGGCCTGGGAGACTGGGTGGTTTCCGCCGACGTGTGGCCGCGCGGGCTGCATCCGCTGGTCGACCGGGTGCGCGAGCTGGGGATGCAGTTCGGTCTCTGGTTCGAGCCGGAGATGGTCAACCCCGACTCGGACGTCGCGCGCGCCCACCCCGACTGGATCATGGCGGCCCGTGCGCGGTGGCCGGTCGAATCGCGCCACCAGCAGGTGCTCAACCTGGGCATCCCGGAGGCGTACGAGCACGTCAAGGCCCAGATCCTCGCCGTTCTGAAGGAGTATGCGGTCGATTACGTGAAGTGGGACCACAACCGTGATCTGGTCGAGGCCGGCACCCAGGCCGACGGCGGCCGTCCGGGCGTCCACCTCCAGACGCTCGCCGTCTACCGCCTGCTGGACGAGATCCGCGCCGCTCACCCGGGGCTCGAGATCGAGTCGTGCTCGTCCGGCGGCGGGCGCGTCGACCTCGGCGTGCTCGAACGCACCGACCGGATCTGGGTGTCGGACAACATCGACCCGCACGACCGCCAGCACATGCTGCGCTGGACGACCCAGCTCATTCCGCCGGAGCTGATGGGCTCGCACATCGCCTCAGGCCGCTCACACACCACCGGCCGCCGGCACGACCTCGGCTTCCGGGCCGCGACCGCGATCTTCGGGCACCTGGGGATCGAATGGGACCTCAGCGCGGCGACCGACGCCGACCTCGCCGAGCTCACCGCCTGGATCGCCTTCTACAAGCGCGAGCGCGGGCTGCTCCTCGGCGGCGACCTGGTGCGGATGGATGGTCCCGATCCGCGCGCGTTCGCGCACGGCATCGTCGCCGCGGATCGATCGCGGGCGCTGTTCGCGGCCGGGACGGCGGACAGCGTCTATCCGGACCCGCCCGCGCGGCGCACGTTCCGCGGCCTTGACCCGGAGCGGGTCTACCGCGTCCGGCCGGTCTTCGTCGGATCCGTCCCGGCGGGGCTCCGCCCGCCCGCCTGGTGGGGGCCGACCGCGTCCGCACTGGCGGCCCGGTGGCGTTCGGACATCTCGCTGGCCACCGAGTTCCCGGGCGCCCTGTTCACCGGCAGCGCGCTGGAGCACGTCGGTGTCGCGGCCCCCCGTCTGCACCCCGACCAGGTGGTGCTGTACCGCGCCGACGCCACGGAGGGAGCCGGATAGACGCGGTCGCGCCGCCGCCATGCGGTGGTCCGACGACCTGCTCAAGGGTCGCTCAGTAGGTCACGACAGGCAGGTACGGGCGATCGCCCGTTCGGTCAGGCTGCCGAGCCATAACGTGTCGCCGTGCTGGCGGACGCCGGTCGCCATCACGTACCGCCCGGCGGGGCCGTGCAGCGTACGCAGCACGGTCCCGTCGCCGTCGACCAGGGCGGCGACGATGTGCGGCAGCGGTTGCGGTTGCAGCCGCGGGGGCAGCAGAGCCGCCACGCGGCGCACGGTCGGGTGGGGCAGGAGCCGCTCCGCGAGGGCGACCCGCGGGCTCGCCAGGGCGATCCAGTACGTGCCGTCGCCGACGGACGACATGTTGTCGGGGTACGCCGGCAGGTCGGTGAGCACCCGGAGGCTACCGTCCGGCAGCGACAGCCGGACCAGCCGGTGCGCGACGGTCTCGCACAGCAGCAGCGCGTCCTCGGCCGGGGTCAGGGCGACCCCGTTCGGGAAGTAGAGGCCCTCGGCCACCACGTCAGTGCGGCGCGACCTGGGGTCGTAGGCCAGGACGCGACCGTTGGGCCGGTGCTCCAGCAGATCGCGACGCCAGTGGGAGACCGGAAAGCGGTTGGAGCTGTCGGTGAAGTAGACCGTGCCGTCCCGGCCCACGGCGGCGTTGTTGCACAGCAGGACGGTGCTGCCGCCGGCCCGGTGGGTGAGGTCGACGACGGCGCCGTCCGCGGTCACCCGCAGGAGGCCGCGGTAGGCGTCACAGACCACGAGGCCGCCGTCGCGCGGGTCGACCTCGATGCCGAGCGGGCGGCCGCCGGTGTCGGCCAGCGGCGCCGGCACGGCACCGGCGTGCGGGTCGGGCGGCCAGCGCCAGATCTGCCCGTCCGCCGTGCCGGAGTAGACGTGCCCGTCCGGGCCGACCGCCACGTCCTCCGGCCCGTCACCCCGCGGGATCCGCAGCAGCTCGACGTCGTCGAGCCTGGTGTCCTCGGGAGCCCACGGTCCGGTCAGTGGCAGCGGGGTCGTCGCCGGAAGCTTCACGGGCCGGATGAGCCTCGGCGCGCGCGGGCGCGGGACCGTCATGCCGCCATCCTGTCCCGCTCCCGCCGCCGTGACCAGAAGCGCCGCGACCACCGGACCGGGTGGCTGCGCCACGCGTGGCGACCGGGTTCGCCGTCGCCGGCATCGTGCCGAGGACCCCGACCGACTCCAGCACCGCCTCGCCGCGCGGGTCGAGTCTGCCCTCGACGAACCCGTCGACGAGGCCGGGTCGCCGGCTACCGGCATTCTCGACGATCGCCCACCCGGTGACCGGGTACGACACGGTGCCTTCCGGGCCGAACCAGGCGATCGAACTCGCCCGTCCGGGTACCACGAATGGGATGTGTTCGATCCGCTGGACCATCCCGGGCTGCCCCTGGACCGGCCAGGATCCGCCGGCCACCGGAGCGCGCAGCTGCCGAGGACCGCGGAACGGGTCCGCGACGCGGTGCGCGAGACCTCGCGCGAGGTACGCGTCTGACCGGACCCGCGATGCGCCACATCGCTTTGCCCGGGCGTGAGACCGTCCCCGTCCTGGAGCAGGGAGCCGGCTGTTCTACGTGCCGAGCCGCCGTACAGGGGCCAGCGGGCTGCGCGGCGGTCGCCATTCCAGGAACAGCGCGGTCGCGTCGTCCTGCAGCTCGTCGTTCTGGTGGGCGACCACGGCGCGGACCAGTCGGCGCATCGTCTCGGGTGTCGGGAGCTCGTCGTTGAGCGCGCGTTGCACCAGGTCGAGCAGGCGCTCGACGCCGAACCGCTCGCCCTGCGTGTCCACCCCGTCGGTCACGCCGTCGGTGTAGGCGAGCAGCCGGTCGCCCGGGTGCAGGACCTCTTCGTGCACCCCCGGCGGGGGCTTGCGCAGGTGTCCCAGCCCCAGCGGCAACGCGGTCGGCCCGGGTAATTCCTTAACGGCCTTGCCGTCACGCAGCAGCTGGGCGCCCGGATGTCCGGCGTTGATCGTCCGCAGCGTGCCCGTCGCACGGTTGAGCTCCGCGAGCAGGCCGGTGGCGAACAGGTTCGGGTGCTCCGACCGCAGCCACCGGTCGATCTCACCGGCGGTGTCGACCAGGTCGAGGCCGCGGCGGCGGGCGTTGCGATAGGCGGCCACCGCCAGGGAGGCGAGCGTGCTGGCCTTGATGCCGTGCCCGCAGGTGTCGAAGAGCCCGAGGCTCAGGACGTCGCCGTTGAGCGCGTAGTCGAGGACGTCGCCGCCGACCTCGTAGCAGGGCTCGAGCACCGCCGTGACCATCA
>DATDJX010000270.1:0-2639 GCA_036520275.1 Asanoa sp.
GGAACAGCAGGGCGACCACCAGGTAGACCGTGACGCCGGCGGCCAGGATCAGGCCGACGAGATTGGTCGCATTCACAGCCGTTCCACCGCCCGCACGACGAGCGCCAGGAGCGCGAACAGCGCCACGGTCAACAGCACGAAGACCAGGTCAGGCACCGTGCGCCTCCTTCTTATGGCCGGGCAGGTGCGACCCGCGGGCCCAGCGCCAACCGAGCGCGACGAGCGCCCCGAGGGCGAAAGACAGTAAATGCCACATAGAGGTTGTACCGGTCCAGGACAGCTCGCCGAACCTGTTCGCCAGAAAACCGTCGTAGAGCAGCGCACCGAGGACCATTGCGAGCAGGCCGGCGCGGGCGTCGTCGGCGACCGCCAGGAAGCCGCCCACGCCCAGGGCGACGACCGCCGCGCGCCCGGCCGCGCCGGGAGCGAGCGCGCCGGCGGCGGCCACGGAGATCATCGCCACCACGGCGCCGACCGCCAGATCGATCCCGAAGGGGGTCCCGCCCTGCTTCACGGGCAAAGGGAAACGCATCACCGGCAAAGGAAACGCGGCGTCCGGCTCGGGCGAAAGTGCTCCTGACGACTTGCATACGGCGGCGCCGCCGGTCTTGACGGGATCCTTACGGTCCGCCACGCCGGGCCGGCCTCCGCCGCCCGGGCGCCGGCCTGACGGCCCTACGTCGGCTCGGCGACGGTCACAGCCAGCGGCGCAGTGTGCGGCGCCGGGTCTTCGCGGCGGCCCGCGAGACGGTGCGGGTCAGTGCGCGGTCGGCGGCGGCCTGGCGCCCGTGCAGCAGCCCGTACGTGAACGTGTTGGCTCCCTCGCCGTACGCCGCGAGCGCGAGCCGCCGCAGCACCGCACGGGTGATCACCGAGTCCTGGTGGTCGCCGAGCACATCCTGCAGGCCCTTGAGCGCCCGCACCAGCCGCTTGGCCGGCTTGCCCGCCACCGGCTCGCGCACCTCGACGGCGTACCGGGCGCGTTTGTAGGCCTTGCGCGCCTCGTGCAACGACCGGTCGGCGTCTTCGCCCGCCCCACGGCGGCGCAGTGCGAGGGCGGCGTCCAGGACCCGGTCCGCCCGCCGGACGGCCCCGCGTACCCGGCGCACCACCCAGCGCCGGTCGGCGTCGCGGGCCGGCGGACGCTCCACGACCGCGTCGAGGTCGGCGACCAGCCGCGCGTACCGGTCGGAGGTCAGCGCCGTGCGCAGCGCGTCGAGCGCCGCGGCGCCCTCGGCGGCGAGCCGACGGTGGATGTCGGCCGCGACCGGACCGAGGACGAGCTCGGCCGGCTCGGCGTGGACGGCCTGGTCCAGCCGGCGCGCCATCACCTGCGCGTCGCGGACGCCGCCGAGCTGCTCGCCGAGCCACCTGAGCTCGCCGCGGACCGACTCGATCCATTCCTGGTCCCACAGCGCCCGGAAGGTCCGCAGCGTGGTGCGCAACCGCCGGATGGCGACCCGCATGTCGTGAACCGCGTCCATGTCGCCCTCGCGGGCGGCCGGATCCTCCAACAGCAGCGCGTCGCGCTGCGCGCGGACGTACGCCAGGACCGTGCCGGCGGCGCCGGCGGCGGCGGTGTCGGCCAGGCCGCGCAACCGCCCGTCCAGCACCCGGCGGACCTTGGCCTCGCGGCCCTCACGGGCGCCCGCGTTGCGCATCCGCCTGTCCACGGCGGACAGCACCGCGTCGTCGCCGTCGACCAGCTCCACCTCGATCTCGCGCCAGGAGATCCGGCCGCCGTCGACCAGGTCGTGGCCGACCACCGCGTCATCCGCGAGCATCGCGAGGACGCGGCCGTCGGCGCCGCGCAGCGGGCGCTCGCGCCGCCGGGTCACCACCCGGGCGACGGGCTCGACCGGCTCGCCGCGGGCGGCCGCCCGGGCCAACCTGACCAGGTCGCGGGGCGGGCTGGCGGCGGCGGACGTCCGGCGGTACTCGGTGCGGTCGGTGCCGCCTTCGCCGACCTTGAGGTGCCAGCCGGCGTCGCCGCCGCCGGTCCGCCGGCGCAGCGCGAAGCCGCTGCGGACCAGGCGCAGGTCACCGGTGTCGTAGTAGGTCGCGTCGAGCTCGTGCTCGTCGGCGTCGCCCAGCGAATCGATGCCGCCGACACCCGTGAGGTCGGGCACCCGGAAGCCGTCCGGGCCCTCGTACTTGTGTTCGCGTTCCACCGCCGTCGCCATGCCCTCAAACTAACCGCGCCGGCACGCGGCAAACCGGCGTTCACGGTCGGTACACCGGCCGGACGATCCGCACCGGTAGGCAGAGGGCGTTACGCCACCCTCCGGAGGGAGCAACCCTGTGTCATCCCAGACCTGGAACCGCCGGCAGCTGCTCGGCACGGCCGCGGCCGCCGCGTTTGGCGCCGCCACGTCGGGCGCCCTCGGCGCCGGACGCGCCGGCGCCACCCCCGGCCCTCGTACGGTCCGGCCGCCCGGTGCTGACCCACGGCATCCAGAGCGGCGACGCCGTCGGCTCCGCCGCCAAGATATGGACCCGCACGGATCGTGCCGGCCAGATGCTGGTCGCTGTCCATCCCGGGGAACCGCGCCGGCGTCCGGTTCGTGTGGACCGGCGACATCGCCGGTCAGGGCTGGGGCATCAACCCCGACATCGGCGGGATGCGCATCTTCGAGTCG
>DATDJX010000271.1:0-2000 GCA_036520275.1 Asanoa sp.
GCACGGCCAGCAGCGCCACCCCCCACACCAGCAGGCCGGCGGTGGAAGCCCGCACGTCCCGCGCCCCCGCCAGCAGCACGTTCCACCCCGCATGGAGGAACGCGGCACCGAGGGCAAGAGCGACGGCGGAGAGCGGCACGCGCGGAAGCTACGCGAAACTTCGGACCACGCGCCGGTTTAGAGTTGCATAGTGATCTGCCGCGTCTGCGCGCTCGCCGTACTCGCCGTGGTCCTGTCCGGAGCGGGTGAGTCGTGGGCCGCCGAGCGTCCCGGGAGCGTCGATCGGGTCATCGCCCAAGTCCCCTACGACAACGACATCCAGGGTCTCGCGGTCACGCCCGACGGCCGGGTCCTCGTCGGCGGCAGCTTTCGAACCTTCACGACCCCCGAGGGCTGGCTCAAGGCCTACCTCCCGGACGGCACGTCCGACACGAGCTTCGGCGCCGGCGGCACCGTCGGGTTCGGGTCCGGGCGTGGGATCGCCGCCCTGGCGGTCCAGCCGGACGGCCGGATCCTCGTCGGATTGACCGGATACCCGACCGCGCTCCGCCGCCTTCACCCGGACGGCAGCCCCGACACGAGCTTCGGTGCCGGCGGCACGCTCGACCTCGATTTCGGGGCGCGGGACGTGTACGCCCTGACGCTCGCGCTGCAGGCCGACGGCCGCCTCGTCGTGGCGGCAGTTCCGTTCGACAGCGGGGACGGCCCGCATGCCGTCCACGTCAGGCGGTACCTCGCGAACGGATCACCCGACCCGAGCTTCGGCAGCGGCGGGGAGACGGTCGTCGCGATGCTGGCCGGCGGCTTGGTCGCCACCGCCGCCCTCCAGTCCGATGGGCGGATCGTCCTGGTCGCCCCCGGCGGCGACTCGCCGCTCCGAGTGGCCCGGCTGTCGGCGGACGGCCGCCTGGATTCGGGCTTCGGCAGCGGCGGCGCGGCCCCTATCGAGCTCGGCCGCCGGCGCTGGGTCCGTCAGGTGCTGCCGGCCTACGGCTGGGACTGGCAACCGCTCGTCCTCCCGGACGGGCGGATCCGGATCCCGGTGACGTTCAAGGTGCGCGAGCTCGTCTCGAGCCTGGGACTCGTGGGGCTCACGGCGAACGGGCATCCCGACCTCCGCTTTGGCCGCCGTGGGCTCGCCCTGGGCCCGCGCCTGGACGTGCCGGAGGGCGGCGAGTGGCCACGAATCGCCGTTGCGGACAGACACGGCGGCATCATCGTGGTGGGCAGCACCGCCCACGACGACCTGCTCGGAGGCGAGGACGCCACGATCGTGCGCCGCTTCCTTCGCAGCGGCCAGCTCGACCGCTCGTTCGGGCGGCGCGGACTCATGCGCGGCACGCTGCAGGGTGGCTCGCCGTTCGAACAGGAGCTGACCGTGCTCGACGAGGACACGGTGGTGCTCGCGGAGGAGGTGCTCTTTGCGAGGTACCAAAGCTACGACGGCGGGGTCGTGTCGACGATTCACGCGGGCTACGACCGCGATGACCCGTCGATAGCGCTGACGCCGGGCTGCCGCTCGCTGAGCGTGCGCATCACCGACCTGTCCGGGATCGACGAGGTGGTCGTCCGCGCGGACGGACGCGTCATCCGGCGCGCACATCGCAAGCGCTTCCGCACCCGGCTCCCGGAGGGCGCGCGGCGGGTCTCGGTGCGGGCCACCGACCTGGCTGGAAACAGCTCGACGAGGAGAGCTCGCCTGCCGCGCTGCTAGGAGTGCAGCGGTCCCGGCTGCGCAGATGCCGCGCAGCCGTCAGCTGTGCAGCGGCTCCTTCATTGACTCGGTCTCGGGGGCCTCGATGTAGGGCTGCTTGTCCTCGTTGTCCTTGCCCTCCTCGTGGTACACCGACTCGGCGTTGACCGCCCAGATGTCGTGGTCGGCGCCGTCCACGAGGTTGTCCACGGCGCGCATCGCCGTGAGCATCGAGTGGTCCGAGTTGTTGTACCTGTGCAGCCCGTTGCGGCCCACCTGGATGTAGTTGTCGAGGCCGTCGAGCCAG
>DATDJX010000272.1:0-16074 GCA_036520275.1 Asanoa sp.
AGCGCGGCGACCTCGGGCGCCCACACCGTCGCGACGCGCGCGCCGACCGCGGCCGCGACGGCGCGGACCAGCGCGGACTTTCCCGAGCCGGCCGGCCCGGTCACCAGCACGCCGAGCGAGACCGTCGTGCCCAGCCGGCCCAGCACGTCACCGTGGTGGAAGCCGAGGTCGAGCAGCTCGGTGAGCTGCTGTGCCTGGGCCCGCATCCCGGGCAGGTCGTCGACCGTGGGCGCCGCGGCGTCGGCGACAAAGGCGGTGGCGGCCGCCGACGACCGGGCCGGCGCCGCCGCCGGACGTGCGGCCGGTGGCCGTACGTCCGAGGGCGTCTCGCCGTGGGTGGCCTGGCCGCCCCGCCAACCGACGACGGTATCCATGGTCACCAGCGCGGCCGTATCCGGCGTCGCCGCGACCACCGTCAGCAACGTACTGGTCCAGGCGTAGCCGACCCGGTTGGCGAGGCTGCGCCGGGCGGCATCGACCAGGGCGCGCGCCGCCGCGTCGGGCACCACGTCCTGGGGCAGCAGCGAGACGTCGTCGCCGGCACTGACCACCTTGCCCAGCAGCGCGAGCCGTAGCATTTCCGGGCTTACCGCGGCGACGATCTCGGCGGCCCCGTCGAGCGTCACCGTCCGCGCCGCTATGACCGGCGCGGGCGCGACCACCACCTGCGCGCCGTCGCGGACGCCGAGGTTGCCCAGCGTCAGGTCGTCGGCGTAGAGCAACGCGCGGCTGTCGGCGGGCACGCCGAGCGCCACGATGCCCGCGGTCTCCCGCCGGCCGGTGAGCCGGACCGGGTCGCCCGGTCGTAGGCCGAGGGCGGCCACCACCTCGGGATGCATCCGGACGACGCCGCGCCGGGCGTCGAGCGCCGCGGGCCGCAGGCTCGCGGTCAGGGTGAGGTCACGGTCGGCCACCCGCCGAGCCTATCCAGCGGAGACGGATCCAGCCGGCTACGGTCGGCGGGGGCGCTGACCGCAGCCGTACGGCCGGCACCGGGTGGGAACATCCGCCGTCGGCCGCTCCCGTTCGACTGCTTGGCGGGCTAGTCGGGTTCGGGTGCGAGCAGCGTCGGGTCGCGGCGGATCATCTCGGCCAGCCGCGCGGCCGCGTCGGGCGCCGGGCCCGGCCGCACCACGACCTGACCGTCGACCCAGCTCGCTTGCATCGACACCTCACCGCCCGTGCCCTCGACGGACGCGGTGATGATCGTGCCGGGATGGTTCTGCGCGATCTGCCGGATCGCTTCGGCCAGCTCCGCCGCCACCGAGCCGTGCGGGGTCGGCGCCGGCCCCCCGAAGATGCCCGCGGTCACCCCGACCGTGGCCGGCATGCCGGCGGTCTGCGCCGCCGCCGCCGCGCGCAGCCGCTCCACCTCTTCGCGGCGCGCCATTCGTTCCAGCGCGTCGCCGAGTGCGTCCCTCATCGCCTCGACCTCCCCGTCCTCCCCCTCAGCCACCACGCTCCCGCAGCGCGCGGTCCAGCGCCCGGTCGAGCACCACCAGGAGCGAGTCGCGCACCGATAGGCGCTGGCGGGCGTCGAACCGTACGACCGGCACCTGATCGCCGACCGCCAACGCCCAGCGCACGGCGTGCAGGTCGTGCGCGAGACGGCCGTCGAACGCGTTCACCCCGACGACGAACGGCAGGTTCGCCCGTTCGAAGTAGTCGATCGCGAAATGGCACTCGTCCAGCCGGGCGCTGTCCACGACGACCAGTGCGCCGAGAGCGCCCCGGACGAGGTCGTCCCACATGAAGCCGAAGCGGGACTGGCCGGGCGTACCGAACAGGTAGAGCTTCAGGCTGCGGTCGATCGTGACGCAGCCGAAGTCCATCGCCACCGTCGTCGTCGTCTTGGTCGAGCCGACGCCCAGGTCGTCGACGCCGATCGAGGCGGTGGTCATCTCGGCCTCGGTCGTCAGCGGCGCGATCTCGGAGATCGCGCCGACCGTCGTGGTCTTGCCGACACCGAAGCCGCCCGCAATGATGATCTTGACCGGGATCGGTGGCTTGCGTCGCGGCGGCCCGGTGCGCTGCCAATCGCCCTGCCGCGGCTCCGGGATGCGCGGCTCACCGTGGTAGCCGCGGTCGACCTGATGCCACCCGTTCCGCGTGGCGGAGGGGCTCTTCTGCAACTGCGGGCCGGCCGGCTCCGCGTGGCGTCCGGCCGACGGCCCCGGCCCGCCCGCTCGGCTGGGTGCCACCCCCGGCGCAGCCATCGGCCAGTCAGGAGATCGCACGTAGTCCACGGATCACCCGCCGAATCGTCTCGGGGTCGCGTGGGTCCGCGACGTCCCTTGTGTGTACATCGAGGTGCCCGGTGGCGCGCAGGTCGCCGACCAGCACCCGGGTCACCCCGAGGTGCATGCGCAGGCGAGCCGAGATCTCCGCCACGGACATCGGCGCCGCGCAGAGCGCCACGATCGCGTGCAGTTCCGGTGCGCTGGCCGGCAACGCCTGTCGGGGCGGCCCGTCGCGGGCCGTCACCTGGGTCTCGACGCCGATCGCCGGGTCGAAGCCGACGACCCGTCCGGACGTCAGGACGAACGGGCGCAATGCCGCGCCCGGGTCTTCGCCCGCAGCGGGTTCCCGCGCGATCGGTTCGACGTCGGCCATGGGTTGCGGCGCGTGCAGGTAGGGCCGGACCCGGACGGTCGAAGCGGGAGCGGGTTCCTCGTCGCGCTCGGGCATCATGACTGGACGGAGTTCTTCAGCTCGGCGATCAGTCGGGGAGTGAGAGCGCCGCCGGCGCGACTGGCGAACAGCGTCATCTCGTAGGCGAGCGTGCCCAGGTTGGCGGACCGGTCGGCGATCACGCCGAGCACCGAGCCACTGCTGATCGACGTGATCAGCAGGTAGCCGTCGACCATGTCCACGATGACCCGGTTGAGGCCGCCGAGGCCGTACCAGCTCGCGGCGCCGCCGGCGAGGCTGGTCATGCCGGACACGACGGCGGCCAGCCGCTCGGCGTTGGCCCGGTCCTTGATCGCCGACATCGCCATGAGGAGGCCGTCGGACGAGACCGCGATCGCCTCCAGGACGCCAGCCGTGCCGGAGGTGAACGAGTCGAGGAGCCAGTTGAAGGTCTGCGCTTCCTGGCTGAGCTGGCCCTGGCCCGTGTCGCCGGAGTCTTCCTGGCGTTCGGCGCTGTCGTGCAGGTACGGGCTATTCATTGTGAAGATCCCTCTTCGTCGGGGTGGCGCCGATCTGCTGGATCGCTCGAGCGACCCCGGATTCGAACTGCTGGACCAGCTCGCGTGCCTCATCGGCGTCGAGCCGTTGACCCGACGCCGGACGCTCTGTCGCGGTGGCGGTGCCGTCCAAGGCGACGCCGGGACGGCGCCGGCGCAACGACGAGCCGCTCGGGGCTCCGGCCGGTGCGGCGGTCGGGGCGGGAGTGGCGGCGGCCGGTGCGGGGCTGGTCGGCACGGGATCGGCCGCACGGACCTGGCGCTCGGCGAACTTCACGCCGGCTTCGAACTGCTCGACGAGAGCGCGCGCTTCGGCCGGGTCGGGCGGCCCGGGCGGCGGCGCGCTACGGCGCACGGTGCCGCGGGGCGCGAGCTGCGCACCCGGTACGCGCTGCTTGAGCCGGTCGCCGGCGCGCTCCTCGGGGTCGGCACGGTTCTCCGGCTCGGCGGCCGGGTGACCGCTACCCCTGCCGTTGGTGCCGGTCCGCTCGCGGTCGGGCGCCGAGCGCGGCTGCGGCGCGAACGCGTTCCAGGGCTGTCCCGCCCGGAGCATGCGGCTGGCGCGGTCGAACGCGGGATCAGAGAACTCGTTGCGGCCGGGTGCGTGCGTCGGCGGGGCGGTCTCGAACTCGATCACCGGCGGCGGCTCGGCGTCGGTCGCCGGCGCGTCGGGGGACATGGTGTCGGCGTCGTCGCGTCGGACCTTGGCCGGCACGAGGGGCGGCGCCGCGGGCGGATGCACGGGCGCGGTCGGCGCCTCGTCGACGGTCCGTGGGGCGGGGCGCGGCGCTTCCGGCTGGGCGGGCTCCAGCCAGGCGCGCGCCGGCTGGGCGGCGGGCGACTGGGCCGGCGCCGGCTGGGCGGCGGGCGACTGGGCGGTTGGTGCCGGGGGGACGGCCGGCGGCACCGGCGGCGTGACCCCGGCCGTGGCGCCGGGCACCCGCCGGCGGATGGGCCACTCGGGCAGCTCCCGGGGCTGCCCCCCGGTGGCCGTCGCCGGAGCCGCCTGCGCGGCCGCCTCCGCTGGCGCAGTCCCGCCCGCTGCCGCCGTTTCGTGGGGAGCCCTCCAGCTGCGCGCCCAGGCGGCCTTCGCGGCGACCGCGGCGCGCCGCGCGGCGGCCTCCGCGGCGGCTCGGTCCGCCTGCGCCTCGTGCTCGGCTGCCCGGTGGGCCGAGGCGGCCTCCGCGGCGCCCGTGTGTGCTCCGGCCCGGTGCGCGGCCGGCTGCTCCCCGTGCCGCGCGGCCTCGTCGGCGGCGTCGTCCGCCGCGCGCACGCCGGCCGGCACGGGCGGCGGAGACGGGTTCGCCGTGCTCTCCACGTTGGCGGATGACTCGAGTCCGACCGGCTCCGCGGCCGACGGCTCCGCGGGCGCGCCCTCGTCGGACGAGGCCCCGGCGGGTGAGGCGACCCGGGCGCGGGCGACGGCCACGACCCGCGGGTCGGCCGCGTCGACGGCGAGGAGCCGCTCGGGCACCTCGACCTCGGCGGTCACGCCGCCACCGGGCGTGGTGGTCAGCTTGACGCGCAGGCCGTGGCGGCGGGCCAGCCGGCCGACCACGAACAGGCCGAGCACCTCGGTCGGCACCAGGTCGAGCCGTTCGCGGCGGGCGAGCCGGGCGTTCTCCTCGGCCAGCCGCTCGGGCGTCATGCCCAGGCCGCGGTCGACCACGAGCAGCCGCACGCCGGGGTCCGTGACGACCGCGGTGACGGTCACCCGGGTGTGCGGTGGGGAGAAGGTGGTGGCGTTCTCCATCAGCTCGGCCAGTGCCAGCACAATGTCGCCGATGACCGACGGTGCCATCGCGATGTCGCCGGGGACCCGCACGTCGACCCGGGTGTAGTCCTCGATCTCACCGAGCGCGAGCCGCACGACGTCGGCAAGCGGCAGTGGCGCGACGTGGTTGTCTGCGCCGGCCGAGCCGGAGAGCACCACCAGGCTGCTCGCGCTGCGGCGCAGGCGGCTGGACACGTGGTCGAGGTGGTAGAGGTGCTGCAGCCGGCCCGGGTCGGTCTCCTGGCGCTCGAGCCGGTCGATGAGCGCCAACTGGCGACCAACCAGGTTCTGGGTGCGCCGGCCGACGTGACCGAACATCTGGGCGACGTTGCGGCGGCTGGCGACCTGGCGCTCGACGAGCCGGGCCGCCGTGCCCTGCACCCGGCCGAACGCCCGAGCGAGCTCGCCGATCTCGTCGTCGGCCCTGATGTCGAGCGCGTCGAGCGGTATCGCGCCGGGATGGTCCAGCTCCCCGTCGGCGATCTTGGTGAGCTCCGCCTCGGCGGCCTGGGCGACCCGGTCGGCCGAGCGGGTAAGGCGGGTCAGCGGCCGGGCGACCGCGCGGGCGATGGCGATACTGAGCAGCAGCACGATCAGCAGGACGAGCACGCAGATGCCGCCGGCGATGTACGCCTCGGTGAGCGCGCGCTGCTGCCTGCCGGAGACCTCGGCCAGGATGTCCCCGGCGATCCGCTTCTCCACGAACCGGCCCAGCGTGATCATCGACTCGACCACCGGGAACAGCTCGGGCAGCGTGATGTCCTGCAACGCCGTCGCCGGTTCGGTGGCGAACCGCGCCATGAAGTCGTTCGTGCTCACGCGCGCGTTGGCGCCCTGCTGGACGAGGTTGTGCAGGCCGCGCTGCTCCGGCGTGGCGTACACCTGGAACCGCTCGTTGTCGGCCAGTAGCGAGACCATCGTCGTGGCCATGCCGAGCCCGAGGCGCTGTATGGCCTGCTGGTCGACCGGCTCGCCGGTCTGCGCTGCCCTGAACTGCAGGCCGGAGATGAGCAGGATCTGCAGCGCGACGTTGCTGATGCCCTCGTCGTAGCGAAGGGTGGCGTCCAGCGCCATGACCTGCTTGCCGGCGGCGGTGGCGGTGTCGGCCGTGGTCCGCAGCCCGAGCGAGTTGATCAGCGTGGTCACCGCGTTGCCGAAGGCGGTCAGCACCTTCGGCGTCTCGGCGGTGCCGGCCAGCACCTCGGCCCGGACGGCGGCAAGTGGGGGCAGTGTGTCGAGGGCGGCGCCGACCTCGGCCGGCAGCGGCGCGGCCGCCGCCCGCAGGTCCGCGATGCGGTCGGTGACCGCGGCGCTCTGCATTATCAAGCGGTTGGGCTCGACCTGGCGCAGGCTCACGCCGATGGACAGCAGCCGCTCCTGCTGGAGGTCCTGGACCAGCGAGCCGACCTGGTTGGCCAGCTGCACGCTGCGGTCAAGACGCGCGGCCCGGTCGGCGACGTCGGCCCGGCTGAAGATCACCGGGACGGTCAACGCGACCATGCCGAGCAGCGGGGCGATCAGCAGCAGCGCCAGCTTGCTGCGGATGCGGAGCCTACTGAGCAGCACCGGACCGCTCCCAGCGCGAGATGGCCTCGGGCCCTTCCTGGTACGGCGACACCGCGACGTCGGGTCCCCACCGTTGGTCCTCGGTCGGGAGCGCGCGGGCGGCCCGATAGGGCGCCGCCGGCGTGCTGATGGTCGGTTCCACGAGGGGGTCGGGCCGCCGCCGGCGGCTGCTCACGATGAGCACGATCAGGGCGCACACGGCCAGCAAGATGGCCGCGCCGGCCGATCCGGTGATGATCAGGCGGTCCCGGTCGATGGCGTCGAGGCGCTTCTGCAGCAGGCCGTCGACCTCGCTCAGGATCGTGGTAGCGAGATCCGACGCGGCGGCGCGCATCTCGGCGCGGGCGATCGGCACGATCGACCGGTCGGCGAGCGGGGTGCCAGGGGCGATGCTCGCGGTCGAGGCGATCCGGTCGGCGGTGCGCTGGAACCGGTCGAGTCGGCTGAGCAGGTTACCGCCCAGGGTGCGGATCTGGGTCGCGTCGACCGCGGCGCGTAGGCCGTCGACGAGGTCGCGCGCGCTGTCGGCGAGCACCGCCCGGGCGGTCTGGGTCTGCACGGAGAGCAGGCCGATCAGCTGGCGGACCTGGGCGGCGGTGGTGCCGGGCGGGAGCTGCCCGGTGTCGACGGCGGTTGTCAGCGACTGGACGACCACGACGAGGTCGGCGACGGTGCCGGCGGCGATGACCGCGTGGGGCAGCTCGGCGGCGACGGCTTCCTGGAGGTGGAAGGCGTCGTCGTCGGGGTCGTGCACGAGGCCCGATCGGTCACGCACCTTGGCGTACAGGCCAACGATGAGGTTGCCGAGCGCGGTGTAGCTGTCGAGGGCGGCCTTCGGGCTGGTCGGCTTGTTGACCTGGAGCCCTTCGATCTTGCTGCGCAGCTCGGTCCACCGCTCGTGGGTGGCCAGCCGGTCGCCGATCCGCTCGTCGACGGCGGCCGCCTGCTGGATGGCGCTGGTGAGCTGGTCGGTCTGGATCGGACGGCCGTCCACGGCGGCGGACTGCGCGTCGGCCAGCGCGAGGAGCACGCCGTTGAGCGGGCGCAGATAGGTGAGGCCGTCCGCCTCGCGCTCGGTGGCCGCACGGCGGTCCTGGACGTTGCCCCAGGCGTTGACGAACAGCACGCACGTGGGCACGAGCAGCGCGATCACCAGAGCCGACAGCAGCGCCGCCGACGCCCTCGAGCGCGCGCGTTCGCGCGGTGTGGCACGTGTCATCGGCTACCCTCCACGAAGCCCGGCAACGGGGTTCGATCTGCCGCCCCCGGTCGTCCCGTCCGCCGGACCGTGAAACTAGTGGAAGCGGCACCCTCCCCAGTCCGCGCCAAACGGTCATTTCTCGGTATCCGTCGGCTTCTATGGCCCTCAGTGATCGATCTGGCCGTTTCCGGTGACTGCCTGTAATCGGCTCCCAGGCACCTGCCCGGAACGCGGCAGTAATCGGATTTCGCTATATGAGCACGCGTCCCAGGAATCGGCACGGAGCGCAAACTCAGACAGTCCTCAGGCCGGGAGCCGTACCTTTGCGGCATGCCCCGCCCGCTCTCGGCCCGTCTGCGCCGGATCCGCCGGCCCCGCCTGACGCGGCGCCGGATCATCGTCGGATCCGTGGTGCTCGCACTGTGCGCGGCCGCCGTCGTGTGGGCAGCGTGGCCGCGGGACGAGCCCTACCGCACCCAAGACCTGCGGCTCACGGTCGGCACAGGTCCGAACGGGACCGAGCCGGTCGACCTGGACCTGCGCTACTTCGTTCCCGACGGCGCCTCCGTGTCCCGGAAGGTGCCAGCCGTCCTGCTCGCGCACGGCTTCGGCGGCACCAAGGACAGCACCCGCGGCGACGCCGAGGACCTCGCCGGCCACGGGTACGCGGTCCTGACATACACCGCGCAGGGCTTCGGCACGAGCACCGGGCAGATCCACCTGGACAGCCCCGACTACGAGGTGCGCGACGCGCAGCGGCTGCTCGACTGGCTCGCCGCCCGGCCGGAGATCCGCACCGACGGGCCCGGTGACCCGCGGGTCGGGGTGGTCGGCGGGTCGTACGGCGGGGGGCTCGCGTTGCTGCTCGCCGCGCAGGACACCCGGGTGGACGCGATCGTCCCCATGATCACCTGGAACGACCTCGCCCGCTCCTTCCTCCCCGACGCGACCGGCGGCGATCCGGAGCAGGGCGTGTTCAAGAAGGGTTGGGCCGGCATCTTCTTCGGCAACGGGGGCCTCGGCGGCGACGCGAGCGCCAGCGGCGGCGACTCCGCGTCAACCGACCGGGCGGCCGGCGCCGATGCGGCTGGCGACAGCGGCCGCGGCACGGGTAGCGGCAGAGGCAGCCCTGTGCCCGGCGGCGTGTCCGGCCTGGATCCGGCGTGCGGGCGCTTCGCCGCCGACGTGTGTGCCGCCTACCTCCGGGTCGCGACGAGCGGGCGCGGCGACCCGGCGGCGGTCGCCCTGCTCCGGCGGTCGAGCCCGGCCGGCGTCCTCGACCGGATCAAGGCGCCCACCCTGCTCGTGCAGGGCACGGCCGACACCCTGTTCCCACTGTCCGAGGCGGACGCCAACGCGCGCGGGATCGCGGCCGCGGGCACGCCGGTGCGGGTGGCCTGGTTCACCGGCGGCCACGACGGCGGCGCGGGTCCGCAGTCCGACCAGGACCGGCTGCATTTCCTCACCGCCCAGTGGCTCGACCACTACGTCGAGGGCAGTGATCCCGCGCCGTCGGACGGCTTCACGTGGTCGCGGATCACCGGCTTCAACGCGCTCGACCGCGGCGTCGTGACCAGCGCGCTGTCGGCCGACCACTACCCGACGGACCTCCGGTCGGGAACCGGAAGCCCTCGAACGGTCGCGGTTTCCGGCCCGCCGCAGCCGATCGCCAACCCGCCCGATGGCAACCCGGCCGCGATGTCGTCTGTGCCGCTCGCGGGCGGCCTTTCCTCCTTCGTCAACGGCGTGGTGACCGACGTACCGGGCCAGAACGCCCGGTTCGGCTCGGCGCCGCTCGACCGGGCGGTCGACGTGGTCGGCGCGCCGACGGTCTCGATCAAGGCCGCGTCCCCGACCGGCGATGCGGTGCTGTTCGTCAAGCTCTACGACGTTGACGAGCAGGGCGTCTCGACGCTGTCCAGCGGCCTCATCGCGCCCGTCCGGCTGAGCGCCCTGGCCCGCGACATCGCCGCGGCGACGCCTGTCACGGTGACGCTGCCGCCGATCGTGCGGCGTATCGAGGCCGGCCACACCGTGCGGGTCGTCGTGGCGACCGCCGACCAGTCGTACGCGACGCCGGCCCAGCCGGCCGTCTACACGGTCGGGCTCGCCGGCGACTCGACCGGCGTCATGTTGCCCACCGTGGTGGGCACGCCCATCGCCAACCCGTCGGTCGTCTGGCGCTGGGTGTTGGCGGCGCTGGTCGTGGCGGTCGTGGCTGGCGTCGCGGTCATCGTCCTCCCGGCTCGCCGCCGCCGGCGTGGTCGTGACGTCGCCGTACGTCCGGAGCACCGGGACACGCCGCTGGTCGTGTCCGGGCTGCGCAAGGAGTACGCAGACGGATTCGTCGCGGTGTCCCGCGTCGACTTCACCGTCCGCCGCGGCCAGGTGGTCGGCCTGCTCGGGCCGAACGGGGCGGGCAAGACGACGGCGCTGCGGGTGCTGATGGGCCTCATCCGGGCCACCGCGGGCGAGGTCTACGTCTTCGGCCACCGGTTGACCCCCGGTTCGCCGGTGCTGTCCCGGATCGGCGCGCTCGTCGAGGGGCCGGGCTTCCTGCCGCACCTGAGCGGCCTGGCCAACCTCCACTCCTATTGGCGGGCCACCGGCCGGGCAACCATCGACGCGCATTTCGCCGAGGCGCTGGAGATCGCCGGCCTCGCCGACTCGATCCACCGCAAGGTGCGCACCTACAGCCACGGCATGAAGCAGCGCCTCGCGATCGCCGAGGCGATGCTCGGCCTGCCCGAGCTGCTGGTGCTGGACGAGCCGACCGACGGCCTCGACCCGCCGCAGATCGCGGAGATGCGGCGGGTGCTGAAGCGGTACGCGACCGGCGACCGTGCCGTCCTGGTCTCCAGTCACCTGCTCGCCGAGGTCGAACAGACCTGCACCGACGTGGTCGTGGTCCACAAGGGAGAGGTGGTCGCGTCCGGCCCGGTCGACGACATCGTCGGCGAGTCCCCGACCGTCCAGCTGGAGGTTTCCGACGTGCCGGCGGCGCAGCGGGTACTCGGCGGCCTGTCCGGGATCCGCTCGGTCGCGGCGGACGGCTCCTCGGGACTGGTGGTCGACCTCAACGGAACCGCGCGCAGCGCGGTGGTGGCGTCGTTGGTGCGGGCGGGCGTGGGCGTGGATCGGGTGGTCCCGCGGCGGCGCCTCGAGGACGCGTTCCTTGCCCTGGTGGGCGAGAGCTCGAGCGGGAGCGGAGACCGATGAACGACCGAAGGGAGATCGTCACCGAACTCGGTACCTGCGCTCGTGGCGCCGCCTGGCCACCCAGCCGCCGGCCACCGGCATTCGGCACCACCGGGAGCGGGGTGGCGGCATGAGCGTGGGGACACGGACGGGCGCGGCGGCCGGCTACCGGCCCGACGGAACGCTGCCGGTCCGGGCCGAATGGCGGCGGCAGTGGTCGCGGCGGCGCACGCAGCTCGCGTTGGGCCTGATGACCTTGCTTCCATTGATCATCCTGGTGGCGTTCCAGTTCGACAACGGCGGCGACGACAACGGCGGCGGCGAGTACGGCAGCCTGGTCTCGTTCGCCACGACCGGCGGCGTCAACTTCGCGCTCTTTTGCCTGTTCGTCTCGGCCGGCTTCCTGCTCGTGGTCGCGGTGGCGATGTTCTGCGGCGACACGGTGGCGAGCGAGGCGAGCTGGGGCAGCCTGCGCTACCTGCTGGCCGTACCCGTCCCGCGGGCTCGCCTGCTCGCGGTGAAGCTGGTGGTGGCGCTGGGCTACTCGGCGCTCGCGCTCCTGCTGCTGACCGGCACGGCGCTCGCGGTGGGCACCCTGCGGTACGGCTGGCACCCGCTGCGCAGCGCGGTCGCGGCGGAGATCCCGGCCGGCGATGGGGCGCTGCGGCTGCTCGGCGTGCTCGGCTACCTGGCGGTCGTGCTCCTGGTGGTGGCCGGGCTCGCGCTGCTGCTGTCGGTGTCGACCGACGCCCCGCTCGGCGCCGTCGGCGGCGCGGCGCTGCTGTGGATCCTGTCGAGCATCCTCGACCAGATCACCGCGCTCGGGTCGCTGCGGTATGTGCTGCCGACCCACTACAGCTCGGCCTGGCTCGGATTGCTGTCCACGCCGCCGCAGCTCGACGACATCGTCAGCGGGTCGATCTCCGCGGTGGCCTACGCAACACTTTTCTGGTCCTTGGCGTTCTGGCGCTTCACCCGTAAGGACGTGGTTTCCTGAGGAGGGTTACACTCACGTTCACAACTGAACACCTCATCCAGAGGGGCTGAGGGATACGGCCCGACGACGCCCCGGCAACCACCTCGCGCGACTCATCGACGAGCGCTCCCGAGGCAGGTGCCAATTCCGTCCCCGCCGTGTGACGCGGGGAAAGATGAGAGGACCCGTCGCATGACGTCGACCATCGCCACCGCATCCGCCGCCCGCGCCCTCGCCTGTCGCGGCTGCGGCGCCGAATACCCGCTCGGCGCACAGCACGCCTGTTACGAATGCTTCGGGCCGCTCGAGGTGGCCTACGACCGTGCGCTGCTGTCCCGGGTCTCCCACGAGTCGATCGAGGCCGGTCCCAAGAACCTCTGGCGTTATGCCGACCTGCTCCCGGTCGGTCAGGACCCCGCCTCCCGGGTCACCCTCAACCCGGGACTGACGCCGCTGATCGCGGCGCCCGGCCTGGGCGCGGAGCTGGGCTTCACGGCCGACCTGCACGTCAAGGACGACAGCGCCAACCCCACCCACTCCTTCAAGGACCGGGTCGTGTCGGTGGCGTTGACCGCCGCGCGCGGCCTGGGCTTCACCCGGTTCGCCTGCGCCTCGACCGGCAACCTGGCCAACTCGGTCGCGGCCCACGCCGCGCGGGTCGGCGTGCCGTCGGTCGTGTTCATCCCCGGGGACCTCGAGCCGAGCAAGATCCTGACGACCGCCGTGTACGGGGGCGACGTGGTGGCGATCGACGGGTCGTACGACGACGTCAACCGGCTCTGCGGCGAGCTCGTCGAGACCGATGAGTTCGAGGACACCGCGTTCGTCAACGTGAACGTGCGTCCTTACTACGCCGAGGGTTCCAAGACGCTCGGCTACGAGGTGGCCGAGCAGCTCGGCTGGCGGATCCCGGCGCAGGTGGTCATCCCGATGGCCAGCGGCGAGCTGCTCACGAAGATCGACAAGGCGTTCGCGGAGCTGGTCGACCTCGGCCTGGCGGTCGCGCCGACCCGCGGATGGCGGGTCTTCGGCGCCCAGTCTGCGGGCTGCAACCCGATCGCGGCCGCGCTGCACGCCGGCGTCGACGAGGTCACCCCGGTGAAGCCGACGGGCATCGCCAAGTCGCTCAACATCGGCGACCCCGCCGCGGGCCGCTACGCGTTGGAGGCGGTACGCCGGTCCGGCGGCTGGATGGACTACGCCACCGACGACGAGATCCGCGAGGGCATCCGGCTGCTCGCCCGGACGACGGGCGTGTTCGCCGAGACGGCCGGAGGTGTGACCGTGGCGGTCCTGAGGAAGCTGGTGGAGGCCGACCGGCTGGACACGTCGCTCGAGACCGTGGTCTTCAACACCGGGGAGGGCCTCAAGACCGTGGACGCGGTCGCCGACCTGGTGGGCCCTACCCACCGGGTGAAGCCCTCGCTGCGGGCCGCCCGCGAGGCTGGGCTGGTCGGCTGACTCGTCCTCGTCCGATCGGGTGGCCGGGCGAGCGCATGGAGTAGCTGTGGTTTTGCCGTGAGTGGAGAAAACCTCCCTGGAGGGTCTTGACGACCGTTTCCGAACGCCGCAAGATGCTCCCTGCGGGAGGGCGTGCCGCCGTAGACTTTCGAAGTTCTAGCGACCCAGCGCCGGAGGCGTTGTGCGACCGCCCTCCCGACCAACCCCCTCCAGTTCGGCTACTTCACGGCGTCCTCCCCGCCGCCATGATCATGGGTTCGGTGGAAATTGGGTCGCCCCGCCGGGGCTTCCGCGGGACCCTCGTCGGCATGGACATCGCCATCACCCCGCTCGACCCGGCTGACGAGTCCGCCGCCCGCGAGGCGATCGCCGTGCTCTCGGCAGCCCAGGCGGTGGACCTGCGCGACTTCCCGCCCTTCTGCGCCCCGGGCTTCCTCGGTGGCCTGCGGGCGCCATGGCCGGGGCAGCGCACCGAGCACGCCCTCGCCCGCGTCGACGGTCAGGTCGTCGGCCACGTCGAGATCGGCCTGCCGATCATCGACAACCTGGAGAACTCCGACGTCGGCATCACCGTGCACCCCGACCATCGCCGCCGGGGGATCGGACGCCGGCTCTTCGAGCACGCCGTCGCCGTCGCCAAGGACAGCGACCGCAAGCGGATGCTCGCCATGGTCCCCGAGGCCTTCCCCGGCCGGCCCCCGCTCGGCGCCGCAGGGAACGCGTTCGCGGCGAGCGTCGGTGCCAAGTCGGCCCTCATCGAGGTGCGCCGGCGCCTCGACCTCGCCTCGATCGACGCCGAAGCCCAGGCCGCCATTCTGCGCGACGCCTACGCCAAGGCCGACGGCTACAGCCTCGTGCGCTGGGCGGGCCTGGTCGCCGACGAGTACATCGACGACATCGCCTACCTCGACGGCCGCCTGGTGCAGGACGCGCCGATGGGTGAGGTGGAGTGGGAGCCGGAGCAGCACGACGCCGCCCGGGTGCGGGCGGCCGACGAGGCGCGCCGGGCGCGCGGCATGCGCGTCTACCACACGGCCGCCCGCCACGACGCGAGCGGTCACCTGGTCGCCTGGACCGCCATCGGGTTCGACGCCACCTCACCGTGGCACGCGTGGCAGCACATCACGATCGTCGAGCCCAAGCACCGCGGCCACCGCCTGGGTGCGCTGGTCAAGATCGAGAACCTGCGGCACGTGCGGAGGCAGGAGCCGGCGCTGACCACCGTCGACACCTGGAACGCCGCCGTCAACGACCACATGATCTCCATCAACGAGGCGATGGGCTTCCGCCCCGCCGAGCAGTGGCACAACTACCAACTCACCCTGTAGACGGGGGTCGGCGCCCGGCCAGGCGGGCGACCCACGGGCGCAGCGGAAGCTCGTGGTAACCACCCGCCTGCAGGCCGGCCCGGCGCTCGAAGACGTTGCGGGCGCCGTACGAGCGGGTCAACGCGTACGAGTAGCCGCACGCCAGCCAGTACGCCGGCCAGAACAGCGGACCCAGCACCGCGTACTGGCCGGCGTGCCGCATCTCGTGCGCGAGCAGCTCGGCGCGCTCCGGCGCGAGCAACCAGCGGGGATCGTTGCGGGTCAGGATCACCGAGCCGACGGTGAAGCAGGTCTGGTGGGGCAGGGGCAGCCGATAGTCGCCGGCAACGATGATGCCGTCCGGACCCTGTGCGCGCGTGGTCTTCGCGGCCTTGGCCAGCGCCAGGCCCACGAGCGTGGTCCCGTTGATCCAGGTGAGCCGGCGGCGCCAGGGGGACATGCGACGAGGGTGCCATGTGCCGCGCAACGTCCCGCCCGCCGCGCCCAGACCCGACTGAAGGCTAGCCCGCCCGCCGCGCCCAGACCGGACTGAAGGCTAGCCTTCTTGTCATGACGGAGACCCCGCATCCTTGGTATGCCCGGCACGCCGACACGCTCGACCGGGCACTGACCGCGATCAACCAGCGCACCTACTGGTCGGCCTACCCCGAGTCGCCCAGCCCCCGCGTCTACGGCGAGACGGCCGCCGCCGATGGCGAGGCCGCCTTCCGCGCCTACCTCGGCAACCGGTTCCCGCTCGACGAGCCGGGCATCGACGACTGGGTCGCCACCGAGCAGAGCCCGTTCGGCCTGCCGCTGGACGTCCGCTACCCGCACCTCGACGTGGACGCGGCCATCGCCGCCGCGACGGCGGCCGTCCTGGCCTGGCGCGACGCCGGTCCGCAGACCCGCGCCGGAGTCGTCGTCGAGATCCTGGCCCGGCTGCACGCGCACATCTTCGAACTCGCCAACGCCGTCCAGCACACCACCGGGCAGGCCTTCGTCATGGCGTTCCAGGCCGGCGGCGCGCACGCGCTCGACCGGGCGCTCGAGGCGGTCGCATACGCGTACGCCGAGATGACCCGCCATCCGGGCAGCGCCGAATGGGAGAAGCCCGCCGGCAAGGGTGATCCGCTGCGGATGACCAAGACGTTCCACGTCGTGCCGCGCGGCGTCGCGCTCGTCATCGGCTGCAACACGTTCCCGACCTGGAACTCGTACCCTGGTCTGTTCGCCAGCCTGGTCGCCGGCAATCCGGTCATCGTCAAGCCGCACCCGCGCGCGGTGCTGCCGCTCGCCGTCACCGTCCGCTACGCCCGCGAGGCGCTGGCCGAGGCCGGCTTCGACCCCAACCTGATCCAGCTCGCCGCCGAGGCGCCCGGCGAGGGGCTGGCCAAGACCCT
>DATDJX010000273.1:0-13855 GCA_036520275.1 Asanoa sp.
TGGTGTCGACGATCTGAGCGAGGTCGTCGTTGGTGAGCACCCGCGCGGGCTGGTAGTGGCCGAACGAAAGGATCTTGGAGCCGGTCATGCCGATGCCTCGCTTCGCTCGGTGAGGCACGACCGGGCAGCGCCGCGTTGGCTGGTTCGCAGGTTCACGTGGGGTTACCTCCGATGCGGGCGAGGGGTTGGCCGGGCGCGACCGGGTCGTCCGCGTGGGCCAGCCACTCGGTCAGCAGGCCGGCGTCGTGCGCCGCCACGTCGACCGGGCCCTGGCGGGTGGTGACGTGCCCGATGACCTGGCCGGCGCCGACCGGGTCTCCCTCGTCGAGGTCGGCGGCCGGCGAGAAGGTGCCGGCGGCCCCCGCCACCACGACCCGGAACTGCGGCGTCGGCTCGTGGCTGGGCGGCATGCCGTGACGGGCGATGAGGTCGCGGGCCGCGGGGAGGTCGGCCGGGGTGTTCAGGGTGACGATCTCCGGGGCGCCGTTGCCCCTGAGCTCGCGCTTGACCAGGCCGGCGAGGGTGCCCGCCGGGGGCAGCTCGATGATGCCGGTGACGCCGAGGTCGGCGAGGGCGCGCATGCACAGGTCCCAGCGGACCGGCGCGACGACCTGGCGGACCAGCCGCCGCAGCATCTCGCGGCCATGGGTGACCGCGGCACCGTCCAGATTGGACAGCAGGATCTTCGTCGGGTCGGCGGTCGTGATGCCGCCCGCGACGGCGGCGAGCGCCCGCTCGGCCGGCGCCATGTAGGGGGTGTGGAAGGCTCCGGCGACCTGCAGGATGATCACCCGGGCCTTGGCCGGCGGCTGGCCGGCGAACTTCTCCAGGGCGTCGACCGCGCCCGCCGCGACGATCTGGCCGGCGCCGTTGCGGTTGGCGGCGAACAGGCCGTGTGCCTCGATCGCGGCGAGCACCTCGTCGGCGTCCCCGCCCAGCACGGCCACCATGCCGGTCGGCTCGAGCGCACAGGCGCCGGCCATCTCGCGACCGCGCACGCCGGCCAGGGTGATCGCCGCCTCGGCGGGCAGCACGCCCGCCATCGCGGCCGCGGCGAGCTCTCCGACGCTGTGGCCGGCGACGACGGCGACGTCGTACATCGGCAGGTGGTCGGCCCCGAGCAGGGCCGCCCCGACGAGCAGCGGCTGGGTCCGCGCGGTGTCCTTGATCTCGTCGGCCCCGGCCAGCGTGCCGAGGCGGACCAGGTCGACCCCGGCGAGCGCGGACCACCAGCGCAGGCGTGACTCGGTGCCCGAAAGCTCCAGCCACGGTTCGAGGAAGCCGGGCTTCTGGGAACCCTGGCCCGGAGAGAGGACGGCGAGCACGTCTACGACTCTGCGGGATACGCGGCCATCAAGGCGGTGCTGCGCGGCACCAAACCACACTATGGCTTTTGTGCGTTCCCTACAATCGGTGCCGGGGATCGCGCATGCTATGTGGCATTTATCCTCATCTTGGCGGCGCCGTGCCGGCGTCGAGCCGGCCGATCGTCATGGCGATCCGTAAGGCGTACGCCTCGCGAGGGAGCAGCGGCGACAGCCCGGTCACGTCGCCGATGCGCCGCAACCGGTAACGGACCGTGTTCGGATGCACGAACAGCGACCGGGCGGCGCTCTCCAGGACGCCGCCGGCCGCGAAGAACGCGTCCAGCGTCTCGATCAGCTCGCCGCCCGCGCGGGTGAGCGCTCCGTACACGTCGCGCCGCAGCGTGCGCCGCGCATCGGCGTCGCCGGCGAGCGCCCGCTCCGGCAGGAGCGCGGTCGCGGCGACCGGCCGCGGTGCGGTCGGCCAGGCCGGCGCCGCGCGGTATCCCGCGAGCGCGGCCCGCGCCGACTCGGTGGCCTCGTCGAGGGTGCTCACCGCCGGGCCGACGACGACCGGCCCCTCGCCGAAACCGGCCAGCAGCTTCTCGGTCGCGTTGAGTGGGTCGGCGGCACCGCCGAGCACGAGCACCAGGCGGTCGCCGTGCACGCCGCCGATGATCTCGATGCCGATCCGCCGGGCGAGCCGGTAGACCCCGTGCAGCACAGCCGCGATCTCGCCGCCGGGGGAGCGGCCGACGGCCACGGCCACCGGCGGCGCGTCGGCCCAGCCCAGCGCGGCGGCGCGGCTGGCCAGCACGTCGGAGGAGTCGCCGCGCAGCAGCGCGTCCACCAACAGGGCCTGCAGCCGGGCGTCCCAGGAACCGCGCGATTCGGCCGCGCGCGCGTAGACCCGCGCGGCGGAAAAGGCGATCTCCCTGGAGAACCGCAGCACGAGCTCGCGCAGCTCCCGCTCCTGGCCGGGCGCCGCCAGGTGGCCGGCCTGCTCCTCGACGACGTCGATGGTCACCTTGATCAGCGCGACCGTCTGCTGCAGGCTGATCGACCGGGCGAGCGCCCGCGGCGCGGACGCGAACACCTCGTCGGAGACCTCCTGGGGGCTGCCGGTCGTGCCGGCGCCCTGCCGCATCCAGGCCACGAGCGAGCGGACGCCGGCCTGCGCGACCAGCATGACCCATGCGCGCTGGTCGGCGGGCAGCTCCCGGAACCACGGCAGGGTCTCGTCCATCCGGGCCACGCTGGCGGTGGCCAGCGCCCCCGCCGACCGTTCGATGCTTCGGACGGTGGCGGCGAGATCGTCACCCGCCGGGCTCCCCACGCTGCCCACTCTAGGATGCGGTGGTGGTCGCCCGGATGCCGCTGGTCGTGCCGCTGTCGGCGCTGGGCGCGTTCGTGGTGCTGCTGGCGCTGGTAATGGGCGACTGGGCGCCCCTGCACGCCGTCGACACCGCGGTGAGCGCCGCCCTCCGGTCATACGGCGCCCGGCACGCCGGCGTCGTCCGGGTGACCCGGGTCGTCACCGACGTCGGGTCGACCATGCCCTTCCTGGCGGCCGGGGTGGCGGTCACCATTCTGTTCGCCGTGCTGCGCGAGGCGCGGCGGGCGGCGTTCACCGGCCTGGTCACGGTGCTGGTGCCGACGCTGTGGTCGCTCATGCACCTGCTGATCTACCGGCCGCGGCCGGCGGACGCGTTCGTCCTGATCGGCTCCAACGGCTTCCCGAGCGGGCACAGCACCAACGCGACGGCGGCGGCGCTGGTGGCCGTGCTCCTGATGTGGCCACGAGGCACGCCGCCGATCCGCGCGGTCACCGTCGGCGTGGCGGCGGCCTTCGTCGCGCTCGTCGGCCTGAGCCGGGTCGCCCTGCTGGCCCACTGGCCGTCCGACGTCCTCGGCGGTTGGCTCCTCGCCCTGGCGGTCGTCCCCCTCCTCGCCCGCGCCGCCACCGCACCCCGCCGCCTCTGACCCGCCGATCTTGCACTTATCTCGGCAAATTGCCCGAGATGGAACATGACAAGTGCAAGATCGGCGTGGTGTTAGAGGGCGTGCTCGCGGGCGAGGATGGCAGCCTGGACGCGGGTGCGCAGGCCGAGCTTCGCGAGGATCCGGCTGACGTGCGTCTTCGCGGTGCTCTCGGCCATGGACAGCCGCTCGGCGATCTCCTGGTTGGACAGTCCGGCGCCGAGGCAGGACAACACGTCCCGCTCGCGGGCGGTCAGTGCCGCGAGACCGGGTACGGCGTCGCCGGCTGTCGGCACGGGTGCCGCCGCGAACGCCTCGATCAGCCGGCGCGTCACCGCCGGCGCCAGGATGCCGTCGCCCCGGGCCACCGTCCGCACCCCCGCGACCAGCCCGTCGGCGTCGGTGTCCTTGAGGAGGAAGCCGCTCGCGCCGGCACGCAGCGCCCCGAACACGTACTCATCCCGGTCGAATGTCGTCAACACCAGGACAGCGGCCAGCCCGTCGCCGACGATCTCACGGGTGGCGGTGATCCCGTCGACGCCCGGCATCCGCACGTCGAGCACGGCGACGTCGGGCCGCAGTGCCCGGGCCCGCGCGACGGCCGCCGCGCCGTCCGCCGCCTGGGCGACCACCTCGACGCCCTCCGCCGCCGCGAGGATCAGCACCAGTCCCGCGCGTACGGCCGGCTGGTCGTCGGCCACCAGCACGCGGATCACAGAATCGCCTCGGCGGTCGGCAGCTCCGCGTGCGTGCGCCAGCCGTCCCCGTGCGGGCCGGCGTCGAAACGGCCGTGCACCAGCGTCGCCCGTTCCCGCATGCCGACCAGGCCGGCGCCGGCGCCGAGCGCGGTCGTGGCCGGCCCGGGGGAAGCGGTCCCGTTGCACACGGTGATCACGACGGCGGCCGGGCGGTAGTCGACGTGGACGGCGGCCTCGCCGGCGCCGTGCTTGAGCGCGTTGGTCAGCGACTCCTGCACGATCCGGTAGCCCGCCAGGTCGACGCCCACGGGCACCGGCCGCGGGTCGCCGGTCGTGCGGAGCGTGACCGCGAGGCCCGCGCCCCGCGCCTGGTCGACCAGCCGGGAGACCTCGCCCAGCGTCGCCCCGGCCGGCGCGTCCGGTCCCCGCAGCACCTCGATCATCTGGCGCATCTCGGCCAGGCCCTGGACGCTGTTCTCCCTGATCACCCGCAGCGCGTCCGCCACCTGCGCCGGCGTCAGTGTCCGGACCGACAGGGCAGCCGTCGCGTGGATCGCCACCGCGCTCAGGTGGTTGGCGACGACGTCGTGCAGCTCACGGGCCATCCGGGTGCGCTCGTCGGCGACCGCCTGCCGCCGGTCGAGCTCGGCCAACCGGGCGGTCTGGTCGGCCCGGGCCCGTGCGGCGGCGGCCTGGTCGCGATACTGCCGCACGCTGATCCCCGTCACCAACGGAAGGATCAGCACGAGCACGGGCGGGATGCCGAGGACCACCCCCCGGGCCGAGCCCACGACAACGATGCCGGCGATCGCGCTCGCGACCACCACCACGACCGAGACCTGCAGCGCGTGCCGCCACAGCGTCGGCGGCCCGAACACCACGCGTCGTAGACCACCTGGGTGTAGATCAGGATCGTGCCGAGCGATCCGCCCAGCAGCAGGTCGGCGGCGAGCGCGGCGGTGCCCAGGGCCAGGCTGCGCCGCGGTGCGACCCGGCGCAGCGCCACGGCCGCGCAGACCGCGACCAGCGGCAGGTAGTACGCCCACGGCGGGGTCGACCAGGGCATCGGGTTGATCTGGCGGTAGGCGCCCAGCGCGAGCAGCAGCACGCCGCCGGCCAGCGCGATCCCGGCCAGCGCCAGGTCGCGGCCCAGCGTGCCGGCCCGCGGGAACCTCGCCACGCCCCGATCAGACCACACCCGGGGGCGCGCGACGTCCGACCGCCGGACGAGGCGTACGCGCGGCGGGTCCGCCGTTCGGCGTACGCCGGTTTCGTCGTGCGCGCCGAGGCCGCGCGCGTGCCCGCGGGCCACGCTGGACGCTAGGAGGTGGTACGCGTGGTCGTGTCGACGATCGCGGCGGGGGAGATCGGGTTCTGGGTGCTGCTGGCGGGGGGCTTGTTCGCCCGGTACGCAATGCGGCTGCCCCGCCTGGGCCTGGCCCTGCTGATCGCGACCCCGCTGGTCGACCTGGCCGTGCTCGTGGTCGCCGCGGTGGACCTGCGCCGGGGCGCGGCGGCCACGTTCGTCCACGGGCTGGCCGCGGCGTACGTCGGCTTCTCGGTGGCCTTCGGCCACTCGCTCATCCGCTGGGCCGACCAGCGCGTGGCGCACCGGTTCGCCGGTGGTCCGCCACCCTGGCGGCCGCCGAAGGGCGGCTGGGCGCGGGCCCGGTACGAATGGCGCGAGTGGGGCAAGGCCATGATCGGCTGGGCCGTCGCGTGCGCCCTGCTGGGCGCGGCGATCGTCGCCGTCGGCGACGCGGACCGCACGGCTCCCCTCGTCCGCTGGATCCAGCAGCTCAGCCTGGTGATGGTGATCTGGCTCGTCGCCTTCCCGCTGTGGGCGACACTTTTCCCGGGCCGGGCCAAACGGGACGCCGTTTCGCTGACGCACCGCAGCGGTCCGGTAGACAAGACGTAAGGTCGTCCGGCGGGAGCGATTTTGCCTGTTCAGACCGCTACGGTGGGGGCCTTGTGTACAGCGGCACCCGGCAGGGGGTGCCGGCGGCGAACGATGGGGAGCGGCGATGGCGCACGGGGAGGCGGAGCCAGGCCGTGCCGACGGTGAGTCGCGGGTGCGTGAGCCCGATGTTGCGCTGCCCGGGCGGGCGTTGCCGCGGCGGGCGTGCCACGAGGCCGCCCGCGAGCCGGCGCCCGAGCTGGCCCGCGACGAGGCAACCGCGGAGGAGTCGGCCACCGGCCGGCCACCGGCCTGCCGCAGCGAGCGCCCGGGCTGGGCGGGCGCCCACCGGCACGGCGCGGTCCGCCCCCGGCGCCGCACCAGCCGCCGGGAGCGTCCGCCCGACCGGTGGTGCTGACGGCGATTTCGGCGAGGACTGCGTCCATGATGTAGCTTTTGTCCGGTATGGAGGAGAAGCGGGGGCAGATCCTGGACCAGGCCATAGCGCTCGCCGACGAGCGCGGGCTGGCCGCGGTCTCGATGCGCGCGGTCGGCCAGCGGCTCGGTCTGAGCTCGATGGCGATCTACCCGTACGTCGGCAACAAGGAGGCCCTGCTCGACGGCATGGTCGACCGGCTGCTCGGCGAGCTGCTGCCCATCGCGGCCGCGAACGAACCTTGGCAGGACCGGCTTCGCGCCGTGGCCCACGCCGTACGGGGCCTCGCCCGGCGCCACCCCGGCGCGTACCCGTTGATCATGTCCCGGCCGACCTCGACCGAGGACGGGCGGCGGCTCGACGACCTGCTGTACGCGGCGCTGCGCGAGGCCGGCGTGGCCGAATCGGACCTCGCGCGCCTGGAACGGATGTTCTCCACGCTCGTGCTCGGCTTCGCCACCTCGGAGGTCAACGGCCGGTGGCGCGGCACCGACGACGCGGTGGACTGGGACCACGAGTTCGCCGCCGATCTCGATGACGGCATTTGGCTGGTCGAGCTCGTCGCCGCGCGCACCGAGCCGGGGTAGCACGGGCGCACACTGCGCCGGGATGGCACGGCGCGCCCCGCGGTCGGGAGAGCACAGCGCGCCCCCGGCGCCGAAGGAGGAGCTCTACCGGGTGCGGTCGCGGACCAGCAGCGCCATCCCCGCGAGCGCGGTCGTGATGATCAGCACGACCGCCCCGTTGAGCAGGAGCACCTTCTGCAGCTCGGTCAGCAGGTTGTCGAGGTCACGGCCGGCGTTGAGGGTGTCGTCGGGCACGACCCGCTCGCTGCCGGCGACGCCGCCGCTGATCGCGTCGGGCTTCTCCGGCAGCGGCACCCCCGCCGCGCGCAGCGTCTCCGACATGTCCATCCGTCCGAAGAACCACGCGGCGGTGGTCTTCGCCTTGTTGGGCTGCTTCGCCGGGCGGAACGCCTTCGGCCCGCCGGTCGCGAGCGGGTAGAGGTCGTAGGTGTAGGTCGGCTTGTCGTTGTAGCCGACCACGACCGTGTACTTAGGACCGAGGCCCTTGGCCTTCGGGATAGGCGCCTGGCCGGTGCCGGACAGGTACGCCACCTCGCCGTACAGGGCGGTGAAGAGGTCCGGTGTCTGGTTGGCCCGGACCGCGATCGGCTCCGTCAGCTTGTCGCCCGTGATGGTGATGACGGTCGGCTTGGGCTTGTTCTTGGGTGCGGCGGAAGCCGGCGAGGCGAGCGCGCCGAGCCCGGCGATCCCACCGACGAGCAGCGCGAGGACGCCACCCGCGAAGAGGCGGCGGCTCACGCCTGGCACCACGGACCCGACCTCCTCGCCCCGTTCGATGGATGGTCTCGTCGACTCGGCTATTCGCGCTCACTGCATAGACTCCGCAGTGGACGACCGGGTTGCACGGCCCGGGTCGCCATTTGGAGCTATCTGCAGATCGGTGGGCGAATGGTAACCGTGCGGAGGCGACCGCGGGGGGACCGGGCTCACGGACGTGGTGGCGGTCCGCGCCGTGCCGGGCAGCGGCGGTGGTCGGCGTCGGGCCGTCAGGCAAGCCGGGCGCGGGCCACGCGGAGGCGGGCCAGCGTGCGATCGCGACCGAGCACGGCGATCGACTCGAACAGCGGAAGGCCCACGGACCGGCCGGTGACGGCGACCCGTACCGGCGCCTGGGCCTTGCCCAGCTTGAGCCCGCGGGCTGCGCCGACCTCCTCGAGTGCGGCCTTCAGCGGCTCGGCTTCCCACCCGGGAAGTGCCTCGTACGCGGCGATCGCGGCGTCGAGCAGGTCGGCCGCGCCATCCTTCATCGCCTTGGCCCAGGCCGCCTCGTCGTACTCCACGGCGTCGAGGAACAGGAAGTCGACAGTCGACACGATCTCGCCGAGCACGGCGACGCGGGTCTGCGCCAGCGGCGCGACCGCCTCGAACGCGGCCTCGTCGAAGGCCTCCGGCTCCCAGGGCGGCGCCGGAATGGTCGCCGTGCCCTGTAGCCACGGCTGGCAGGCGGCCACGAACTCGGGCACCGACAGCGCACGGATGTATTCGCCGTTGAACGCCCGCAGCTTCCGCTCATCGAAGAACGCGGGCGACGGGTTGACGTCCTCGAGCCGGAACTCCTCCTCGACGACCTCCCACGGCACGATCTCGCGGTCGCCGGACGGCGCCCAGCCGAGCAGCATCAGGTAGTTGCGCATCGCCGAGGCGAGGTAGCCCTCGTCGCGGTAGGCCTCCAGCGCCACCTTGTCGCGCCGCTTGGACAGTTTCTGCCGCTTCTCGTTGACGACCACCGGCACGTGGGCCCAGATCGGCGGCTTGACGCCGAGCGCCTCCCACAGCAGCTGCTGCTTGGGCGTGTTGGGCAGGTGCTCCTCCGCCCGGATCACGTGGGTGATCCCCATCGTGATGTCGTCGACGACATTGGCGAGCAGGAACACCGCCGAACCGTCGCCGCGGGCGATGACGAAGTCTTCGATCAGGCTGTTGTCGAACGTCGGCTCGCCCCGGATCAGGTCGACGACGACGGTCGCGCCCTCGTCGGGCGTGCGGAAGCGCAGCGCCCGGCTCTCGCCCGGGCCGAGGCCGCGGTCGCGGCAGAAGCCGTCGTAGCCACGGTACTGACTGCCCGTGCGCGCCACGATGTCTTCGCGCGTGCAGTCGCAGTAGTAGGCGCGGCCCGCGGCATAGAGCCGCGCCGCCGCGGCGCGGTGCTCGCCCGCGTTGGCGGACTGGAAGTAGGGACCCTCGTACGTGCCCCGGGCGATGCCGATCCAGTCCAGCGCGGCGAGGATGCCCTCGGTCCACTCCGGGCGGTTGCGGGCGGCGTCGGTGTCCTCGATGCGCAGGACGAAGTCGCCGCCGTGCTGCTTCGCGTAGATCCAGTTCTGCAGGGCCGAACGGGCACCCCCGACGTGGAACATTCCGGTCGGGGATGGGGCGAAGCGCACGCGTACCGTCACGATCCAAGGGTACGGGCGGCGCCCGCGCCCGCCGCCACCAGGTTTCGCCGCCCGTGCCCCCATCCGACCATCCCCGCCCCCGGGTCGCCGGGCCGGGGCCGGCGGATCAGCGGACCGAGCGGATGTTGCGGACCAGGACGCTGCCGAGCAGCGTCACCGCGGCCGTGGCCGCGTACAGCGTCGGGTACCCGCCCAGGTAGACGACGATCGGCGCGGACAGGGCCGGTCCCAGCACCTGCGGCGCCGCGTTCGCGATGTTGATCACGCCGAGGTCCTTGGCCCGGTCGGTCGCCTGCGGCAGCACCTGGGTGATGAGCGCGGCGTCCACCGCGAGGTAGACCCCGTAGCCGCAGCCGAGCAGCACGGCCGCGACGAGCGCGCTCGGCCACGTCGGCCAGATCGCCAGGATGAGCGCGGCGACGGCCATGATGACGCCCGACCACACGACGAACACCTTGCGCCGGCCGGACCGGTCGGACAGCCGCCCGGAGTACACCGCCGTGGCCATCATGCCCGCCGTGTAGAGCAGGATCAGGATGAGCAGGCCGTCCGCCGGCTTGGCGTAGTGCACCCCGTCCTCGAGGAAGTACAGCAGGTAGAGGGTGCCCAGCGCGTTGCCCATCTGCACCAGAAACCGGGTGCCCCAGGCCCAGGCGAAGTCCGGGTGCTTGCGCGGGCTGATCCACATGCCGCGGGCCACCTCGCGCAGCCGCACCGCGACCCGGTACGAGCGCGGCAGCGGGTCGTCGGGGGTCAGGAACGCGAACGGCAGCGCCAGCACGAGCACCGCGACCGCGATCGCGACGTATCCGGACGCATTGCCGGTGACGACGGCGGTGACCAGCACCGCGCCGACCACGAGCCCGAGCGCCTGCGGGATGCCCGCCCAGCCGGAGACCGCGCCGCGCTGGGTGACCGGCACCCGGTCGGGCACGGCCGCAGTCAGCGAGGCGAGCATCGCGTTGAAGCACACCTGCGCCGCGACCCAGGCGATGGCGACGCCGACGATCGAGCCCCGGCCGGCGAGGATCACCAGCGAGACCGCCCCGAGCACCGCCCCGCCCACCGTCCAGACGTGCCGGCGGCCCAGCTCGCGTCCGCCGAGGCGCAGGCAGGTGCGGTCGGAGAAGGCGCCGGCGACCGGGTTGGCCACGATCGCGGCGAACGCGCCCAGCCCCATTACCCAGGCGAGCATGGTCTCCTTGTGGTGCGGCGCTATGGCGGCGACCTGGTTGGGCAGCAGGATCTGGATCGGCGTGAAGAACGCCATCCAGACGCCGAGGTTCGCCGAGAACAGCAGGGCGATCCAGCCCTTGCGGACCCGCTCGGTCGGCTCGGCCAGCGCCGCGGGCGCGGCGGCGACGCCCGGACCGGCGGTCGGCTCAGCGGTGGCCACGCACCAGCTCCCGGTACCACTGGAACGAGCTCTTCGGCATACAGACCTGGGTGGCGTGGTCGACGTGGACCAGCCCGAACCGCTTGGTGAACCCCTCGGCCCACTCCCAGTTGTCCAACAGCGACCAGACGAAGTACCCGCGCACGTCGACGCCGTCGGCCCGCGCCCGCCGCACGGCCGCCACATGGCCGTCGAGGTACGCGACGCGGTCCGGGTCGTCGCAGCGCCCGTCCGGGCCCACCACGTCGTCGTACGCGCAGCCGCTCTCGGTGACGTAGACCGGCGGCAGCGCGTCGCCGTAGCGGGCGCGCAGTTGTAGCAGGAGCTCGTGCAGGCCGTCCGGCGCGACCGGCCAACCGAACGCCGTGGTCGGGTAGCCGCCGAGCGGCACGATCTCGAACGGGAGCGGGCTGTCCTCGTCGGCCGCCCGTACGCCGGTCGGGTTGTAGTAGTTGACGCCGAGCGCGTCCAGCGGCGCGGCGATCACGTCCAGGTCGCCGGCGGCGACCACCGACGGGTCGACCGTGCCGGGCGGGTAGCCCCGGCCGAGCAGCGGGTCGGTGAACAGGCGGTTGTGTGCGGCGTCGTACGCGTCGGCGGCGGCGAGGTCGGCCGGCGACGCGGTCGCGGGCCGGGCGGGGGAGTAGTTGTTGGCGATCGCGACGGGGCTGGCCGTGCGGTCGCGCAGGGCGGCGACCGCGAAGCCGTGGCCGAGCAGCTGGTGGTGAGCGACCGGGTAGGCGTCGAGCATCAGCGTCTCGCCCGGAGCGTGGATGCCGAGCGCGTACCCGAGCGTCATGTGGACGAACGGCTCGTTGAGCGTGATCCACAGCTTGACCCGGTCGCCGAGCGCGTCGGCGACGAGGCCGGCGTAGTCGCCCATCCGGTGCGCGGTGTCGCGGCTGCGCCAGCCGCCCTTGTCCTGCAGCGCCTGGGGGAGGTCCCAGTGGAACAGCGTGGCGGCGGGGGCGATCTCCCGGTCGAGCAGAGCGTCTACCAGTCGGTCGTAGAACGCGAGGCCGGCGCGGTTGGCGGGGCCGCTGCCGTCGGGCTGCACCCGCGGCCACGCGATCGAGAACCGGTACCCGCCGACGCCGAGCTCGGCCATCAACCCAACGTCCTCGGCGTACCGGTGGTAGTGGTCGTCGGCGACCGCACCGGTCGTGCCGTCGGCGATCCGGCCGGGCTCGGCGGCGAACGTGTCCCAGATCGATCTGCCCCGGCCGTCCTCGGTCGTCGCACCCTCGATCTGGTGGGCGGAGGTGGACACCCCCCAGCTGAACCCGGTCGGCAGCTCCGGCATCGGCCCCCCACAAGCCAGGAGAACGTGAAACGTGCTCGGACTCTAGTCGCCGGATCGTGCCGGCGTCGAGACGGACGCGGTGAGCCGCCGCAGTACCGCGGACGGGAGCGGTGCGAAAGGCGTGACCTGTCGCCGTCCGTCGCGGTCGTCCCAGGTGCCGCGGATCCAGCCGTCGACGACCAGCGTGCCCGAGATCCATCCCTGCGGGCGGGACACGTCGGCCTTGTGACCCGCGGCGCCGATCGACTCCAGCTGCCGTGTGCTCGCGACCACGTACGGGTCGAACGCGGGCAGCAGCAGCACGGTCGGGCCGGTCCGGGGCGGTTTGGCGGCGAGCATGTCGATCTGGTCGGCGGGTACCGCGCCCGACGCGCCCCCGAGCTCGACGTCTGCGGTCGCGCCGGCGGAGGCGAGGCGGGCGAACGCGTTGCGCGCGAGCGGGGGCTTGAGGTCGAACCAGCGGGCGAACTCGTCGGGCCCGGCCGGCCCGTACGCGCCGAGGTAGGCACGTGCGAGCCGGTCGACCGCGACGTCGGTGTCGACGTCCCAGCCGGCGTCGGGCAGCCACACCCGTGGCGCGACGAACGTGACGTTGCGCCCCTGCGGCGGTCCAGAGCAGAGCAGCCCGCGGAACGCGGCGGGCTTGAGGACCGCACCGAAGCCCTGGGTGAGCGGGCCGCGCAGGGCTTCGTGGCGGGTGGCGGCGATGATCGCGTTGGCGAGCTCGTCGCGGGTTACCGGATCCGCGCCCAGCACGTCGGGAAGCGCGCGGAGGATGTCGGCCATCTGCCGCGCGGTGACCCCGTGGTAGCGCAGCCAGGCGCCGGTCGTCTCCCGGGTCCGGGTGGACATGGCCGCCACCCAGGTCGGCAGGTCGGCGGCCGGCAGCAGGTGCAGCGTGCCGCGCGCGGCCCAGGTCCGTACGAGGGCGCGGTCGTCGTACAACAGGCCGTCGATCTCCCTGGCGGTCGTCGGGGCCGCGGTGCGCAGGCCGGTCGCGGCCAGCGCGCACGCGGCGACCTGCGCGTGCACGCCGTTCACCCGCCGCGCGACGGCGACCGGGTCCGAAGCCTTGTCGTCGCCGAGATGGTGCCGCGCGATCCGCCAGCGCAGCACCTGGCCCCAGGTCAGCTTTGTGATGGGTCCGCCTCCCGTTCCCGGAATGCGCGCACCTTGTTGCGGTTGCCGCAGCGCTGCATCGAACACCAGCGCCGGCCGCCGCCGCGCGACGTGTCGAGGTAGATCAGGTAGCAGTTGACGCCCTGGCACATCCGGATCCGGTCGCGCGTCGGTCGGCTGAACGTATGGATGGCGTCGCGCGCGACCGCGGTGACCAGCTGGGCGCCGCCGACCGGCGCGCGCCACGTCGCGACGTCGCCGTCGAGCCGCGGTACGGGTGCCGGACCGGCGGCGTACGCGTTGATCGTCGCCACCGCGGTGTCGGGCGGCTCGCCGCCGGTCGCGACCGCGTAAGCGGCCGCCCAGAGCGCCTCGCGCAGGTCCTTGAGGTCGCGCAGGTCGGCGGCGCTGGCCCGGACGGGGGCGCCGAACCGGCTCTCGGCCGACCACCGCGCGACGTCTCGCGGCCCGTGCAGCGTCTCGAACCGCGCCCGGAAGCCCTCGCCTCCGGTAGCGCTGGACAGCTCCAGACACAGCGCGCCGGGGTCGAAGTCGAACACCTGCCCGTCGGGGTGGTGCAGGGTCAACGGCACGTAACCACCATAGCTAGTTACGCCCGTTCGGGCGCGCGGCGCCGGTCACCGAGCGGCCGGCGACACAGCGAGGCGCCCGCCCCGTCCGGGGAGGGCGCCTCGATCGCGCGGTGCGGCTAGGAGTCGCCGCCGGTCTCGCCGAC
>DATDJX010000274.1:0-32865 GCA_036520275.1 Asanoa sp.
AAGCGCCTGCGGGAACAACCGCTTGTAGGAGTTGACCCACTGGTTGGTGACGGCGGTGTATTCGCGGGCGTGCACCAGCAGGCCGGCGATGAACGCGCGCGCCACCTTGGACAGCTTCATCGGGTCGGACGCGTCGTGGAACGCGTTTCGCTCGCCCTCGAACAGCGACAGGTGGGTGTGCATGCCGCTGCCCGGCTGGTCGGTGAACGGCTTGGGCATGAACGTCGCCCGCACGTTTTGCGAGAGCGCGACCTCCTTGACCACATGACGGAAGGTCATGACGTTGTCGGCGGTGGTCAACGCGTCGGCGTACCGCAGGTCGATCTCCTGCTGGCCGGGCGCGACCTCGTGGTGGCTGAACTCGACCGAGATGCCGATCCGCTCGAGGGCCAGCACGGCCTGACGGCGGAAGTCGCGGGCCACCGCGTGGGTGGTGTGGTCGAAGTAACCCCCGGCGTCGACCGGCGCCGGCACGGTGCCGTCGATCGGGCCGTTTTCCAGCAGGAAGAACTCGATCTCGGGATGGGTGTAGAAGGTGAAGCCCTTCTCCGCGGCGCGGGACAGCGCCCGTCGCAGCACGTGTCGCGGGTCGGCCCAGGACGGGCCGCGGTCGGGCAGGAGGATGTCGCAGAACATCCGGGCGCTCTCGCCGCTCACCCCGCCCTCGAACGGGAAGACCTGGAACGTCGTCGGGTCGGGCATGGCGATCATGTCCGACTCGAACACCCGGGCGAATCCCTCGATCGCCGAACCGTCGAAGCCGATGCCCTCCTCGAAGGCCGCCTCGAGCTCCGCGGGCGCGACCGAGACGCTCTTCAGCGTGCCCAGCACGTCGGTGAACCACAACCGGACGAATCGGATGTCGCGCTCCTCCAGCGTACGGAGCACGAACTCCTGCTGACGATCCACGTCCACCCCTTCGTCGCTCGTGGTCAGTCTTCCCCGACCCCGTTACGGCAACGTTACGGCCCGCCGGTGTGCCCGCCGCCACCGGGCCGGCGGGCTGCGGCGATGGGAGAATGGGGGTATGCCGACGCTGCGCCTCGCCCTCGCCCAGGTCAACCCGACCGTCGGCGACCTCACCGGCAACGCCGGGATCGTCCGCTCGGCCAGCCGCGTCGCTGCCGACGCGGGCGCCCAGCTCGTGATGTTCCCCGAGATGATGCTCACCGGATACCCGGTCGAGGACCTCGTGTTCCGCGAGTCGTTCGTGGCGGCGTCCCGCGCGACGCTCGGGCACCTGGCCGCCGACCTGGCCGACGACGGGCTGGGCGATCTGCCGGTCGTGGTCGGCTACCTCGACGCCGACGGCCCGGCGAAGATCAACGCGGACGCCACGCCCGGGCGCGGGCCGCGCAACGCGCTCGCGGTGCTCCACCGGGGCGTTGTGGCCGCCACCTACCCCAAGCACCACCTGCCCAACTACGGTGTCTTCGACGAGGACCGCTACTTCGTGCCCGGCGAGGTGCTGACGGTCGCCCGCGTCAACGGGATCGACGTCGCGCTGACGGTGTGCGAGGACCTGTGGCAGGCCGGCGGGCCGTTCGCGGTCGCCCGCCGGGCCGGTGTCGGGCTGGTGATCAACATCAACGGCTCGCCCTACGAGCTCAACAAGGACGACGTGCGCCTGCCGCTGGCGCGCCGCCGGGCCGCGGAGGCTGGTGCGACGGTCGCCTACGTCAACATGGTCGGCGGGCAGGACGAGTTGGTCTTCGACGGCGACTCGATGATCGTCACGGCGTCGGGCAAGCTGCTGGCCCGAGCCGGGCAGTTCACTGAGGAGCTAATCGTGCACGACCTCGACCTGCCGGCCGGACTGCTGCCGCCGCCGCCCGCCTGGGAGCCGGCCGGCGCGCAGCCGGGCGACATGGCGATCCAGCGGGTGCACATCTCGGACCCGTCCGGCACCCCGGCCGGGCCGCCGGTCACCGCACGGATCGAGGAGCGGGTCACCGACGAGGCCGAGGTGTGGGCGGCGCTGGTGCTGGGCCTGCGCGACTACGTGCGCAAGAACGGCTTCCAGAAGGTGGTGCTCGGCCTGTCCGGCGGCATCGACTCGTCGGTCGTCGCGGCGATAGCCGTCGACGCGCTCGGCCCCTCGGGCGTGATCGGCGTGTCGATGCCGAGCCAGCACTCGTCGGGCCACTCCCGCGACGACGCGGCGGACCTGGCCAAGCGCACCGGCCTCGACTATCGCGTGGAGCCGATCCAACCGATGGTCGACGCGTTTCTCGCGCAGATGTCGTTGTCGGGACTCGCCGTGGAGAACCTGCAGGCGCGGGTGCGCGGCGTCATCCTGATGGCGGTGTCCAACCAGGAGGGTCCGCTCGTGCTCACCACCGGGAACAAGAGCGAGCTGGCCGTCGGTTACTCCACTTTGTATGGTGACTCGGTGGGTGGCTTCAACCCCCTCAAGGACGTGCCGAAGACGATGGTGTGGCGCCTCGCCCGCTGGCGCAACGAAGAGGCCGTGCGCCACGGCGCGGAGCCGCCGGTCCCGGAAAACTCCATCACGAAGCCGCCGAGCGCCGAGCTGAGTCCGGGTCAGCTCGACTCCGACTCGCTGCCCGACTACGCGGAGCTGGACGCGATCCTGCTGTCCTATGTCGACGGCGACAAGGGCCGTGACGAGCTCGTGGTGGCCGGCCATGACCCGGCCGTGGTCGACAAGGTGTTGCGCATGGTCGACCTGGCCGAGTACAAGCGGCGGCAGTCCGCGCCCGGCACGAAGATCTCGTTCAAGGCCTTCGGCCGCGACCGGCGGCTGCCGATCACCAACCGCTGGCGCGAGGTCGGCGGCCGCTGACCCCACCCCGACGGAGTCGCGGCGCGCCCGCGGCACCGCTTCCACGCGCCCACCCACCGGCGCACCATACCGGGCCACACCCGACACCGCGAAGTCGGCAACCGCCGACCCCGACCCAGCGAGGTAGCCGTGCGCCCGCGGCACCGCCGCAACCCGCCCTCCACATCGAGCCGCACCCGACACCGCGAGGTCCGCAACCGCTGACCCCACCCGAGCCTCACCCGGCACCGCGTCGGCAACCGCCGACCCCGCCCCAGCGACGTAGCGCGCGCCCGCGGCACCGCCGCAACCCGCGCGCCATATCGGGCCGCACCCGACACCGCGAGGTCCGCGACCGCCGACCGCGCTCGGGCGACGACGGTCGACCGCCGCGGCATCGAACACGCCCGCCGGCGCACCGACCCGGCGCGATGCAACCGCAGCCAGCAACCACCGCCACCGCCCGCCGGCCAGGGCACGACGCGACCGCCGCCGGCCGGCACAGCCAAGCGCCGACCGCAACCGCAGCCTGCGAAAGCGCCGCCGGGAGGTGAGCCGTCGCTCGACGGCATGCCGGAGCCGCCTCAGCAGCCGGGCCAGTTCGTCCATGCGGACCAGGCTGCCCGCCCGCGACCGGACGGCTCAAGCGGGCGTCGAACACCCTGTGGACTGTGGATAAGCCCCCATCAGCGTCCGTGATGTGCTACCGAACGGGGGACTGCCGACCGTCGATGTTTTCGCTATGTTGCCGACGTGCACGTCGTGCTCGCGTGGGTGTCGGAGGCGCCGCCCCCGCCGGAGTGGCTCGAGGGTACCCGTCGCCGTGCCGACGAGTGCCTGGCGAGCATGGTCCCCGGCGCCTACCGGCGGGTCGAGCTCGGCGGCCCCGACTGGGGGCTGGTGGCCGCGATCTGCCCGGAAGGCGCCTGGCGCTGGCCCGGGGTCGCGCAGGACCCCAACGTCACGGCGGTCTCGCTGGGCATGCCGATCGGGCTCGACACCACCGGCGGTCCGGTGGCGATGGCCCGCCGCCTGCTGCACGGCGCCGACGTCCACGCGGGCGTGGTGCCACCCTTCGCGCTCCTGGCCCTAGACCGCGACCGCCGGCTCGTCGTCCAGCAGGACTGGCTGGGCATGTGCCGGCTGTTCACCGGCAGCCGTGACGGCGTGAGGGTGCTGTCGAGCCGGCCGAGCCTGGCGGCCGAGCTGCTCGGGCCGGTGGTACCCGACCGGGAGGGCTGGTCGAGCTACCTGTCCGCGGGCCACTTCGCCGGCGACACCACACCGGTGGCGGGGATCCGGCTGCTGCACGGCGGCGAAAGGTTCACCGCCCGGCGGCGCGAAGGCGGCGGCTGGGAGGTCCGCACCGAGATCCGCCACGACGTCACCGCGGTCGTGTCGGCCGGGCTGGCGGCCCGCCGCGGGCCGCTCGACCGCCGGCTCGGCCTCGCCGCCGAGGGCCTGGCCGCCACGGCCGCGAGCATCGGCGGCGTCTACGACGGCGAGATCCGGCTGGGCCTGTCCGGCGGCAAGGACTCGCGGCTCGTCGCGGCGGCCCTGGTCGCGGGGGGCAGCCTGCCCACGTTCGCCACCAACGAGGACACCGCCGTCGAAGGCGAGACGGCCCGGGAGCTGGTCCGCATCCTCCGCGACGAGCACGGGCTCACGCCCCGGCACGAGGTCGGCCGCACCGGCGTGGCCGCCGTGGTGCACCGGGTCGGGCTGCGGGAGCGGATCCGGCGGCTGCACCTGCTCCACGACTACCAGTACCCGTCGACATACACCGTGCGCCGGCCTGGGCCGCCCCGGTTGGCCGCGGAGCTTGCGGCCCTGTCGCTCGGCGGCGCGGCCGGCGAGCTGGCCTGCGGCTACTGGTACCCAGCCGGCAAGGGGGGCGACCGCGCCGAGCTGAACCGGGCCGCGTGGCAGCGCCTCGTGCCGGCCTGCTCCGCGATGACCGACGACGTCCGTGCGCGGCAGCAGGCGCGGGTCTGCTCCGTGCTCGACACCGGGCTAAGCCTCGGCCTGAGCGGCCTCGAGCTGCTCGACTATGCGTATCTCGTGGAGAAGGTCCGCCGCTGGGACACCTCGGCGTACCACCCGTCGATGGTCTCCCCGTTCCTCACGCCCGCCGTGGTGAGCGCGACGTTCGCACTGACCCCGCAGGAGAAGCAGGCCCGGGTGCTGCACGACGGCCTCATCGCACGGTTCGTTCCCGGTTGGGCGGCCGTGCCGTACGTCTCGATCACCTCCGGGCCCTCGACCGCCACCCGGATCTGGGACGGCGACGGCCCGAGGGCGCTGCACGGCCTGCTGGACACCACGTTCGGCGACCTGATGGACCTGGTCGGCCGCGAGGCGGTGACCCGCTCGCTGCTGCGGTGCGTGCACGGGGTCGCCACCACACCCGACGAGCGCACGCTCCAGCAATTCGCCTGCCTGGCGATGGCCTCCCAACGGCTCGAACCCGCCCGGGTGCGGGCGGCCACCCAGACTTACGAGGAGTTCGTGGCCCGGGCGCCGGTGCCAGTCGCGCGGGCGGTGCCGCACGGGCTGAGCGCCGTGGCCGCCCGCCTGCGCTTCGTCAAGCGCTCCACCCTCGGCCGGGCGGTGTGGGAAGCGGCCCGCCGCCGCTACGGCTGATCGCCGGCGCTCCCGACCTGTGACGGATTCCACGGACGCCTGACGCCGGTCGGCGGGCGATGGGACGATCGGCTCACGTGCCCGGGGACCGCAGCGGAGCGGCCTCGAGGCGAGAAGGAGGACCGATGTCCGAGATTCCCACGCTCTACGGCGGGCCGCCCACGCGACGGGTGCGCACCCGCGACCTCATCGCCGCCAAGGAACGGGGCGAGAAGTGGCCGATGCTGACCTCGTACGACCAGTACACGGCGGGCATCTTCGACCGGGCCGGCATCCCGGTGCTGCTGGTCGGCGACTCGGCCGCCAACAATGTCTACGGCTACGAGACCACCGTGCCCATCACCGTCGACGAGCTGCTGCCCCTGGTCAGGGCCGTGGTGCGCGCCACCACGCGGACCCTGGTGGTCGGCGACCTGCCGTTCGGCTCGTACGAGGAGGGCCCGACGCAGGCCCTGCGTACCGCCGTCCGGTTCATGAAGGAGGGCGGCTGCCACGCCGTCAAGCTCGAGGGTGGCCGCCGGGTCAAGGACCAGATCGCCGGGATCACGGCAGCCGGCATCCCGGTCATGGCGCACATCGGTTTCACCCCGCAGAGCGAGCACGCCATCGGCGGCTACCGGGTGCAGGGCCGCGGCGATGCCGCCGACGAGGTGGTCGCGGACGCGCACGCGGTCGCCGAGGCGGGCGCGTTCGCGGTGGTGCTGGAGATGGTGCCCGGTGTGGTGGCCAAGCGCATCACGCACGACCTCGCCATTCCGACCGTCGGCATCGGCGCGGGCAGCGACACCGACGCTCAGGTTCTCGTCTGGCAGGACATGGCGGGCCTTCGCACCGGCCGGATGCCGCGGTTCGTCAAGCGGTACGCCGACCTCGCCGGCACGCTCGCGGACGCCACCCGCCGGTACGCGGACGAGGTCCGCGACGGCCGGTTCCCGGCCGAGGAGCACACCTTCTAGCCGAGCGCGGCGGACAGCGCGGTACGGGCCGTGGCCAGTGACGGCCCGTACCAGGTCAGCAACCGGCCCGACACCAGCGCGTAGGGCATGCCCGGGAAGGACTCGGGTCCGTCCGAGGCCGTGAAGGCGTACGGCTCGTCCGGCAGCACCACGAGGTCCGCGCCGGCCGCCCGCAGCTCGTCGAGTGGCGGCCGCGGATACCGCTCCGGCGACGACGCGTACACGTTGTCGATCCCCAGCCGCGCCAGCACGTCCCCCGCGAACGTCGACGAACCCAGCACGACCCACGGCCGCCGCCACACCGGCACGACCGCCCGCCGGCGGATTCCGACGAACCGTGGGGCCCACGCGGCCCGGGCTTCGGCCAACCACGCCGGCGCGACGCCGAACACCGCGAGGAGCCGCTCGAGCGACAGGAACGCCGAGTCCACCGTCCGCGGGTAGGTCACCCACACCGGGACGCCGGCCGACCGCAGCGCGGCGACGTCGGACTCCCGGTTTTCCTCGGCGTTGGCCACGACCAGGTCCGGGGCGAGGGCCCGTACCCGGGAAAGGTCGGGGTACTTCGTGCCGCCGACCCGCGGCGGGTCCAACCCCGCGGTGAAGGCGCAGTAGTCCGTCGCGCCCACCAGTACCGAGGGCGCGGACACCGCGATCGCCTCGGTCAGCGACGGCACGAGCGATACCACCCGCCGCGGCGGCGTCGCGAGCGGGACCCCGAAGCCCAGGTCGTCGTTCAGAGGTCGGTCACCCGGATCCCGGCGTGCGCCTTGTAGCGCCTGTTGATGGCGATCAGGTTGGCCGTCAGCGCCTCGACCTGGTGGGCGTTGCGCAGCCGTCCGGCATAGATCCCCCGCATGCCCGGGATCCGCTCGGCAAGCGCGGCGACGATGGCGGCGGCCTCGCGGTCCTCGGCGCATACCAGCACGTCGAGCTCCGTTCGTTCGACCGACGGATCCACCAGCAGGGGCGCGCTCACGTGGTTGAACGCCGCGCACACCCGCGAGTCCGGCAGCAGCGCCGCCGCCTGCTGTGCCGCGCTGCCCTCGTTCACCGCGAGCGCGTACGGCCCCTGCTTGTCGAAGCCCAGCGGGTTGACGCAGTCGACGACCACCTTGCCCGCCAACGCCTCACGCAACGACGAAACCGTCGCCCGGTGGCCCTCCCACGGGACTGCCACAAGGACGATATCGGCACGGGCCGACACGTCGGCATTGGCGCCGCCCTCGACGGGCGCGCTGACGCCGGGCAGCGCCGAGACCTCCGCCGCGGCGGAGGCGGCCCGCTCGGCGACCCGCGAACCGATGAACACCTTCTGCCCGGCCCGCGCCAACCGGTAGGCCAAGCCCCGGCCCTGATCGCCCGTGCCACCGAGGATGGCGACGGTCAGCCCGGTCACGTCCGGCAGCGCGATTGCGTCGTAGGCCACGGGCTCATCCTGGCAAACATCAGGCTCGCGCGAACAGAACGGTGCGTCGCTTCGGGTCGGCGGTGATCAACTTCACCCGGACCCGCTCGCCCAGCGGCAGGTCTCCCTCGCACCGCGCCCGGACGGGCGGGTCGTCGAGCGCGATGACGCCGGAGGCCGGCCGGGACGCCCGTGACGCGTCCACGTCGAGCACTCCGGCGTCGAACGTGTCGCCGACACGGTCCCGCAGCAGCACGGCCTCGGTCAGGTCGACGGCGCCACGGAACGCCGCGCCGGCGACGTGGTCGGAGTCCGCCATCACCGACGGCAGCTTCGGCAGCGCCGGCCGCGCCCAGTCCGGAACCGGGATGCCGGCGAACAGGGCCAGGCAAGCCTCGCTGGCGTACCGATCGGCCAGGCGGCGCAGGGGCGCGGTCACATGGGCGTACGGCGCGGCCACCGCCCCGTGGTCGGGATCGGCCGGCGGCGGGCCGTCGAACGCCGTGTAGCCGGCGCCGCGCATCAACTCCGCCGCCTGGTCCAGGAAGGCTGCCGCGCGCGGGTCGGCGGGGTGGATGCCGGCGATGACGCGCCCCACCGACGCGCCCGACGGCCATGCGATGCCCAGGGCGTGCGCGGCGGCGTGCAGCTTCCCGACGGCGTCGGCGCGCGGCGGTGGCATGGTGCGCAGCAACCCGACGCCGCCGGCGAGCATGAGCGACGCGCCGGCCATCCCGGTCAGCAGCGAGATCTGGGCGTTCCATTCCTCCGCCGGCAGCTGGGCGCGGAGCACGAGGCGGTAGCCGCCGTCGTCCGGCTCGACCTCCTGCTCGGGGAGGGGCAGGTTGACCGCGCCACGGTCCAGGCCACGGTCGACGAGCAGCCTGCCGACGGTGGGCAGCAGCGCGACCGGTTCCGGTGCGTTCCGGCCGTCGAACCCGGCCTGCACGCCGGCGTAGTCGAGCCTGGCCCGGCTGCGGACGGTGGCCCGCTCGACCCGTACGTCCGTCGTCGCGCCGGAGGTGTCCAGGTCGATCGTCCACAGCACGGCCGCGCGGTCGGAGTCGGGCAGGAGGCTCGCCGCGCCCTCGGACAGCGAGGTGGGGTGCAACGGCACGTTGCCATCGGGCAGGTAGATCGTCTGCCCGCGCCGCCAGGTCTCCTCCTCCAGCGGGCCGCCCGGACGCACGAAGGCCGCGACGTCGGCGATCGCGTAGAAGACGCGGAAGCCGTCGGTGCGGCGGGTCAGGCACAGCGCCTGGTCGAGGTCGCGGGAGCCGGGCGGGTCGATGGTGACGAGGGGGATGTCGGTGCGGTCGGCACGGTCGCCGGCGGGCGGCGGGTGCGCCGCCGCCTCGTCGGCCTCGGCCTGGGCGGCCGGCGGGAACCGCTCGGGGACCTTAAGCTCCCGGCGAAGTTCGGAGAAGTCGATGCGGGGCGCGCGGACGCGTCGGATCACCACCGGTCCTTCATACCAGTGTGTGGCCCGCGCGCCGCACGCCCCGCTGCCGAGACCTTGTCGACCGGGTCCTCGGTCAGGCCGACTTGCGAGCCGTCGTCTTCTTGGCGGCGGTCTTGCGTGCCGGTGTCCGCTTGGCGGTCGCCTTCGCGGTGGTGGTCTTCTTCGCCGCGGTCTTCCGCGCCGCGGTCGTCTTCTTGGCGGCCGTGGACTTGGTACCGGTCGTCTTGCGCGCCGTGGTCTTCTTGGCGGTGGTCTTCTTGGCGGTCGCCTTCTTGGCAGGGGCCTTCCTGGCCGTCGTGCGTGCCGTGGTCGGCCGGGTCGTCTTCTTCGCCGTCGTCCGCTTCGCCGCGGTGGCCTTCTTGGCGGTGGTGGTCTTCCTCGCCGGTGCCTTCTTGGCGGTGGTCTTCTTGGCGGTGGTCTTCTTGGCAGCGGCGGTGGTGCGCTTGGCCGGTGCCTTCTTGGCGGCGGTGGCCTTGCTGGTCACCGCCTTGCGGGCGGACGTCGTCTTGGCGGCGCCGACCGTCTTACGGACCGGCGTGCTCTTCGCGGTGCTTGCCGATGTGGCGGGCGCCGTCTTCTTGGCAGCCGCGCGCTTCGCGGCCGTCGTTCCAGTGGCCTTCGCTACGGCCATTTCTGTTCCCTCCTTGCGGGACTTCCACTCGGGTCTGTCTCCTGCGCGGGAGACCCGGAGTTCCTCGCCGTGGACCTGTTCCCCGGCGCCTAGCTCTCCTCCCCGGCCCAGCGGCGGTCCTCTTCGTCCCAGGCGTCGTTGCGCTCCTTCACGGTTTCGATGGCGCGCTCGGCTTCGGCGCGAGAGGAGTAGGGACCGAGCACGTATACCGCGGGGCACACGTCAGCCTCGGTCTCCACCCGGTTGTGACGCGTGCACCAGAAGTACTGCACGTCACGTCCGCTGTCGCTCATGAGATCACTGTGCATCGCAAACCGACCAAGCGCCACCGTTTCGCGCAAATAGTCGTTGGCAACTCCACTGTAGACGAGGAAGGTCGAGAAGGGAGCTGGAATGCCTCTTGGGTCGAAATCGTTGTTTCGTAACGCATCCATCTCCTGTGCCGGACTAATGAGGACGTGCCGGGCGCGGAAAAAAAATTCTGCGGCGATAACCGCGTGCGGGCGCGTCGGGGCGTGTCGCGGCCCCCGGGCCGTACCGCCCAGGGTTCCGGCGGCGCGATGCGCGCCGGCCGACGATGCGGATCGGAGAAGCGACCCCACCAGCGACCGCACCCCCCGGAAAGCAGGAGTGGTTCGATCCGTTGAACGCTTGACCACTTCGGCGTACCGTGTCCAGCGTCCCCTCCCACCCCGTCGAAGGAACGGATGCCATGGACGTCATCGTCCTCATTGGTCGGATCCTGTTCGCCGCCCTATTCCTCGGTTCCAGCTACGCACACCTCAGGATGACCGACGCGCTCGCGGGCTACGCCCAGGCCAGAGGCGTGCCGATGGCCCGCCCCGCAGTCATCGTGAGCGGGGTGATGCTCGTCGTCGGCGGCCTGTCCGTGCTGCTCGGCGTCTGGGCCGACCTCGGCTCGCTGATCCTCGTCGCGTTTCTCGTCCCCACCGCGATCCTGATGCACGGCTTCTGGAAGGAGTCGGACCCGCAGGCGCGGCAGATGGAGATGACGCAGTTCCAGAAGGATCTGGCGCTCGGCGGCGCCGCACTCATGCTGTTCGCCTTCTTCGCCCACGTCGACGACCTCGGCCTCACCATCACCGGGCCGCTGTTCAACCTCTGACAGCGCTACCGGCCGCAGAGCACTGCCGGCCCGGGCGCCCGGTGGCCCGGGCCGGTCGGCACGGCTTGCCGACCGCGACAGCCGTACGCGCGACCCTCGGCGCACACGATCAGCGGCACGCACCCGGGCGCGTCCGTCGTGAACCGCCCGCCCATGCGTACCAACCGGTGCCGGCGCACGCGGGCACCCACCGGTGCCCGCCGCCGTCCCCGGACTCCCCCACTCGATGAGCGCGTGGCCGGCGGCCTCCGGCGCGACGATGACGTCGACCGCGACGCCGGTCCTGAACGCCAGTCCCGTCTTCGCCCAGTAGCGGCCGTCCGGCAGCCCCACCGGCTCCAGTACGTGCGTCGGGAACGCCGCGGCCCGAGGACGACCGCGAAGTCGGCCGGCGGCGGCGTGTTGCCGATCTGGCGCGCACAGTCGATCGCAACCGCGCCGAACAGGGGCGACGCGGCGACGACGGCCGGCGTCGGGAGCGCGTCGGGCGACGTGCAGCCGGTGAGCGCGCCGAGCGGACCCGCGCCGAGTCGACCACCGGCGAACGCCGCGGCCGTACCTGCGGTCATGCTCCTGACGAATCTCCGCGCAGCTCGTGAGTGGCGCTATCCGGCACGGCCATGCCCCGCTCACCGGCTGGCTCAGTCAATGAGACTCTGCTCCCGGCGCGCGGGACACCGCGGCTACCGTCACGGCATGGTCAGGTATACGCACGGCCACCACGAGACGGTGCTGCGTGCACACCGCTGGCGTACGGCCGCCAACTCGGCGGCGTACCTCCTGCCGCACCTCGCCCCGGAGATGTCGGTGCTCGACGTGGGCTGTGGGCCCGGGACCGTCACGGCCGACCTGGCTTCGCTCGTCGGTGCGGTGACCGCCGTGGAGACCGCACCCGAGGCGCTCGACGCGGCCCGCGCCGAGGTTTCCGCGCGCGGCGTCACGAACGTCACCTTCGCGGTGGGCGACGTGCATGCGCTCGACTTCGCCGACGGCTCGTTCGACGTCGTGCATGCGCACCAGGTGCTTCAGCACGTCGCCGACCCGGTGCGCGCGCTGCGCGAGATGGCGCGTGTGTGCCGGCCCGGCGGCCTCGTGGCGGCACGCGACAGCGACTACGCCGCGTTCACCTGGTTCCCACTCGTGCCGGAGCTCGCCGACTGGCTCGCCCTGTACCGCACGGCGGCGCGCGCCAATGGCAGCGAGCCCGACGCCGGCCGGCGCATGCTGTCCTGGGCGCGTGGCGCGCGCCTCCACGACGTCACCGCATCGTCGTCGACGTGGTGCTTCGCCACGCCCGAGGACCGCACGTGGTGGGGCGGCATGTGGGCCGACCGGATCGTCGGGTCGGCGCTCGCGACGCAGGCGGTCTCGAGCGGGCTGGCGTCCGCCGACGAGCTGAGCCGCCTCTCCGACGGCTGGCGCGCGTGGGCTGCCGCCGACGACGGCTGGTTCTCCGTCCTGCACGGCGAGATCCTCTGCCGCGTGTGACTCAGGCTCACTCGTGGCGAGAGGCATCTCGGCGAAGCCCGCGCCCTGGGACCATTTCCGTGGCTCGGTGACCGGTAAAGTGCGGTGGGTTTGTCGAGATGCGGATGGGGGATGCGCGATGTCGGGGACAAGCGTTCGGCGGCCCGAGGATCTCCGGTTCCTCTCCGGGGTCATCCTGGTGTCGACCGAGCCCTCACGTCTGGTCCGCTTCTACCGAGACATCCTCGGCGTACCCCTGGCTGAGGAGAGCCACGGTGACTCCGAGCTGCACTGGGCCTGCGAACTCGGTGATGTGCATTTCGCGATCCACTCCGCGGTCGACTATCCCGGCGAGGCGACCACCGCAGGAGGAGTCAAGATTGCTTTCATGGTCTTCGACCTGGACCCGCTCGTCGCATGGCTGGCCGAACGCGGGGTGGAGCTGTGTTACCCGCCTCGCCGGTTCGGCGCTGAGTCGCGGATCACGGCTGTCCGGGACCCGGATGGCAACCTTGTAGAGCTCACCGAGCTAGGGCCGGTGTGGCTGGACCATCTGCGTGCCCAGCGGGCTCGTGGGGGAGATCTCGTCGCGCACTGGAGCGCCCGGGCCTCGGGTGAGCGCAGCTGAAGGTGGCTCACGACCACGAGGCGCGACGGCGACGGCAGCGCGCCGCCCGCCGGCCAAGCTGGAAGCCGATCCTGCTGTCCAGCTGGTGCCGCCGGCTCCGGGCCCAACTGCTTCGAGTCGACCCGCCAAACTTGCGGCGCAAGGCCACCAGGCTTAGCGGGCGGTGTAGCCACCGTCGACCGGTAGGGCTACGCCGACGACGAGGCTCGCGGCGGAACTGCTGAGCCAGAGGACGGCGGCGGCGATCTCGTCGGGCCGTCCGAGGCGGCCGATGGGTTGGTTGGCGACGGCATCGGGAACGCTGAGCTCCCCTTTGGCGATCATCTCGGTGACCATCGGCGTTTCGATGGTGCCGGGGCAGATCGCGTTGATCCTGATGCCGCGCGGCGCGTACTCGAGGGCGGCGCTGCGGGTCAGGCCGATCACACCGTGCTTGGATGCGTGGTAGGCGGCTCGACCGGGCAGTCCGACCAGGCCGCCGAGGGACGAGCAGTTCACGATCGCGCCGCTGCCCTGGTCCCGCATCTGGCGGAGTTCGTGTTTCATGCAGGCCCATACGCCGCGGAGGTTGATCGCGTTTACGCGGTCGAACGTGTCGGCGGGTTCGTCGGCGGCGTCGGTCGGTGGGGCTTGGACGCCGGCGTTGTTGAAAGCCATGTCGAGCCGGCCGAAGGTGGCCACCGCCGAGTCGACCATGGCGGCGACCTCGTCTTCGGACGAGACGTCGCAGGCGACGGCGAGTGCTTGATGGCCGGCGGCGTTGAGGTCGCCGGCGGCTGCGTGGACGGCGTCGTGGTTGATGTCGGCGAGGACGACGGCGGCGCCGGCGTCGGCGAACGCCTGTGCGGTGGCCAATCCCATTCCAGAGCCGGCACCGGTGACCAAGGCGACCTGGCCGGTGAAGTCGTAGTGGAGGCTCACGAGGTCGTTCCTTCGGTCGGGACGGCGGCTGGGTTCATTGGAGTGGCTCGACGGTGAGTTGGAAGGAGTCGCCGGCGTCCGCGATGAGGTCCAGGCCGGCGTCGACCCGGCCGATGATCACGATGCCCGGGCTGGGGATTCGTTGCCCCTCGGCGCAGTAGATGGTGAGGTCATGCGTGGGCGCCCAGTAGCCGAGGTCGCCGACCTCATGGGCGGCCTGACCCTGTCCGGCGGCGAGCAGACGCGGCAAGTGTCCGGCCTTCTCCCGGCCGAACAGATCCTGCATGTCCGGTGTGAGCGGGAGAAGTGAGGCGAAGTCGCGGGCGGTCGCGGTGTCGTTGAGGGTGGCGGTGGCGGCGCGGCCGTTCATCACCAGTCGGATCCGCATCGTGATGTCCTCCCCAGGTTCCGAGGCGCGTGTTGTGGTGCCGGGTGCGGGGGCTGGCTGAGCCAGGCGTGGCTTCGGTCCGGCTCGGAGGATCGTTGGTGGTCGTGATGCGGCAACCCGGGACCAGCAGAACCGTCATGGCGGCGGTCAGGCCCGCCAGCGGGGGGGTGTGCATCAGCAGGCTCCTTCAGTCGTTGCCCCGGGTTGCGGCGGGTATCAGGGCCGGAGGAGGACCTTGATCGCCTGGCGGGCGTCCATGGCCCGGTAGCCTTCAGCGGCCTGGTCGAGGGGCAGCTCGAGGTCGAAGACCTTGCCCGGGTCGATGCGGCGGTTCCAGATCAGGTCGATCAGCTCGGGCAGGAAGCGGCGCACCGGTGCCGGGCCGCCGTGCAGGTGCACGTGGGAGAAGAACAGCTCTTCGCCGGGCAGCTGCACGTCGTGGGCGACGCCGACGTACCCGACGTGGCCGCCGGGGCGGGTGGAGCGGATGGCCTGCATCATCGACTCCTGGGTACCGACGGCTTCGATGACCGAGTGGGCGCCGAGCCCGTCGGTGAGGTCCTTGATCCGGGCGACGCCGTCGTCGCCGCGTTCGGTGAAGATGTCGGTGGCCCCGTACTCCATCGCGATCTTCTGCCGTGACTCGTGCCGGCTCATCGCGATGATCCGCTCGGCGCCGAGCTGCTGGGCGGCCAGCACGGCGAGCAGCCCGACCGCGCCGTCACCGACCACGGCCACGGTCTTGCCCGGGCCGGCCTGCGCGGCGACGGCGCCGAACCAGCCGGTGCCCAGCACGTCAGAGGCGGCCAGGAAGCTCGGGATCAGGTCCGCGGCCGGAACCTCCGGGGTGGCGACCAAAGTGCCGTCGGCCAGCGGTACCCGCATCCGCTGGGCCTGGGCGCCCTCGGCGCCGACGCCCTCCCCGTAGATGCAGGACGTCTGGTAGCCGGCCCGGCAGATCGCGCAGGTGTTGTCCGAGGCGAAGAACGAGCCGACCACGAACTGGCCCGGCTTGATCGTGGTGACCTCGGCACCGACCTCCTCCACGATCCCGGCGTACTCGTGACCCATCGGCGACGGCCGGTCGATCGGGTCGGCGCCCCGGTAGGGCCACAGGTCCGAGCCGCAGATGCAGGTCGCGGACAGCCGGACGATCGCGTCCGTGGCCGTGCGGATCTGCGGGTCGGGCCGGTCCTCGACCCGAACATCGCCGGGGGCGTACATGACCGCTCCGCGCATTGTCGTCTCCTCGATCTGGGCGAGTGGATTGACTTCGGGCCCGCCCGCGACCGGTCGGGACCTGTCGAACTCGCTTACCCAGGAAACCCGCATGGGCGCTCGGGAGGGAGTCCCTATCCAGAGGGGTACTGACGGAGCACCCCAGGTAGGTCGGGTGGACCGTACTGTCGGTGACGTGGACAACCGCGCCGAGGTCCGCGAGTTCCTCATCTCGCGACGAGCCAAGCTCACCCCGCAGCAGGCGGGCCTGCCCGACGTCGGCAACCGCCGGGTCCCGGGCCTGCGCCGCGGCGAGGTCGCCGCCGTGGCCGGGGTCAGCGTCGAGTACTACACCAAGCTGGAACGGGGCGCCCTGGCCGGCGCGTCCGCCACCATCCTCGACGCCATCGCCCGCGCGTTGCATCTCGACGAGGCGGAACGAGCGCACCTGTTCGACCTCGCCCAGGCCGCGGACGGCACCAGCGCGTTGATGCGGCCTCGTCGCCGCACGACGAAACGATGGACACCCCGCCCCGCGCTGCAGTGGGCGTTGGACGCCATCGCCGCCGGCCCGGCGATCGTCCGCAACGGTCGGATGGACCTGCTCGCCACCAACCACCTCGGCCGGGCGATGCACTCCTCGCTCTACGACAGCGACCGGTCCCGCCCCCCGAACTTCGCCCGATACACCTTCCTCGACAGCGACTCCCCCCAGTTCTACCCGGACTGGGACCTCGCCGCCGACACCGCCGTCGCCATCCTGCGCACCGAAGCCGGACGGGACCCCCACGACAAAGGCATGCACGACCTGGTCGGCGAACTGTCCACCAAAAGCGACGAGTTCCGCCGCCGCTGGAGCTCCCACAACGTCCGACTCCACGGCACCGGCACCAAGCACTTCCACCATCGGGCCGTCGGCGACCTCACACTCGCCTACGAAAGCCTCGACATGGCCTCCGAACCCGGACTCAACCTGACCATCTACGCCGCCGAGCCCGGCTCCACCACCGAACAAGCCCTCGTCCTGCTCGCCTCGTGGGCAGCCACCCAGGACCTCCACGCAACAGCCCAGCACGACTAGGTGCCGCGTGCCAGCCGCGAGCAGGCGGACTTGCTGATCGCCCTACGCCGCGGCGCGTACGGCCGTTAGACGGTGGTTGGTCATGGCCGTGGCAAGTCCACCGAAGACCCCAGCCGCGTCGGCGAGGCAACGACCGGCAGACCTTGCTCAGCGTCGTGATGCAGCTGCCGTTCATCGGCTATCCCGGCACGCTGACCGCCGCACGGCTCGTCGACGAGGTCGTGCCGGCCACGGCCGACCGAGAGCCACCGCCGCAGAGGAACGAACCGCCATTGGAACTCCGACCGTTCGGGCGCACCGGCGTCTCGGTCCGCAAGCTGTGCCTCGGCCACACGATGTTCGGCGAATACGGCACCAAGGACCACGACGAGAGCATCGAGATCATCCATCGGGCGATCGACGCCGGCATCACCTTCGTCGACACCGCCGACGTCTGCTCGCAAGGCGACTCGGAGATCATCGTGGTGGGTTGGTGGCAGCGCATGCGGACCGGGGCGACGCGTCAAAGGGCGCTGTTCGCATCCCGGTCGCCGGCCGCGGTGCAGTCGGTGCCGGTCGGTGCGTCCTGAGCTGACCGGGATCGGGGCGGCTCCGCAGCGCCGGGCGAACGCTGCCTCGGAACGCTGCCGGTCGGGTTCACCACCCGGCCGGACCGACGTTGCGCGACGGGATGCCGTCACGGGCACCAGTCCCTGCCGGCGCACGAGACGATCTCCGCTGCCCCGTCTCTGGGCGGTCACCGGGCCGTCAAAGGGCGACCACCATCGACCACTGTCGACCAACGGACAGCACCGGCGCAGGAGGGCGACGGACGAGTCGACCTGTACGCCGGATTCTGTCGCCCGGCCGAAGCCGGGTGGCGGCCATCCATCTCGGCCTGCCGTCGCCGGCAGGCTCCAGCGGCCTACCCGCAGGCTCGGGCGGGCAGCCCTCGAACGCCTGCGCAGGCGGTCGCCCGTAGGCGACCGACCCTTTTGGCCTTGCTCCGGGTGGGGTTTACCGAGCCGCGCCGGTCACCCGGCGCGCTGGTGGGCTCTTACCCCACCGTTTCACCCTTGCCAGGTCGAGCCTGGCGGTCTGTTTTCTGTGGCACTGTCCCGCGGGTCACCCCGGGTTGCCGTTAGCAACCACCCTGCCCTACGGAGTCCGGACGTTCCTCGGCGGCGGCCCGAAAGGACCGCCGACGCGGCCGCCCGGTCGACTCGTCCGTCACGTTCAGTTTAGCCTCTCCCGCGATGGATCTCTCCCACGCGGCCCTGCTCGCCGTCGCCGGGCTGGCGGCCGGCACGGTCAATGCCGTCGCCGGCGGCGGCTCGCTCATCACGTTCCCGGCGCTGCTGGCGGTCGGCCTGCAGCCGGTGCCGGCCAACGTCACCAACAGCGTCGCGGTCTGCCCGGGCTACCTCGCGAGCGTGTTCGGCAGCCGCATGGATCTGGAGGGACAACGACGGCGTACGGCCCAGTTGCTCCCCACCGCCGTGGTCGGCGCCGTCGCCGGCTGCCTGCTGCTGCTGCGCACTCCCGCTCGCACGTTCGAGCTGCTCGTGCCCTTCCTCGTGCTCGGCGCCACCGGGATCCTCGCCTTCCAGGACCGGCTCCGCGGCGTGGTCGGCCATCCCGCGGATCTCTCGCCCACCCGGCAGCGGGTCGCCCTGCACGCGATGGTCGCGGCCGGCTCGGTGTACGGCGGCTACTTCGGCGCCGCGCTCGGGGTGATGTTCGTCGCGGCGCTGGCGCTCGTGCTCGACGAGACCCTGCAGCGGGTCAGCGCGGTCAAGAACGTCCTGTCCGCCGTCGTCGGACTCACCACCGTGGTGGTGTTCGCCCTGGCCGGTCCGGTCGACTGGGCCGCCGTCGGCGTGCTCGCGCCGGCCACGCTCGTCGGCGGGTACGCCGGCGCGAAGCTCGTGCGCCGCCTGCGGCCCGCCGCGCTCAAGGCGGTGATCGTGACGTTCGGCACGGTCATCGGCGTGTTGCTGCTCGTCCGGGCGTTCCGGTAAGCGCCGGGAACGGGCGCTCGACCGCGCGCGGCACGTCGTCCTGCGCCACCTGTCCGCCTGGAGCCTGTCGACTCGCTTCGACGGGGGTCCCGTTGACAGGCACGAGCCGCGGCCTTGCCGACCGCCTCCCCTGCCGGTGATCGATGTCGTGGTGACCGACAAGGGAGGCTGGCCGACAAGGGAGGCTGGCCGACAAGGAGGGCCGGTGCGGTCAAGCGGTCGTCCGTCGGCGGTCCTCCTCGGCGGCGGCCTGCCCGGGCACGGTGGCGGCGATCGGCTGCACCCGCGGGTCGCCCTCGTCGGCGAAGTAGTCGTCCGGAGTGGTGCCGTCGATGCCCTCCGGCACCCGGGCCGCCCGCAGGATCAGCGTAAGCAGCACGGCGACCAGCAGGTTGACCGCCACGGACACGAGGCCGACATAGATGGTCCATCTGGTGTCGAAGCCGAACTTGGACAGCGGGAACGCCGAGCCGCCGAAGTGCGCCCGCTTGCTGGCTGCGTTGGGGATCTCGTAGAGCATCCACATTCCCAGTGCCATCCCGGCTAGCCAACCGGCGATCAGCGCGCCGCGGTGGAACCACCGGGTGTAGAGGCCGAGTGCCACCGAGGGCAGCGTCTGCAGGATGATGACGCCCCCGATGAGCTGCAGGTCAATGGCGTACTGCGGATTCACGAACACCACGAACGCCAGGGCGCCGAGCTTGACCACCAGCGACGTGATCTTGGAGACGCCGGCCTCCTGCTGCGGACTCGCGTCCCGTTTGAGGTACTCCTTGTAAATGTTGCGGGTGAACAGGTTGGCCGCCGCGATCGACATGATCGCCGCCGGCACCAGGGCGCCGATGCCAATGGCCGCGTACGCGATGCCCGCGAACCAGTCGGGGAACTGCTGGTCGAAGAGCAGCGGCACGACCGTGTTGCCGTCCACGGTGCCCTGGGTCGCGCCCGGGAGAGGCTTGACCCCGGACTTGATCGCCATGAACCCAAGCAGCGCGATCAGCCCGAGCAGCAGGCTGTATGCCGGCAGCGCCGACATGTTCCGCTTGATCACGTCCCGGTTCCGGCTGGCCAGCACCCCGGTGATGCTGTGCGGATAAAGGAAGAGTGCCAGGGCCGACCCGAGCGCCAACGAGATGTAGTAGATCTGGTTGTTGGCGTTGAGGAGAAGGCCATCGGTTGTGGCTGGCGTCCCCTTGAACTTCGCGTCCGCGGCGTCGAAGATCGACCCCCACCCGCCGAGCTTGTAGGGCACGTAGAGGATCGCTACCAGGATCACAATATAGATCAACGTATCCTTGACGAAGGCGATCAGCGCCGGCGCCCGCAGTCCGGACTGGTACGTGTACGCCGCCAGGATCGCGAACGCGATGATGATCGGCAGGTGCCGGGCCAGTGCGCTCTCCCCGGTGACCCCCATCGTCTTGAGCACCGCTTCGATGCCGACCAGCTGCAGGGCGATGTACGGCATGGTCGCCACGATGCCGGTGATCGCGACGATCAACGCCAGCGTCGGCGAGCCGAACCGGGTCCGGACGAAGTCCGCCGGCGTGACGAAGCCGTGCCGGTGCGAGACCGACCAGAGCCGGATCAGGACGAGGAACACCAACGGATAGATGATGACCGTGTACGGCACGGCGAAGAAGCCGGTCGCGCCGGCGCCGAAGATCAGCGCGGGCACCGCCACGAAGGTGTACGCCGTGTAGAGGTCGCCGCCGATGAGGAACCAGGTGATCCAGCCGCCGAAGCTGCGGCCGCCCAGACCCCACTCGTCCAGGTGGGCCATGTCGTCGGGCGAGCGCCAGCGCGCCGCGAAGAACCCCATCGCGCTGACCAGCAGGAACAGGAACGTGAAGATGACGATCTCGGTGACGTGGTCGCCCATCGGTTCAGCCCCGCTTCTTCGTCATCTGGTAGACCAGCGTCGTGGTCCCGACGCCGAGGATGATGAAGGCCAGCTGCAGCCAGTAGAACCGCGGAAAGCCCCACAGGCGCGGCGCGACGTGGTTGAACAGCGGGGTTAGCAACGGCACGACGATCGGCACGAACAACAGCCAGTTCCACGGGCTGGCGTCCTTGGCCTTGGCGCCGGCGTCAGGCCTGGTCCCGGTGACGTCGGGGCGGTCCGCCTCGTAGTCGGACATGAAAACCCTCCGGCTCTTCGTAGATCACTACGACGGCCGGAGGGTATCCAGGAGTGACCGAAGTCACCGAGCGTCAGGAGCGGCCGCGCGCCGAACGGCTGCGGACCTGCGCCGAACGGTCAGCCCGGTCAGGGCGTCCAGAGACCGAGCGCGATCGTCCGGGTGAGCGTCGCGTTGTCGTCGTCGCCGTCCAGCGACCACACCATCGCGCCGCCGAGCCCGTATGCCCGGATCCACAGTGCCTTCTGCAGCACGACGGCCGGGTCGTCGTACGTCCAGAAGGTGTTGCCGTCGTAGAGCCAGGCGTGCCCGGCTCGGACGTCGCGGTACAGCGTGTAGCCCTGGTCGAGCTTGGTCCTGAGGACCTTGTAGTCCTCGGAGCCCGGCTCCCAGGTGGCGGGGGCGGCGCCGGTCGCGTCGCCGAACAGTCCGTTGCGCCCGCCCGTCACCCCGGTCCAACCGTGCCCGTAGTACGGGATGCCGAGCACCAACTCGCGGGCCGGCGCGCCGCGGTCGCGCCACGCGCCGATCGCGACCTCGGCGGAGAAGTCGGGGTTGTCCGGCGCGCCGGCCGGCACCCGCAGCGCGGACTGCTGGTTGGCCCGCAACTCCCAGGGGCCGTGGAAGTCGTACCCCTGCACCGTCGCGAAGTCGAGGTAACGGAAGATCTGGTCGCCCTCGAAACCGGCGTCCATCGTGGCGGGGTTGGCCGGCAGGAAAGCGGTGAGCTCGTAGTGCTTGCCGTTCGTGCGGCCGTACGCGTCCAGCTGCCTGCGGAACTCCGCGACCAGCTTGGTGAAGTTCTGCTTGTCCTCGGGCCGGATCACGTTGCCGACGTCGCCCGCGCTGCCCGGCCACTCCCAGTCGATATCGAAGCCGTCGAAGACCCCCGCGGCGGCGCCGGGCCCGCCACTGCCGTCGGGGCCGTCCAGGAGCGGCAGGTTGCCCTTGACGAACAGGTCGATGCAGGACGAGACGAACGCCCGGCGGGAGGCCTCGGTGAGCGCCGCGTTGGAGAAGTACGTCGACCAGGTCCAGCCGCCCAGCGACATGAGCACTTTGAGGTCGGGGTGCTTGGCCTTGAGCTTGCGCAGCTGGTCGAAGTTGCCGTTGAGCGGCTCGCCCCAGGCGTCGGCGACGCCGTCGACGCTCTCCTCGGCCGAGACCGGCCGCTGGTAGTCGGCCCACGCGTCGCCTTCGCCGGGGATGTTGGCCTCGAAGCACCGGCCGTCCTGGCTGACGTTGCCGAACGCGTAGTTGACGTGGGTCAGCCGGGCCGCGGCGCCCGAGGTGTCGAGCTTCTTGACCGGGAAGGCCCGGCCGTAGATGCCCCACTGCGTGAAGTAGCCGACCTTGCGGTACCCGTCGGACCGGGCGGTCGGCGCGGCCGACGCGGGCGTCGCGACGGCGGTGACGAGGAGCGTGATGGCGGCCGCGAGCGCGGCGGTTCTGCGCATGTGGACTCCTGGATGGGGGCTCGGGCGTAACAGTTAGGGTTGTTTCCTTTTACGGCAAGGTAGGCCCGGCGGGCGGTACGGTCAAGGGATGACGGACCAGCCGGTCGATCTCGACGCCGCACTCGACGGCATCGCCGAACCATTCGACCCACGCATCACGGCGAAGGTCAACGACTACGACGTCAAGATCGCCAAGGTCGAGGGCCCGTACGTGTGGCACGCGCACCCGGAAACCGACGAGTTCTTCCTCGTCCTGAGTGGACGGCTCACGATCGAGCTCGACGGTCGACCCGCCGTGCGGCTCGGGCCGCACGAGGTGTTCACGGTGCCCCGCGGACTACGCCACCTGCCCAGCGGCGCGCCCGGCACCCGGGTGCTGATGTTCGAGCCGCGGGAGACGCTCAACTCCGGCGACAGCGGGGCGGCGGGCACCACCGGCCGTCCGCTGTAGAGCCTCCGGTCAGAAGGCGTCGAGGGTGGCCATCTCGTCGGGAGCGAGCTCGAAGCCGTCGAGGTCGCGGTTGGCGCGCTGGCGACCGGCGTCCCTCGACTTCGGGATGACCACGATGCCGTGCTGCAGGTGCCAGCGCAGCACGACCTGCGCGGCCGTCACGACGTGGCGGGCCGCGATCGCCAACAGCGTGGGGTCGTCGAGGTCGGTGTCGGACAGCGGGCTGTAGCCCTCCACGACCACGCCGCGCTCCCGGCTCTCGGCGAGCACGATCGGGTCGTGCCGGCCCGGGCTCCACGGGATCTGGTTGACCGCGGGCGCCTCGCCCGTCTCCCGCATCAGCGTGTCGATCAGGTCGGTGCCGTAGTTGCTGACACCGATCGCGCGGACCCGGCCGGCGTGGCGCGCGGCCAGCATGGCCGACCAGGAGCGCACGGTCATAGCGTGCGGCGGCGGCCAGTGGATTAGCCACAGATCAACGGCATCGACGCCCAGCGCGCGCAGGCTGGCGCCGAGCACCTTGTCTTCGCGGCCGGCCTCGCTGGGCGGCAGCTTGGTGGTGACGAAGACATCCTGCCCGCTGTGGCGCACCGCTCGGCCGACCTCGGCCTCGTTGCCGTACGCCGTCGCCGTGTCGACCATGCGGTATCCCGCGTCCAACGCGGTGCGGATCGCCGCGTAGCCGCCGTCGCCGCGTAACCCGGCCGTGCCGAGCCCGATGGTTGGCATCCGCACGCCGCCTCGCAGCGGCACCGTCGCGTCCGTCACGCCGCCATCGTCCCACCCGCGGGGCGTCTGGTCAGAGGTGGGAGGTGTCGTTGACGGAGCGGACCGCGATGCCGCCGTCCGGCCAGTAGTCCAGGGTGGACAGTCCCGCGGGGTCGAGGAAGAGCCGATGCAGGAAGGTATCCGACGCGGCCAGCGCATCGCGGAGGATGAGCTTGAGTGGCGAGACGTGGGAGACCACCACGACCTTCCGGGCGGGGTACGCCGCCGGCAGCGCCGCCACCGCCCGCCGCGCGCGCGTGGCGACCGCCGCGAACGACTCGCCGCCCGGCGGCGCCACCGATGTGTCGGCCAGCCAGGCGTCGAGCTGCGCCGGCCACCTCTCCCGCACCTCGGCGAAGGTCAGGCCCTCCCAGGCGCCGAAGTCGCACTCGACCAGGTCGTCATCCGCGACCACCGGGACACGGCCCAGCGCCGCCGCGATCGCCGACGCGGTCGCGCGCGCCCGCGACAGCGGCGAGGTCACCACGGCGGCGGCGTCGGGAGCCAGCGCGGCGATCCGGGCGCCGGTCACCTGCGCCTGCGCCTCGCCCCGCGACGACAGCGGCACGTCGCCGCGGCCGGAGTATCGCCGGCCGGCGTTCATCTCCGTCTCGCCGTGCCGCACGAGCAGTAGCCGGGTGGCGTCGCCGGTCGCACGTGGCTCCCACGACGTGCGGCCGGGCGAGCTCGCGCGGGCGGCCGCCGCCACCGCCCGCGGCGGCCTGCCCGCCGCTTCGTCCATGGCCGCGTTGGCGAGCGCGTCGGCGTGCGTGTTGCGCTCCCGCGGGACCCAGGAGAACGTGACCCGGTCGAGCCGGCGCATCAGCGCCGCCGCCTCGGCGGCAAGCGGCCGCAGCCCCGGGTGCTTGATCTGCCACCGGCCGGCCATCTGCTCCACCACGAGCTTGGAGTCCATCCGCACGTCGGCCTCGCGCGCGCCCAGCTCCGCCGCGGCCTCCAGGCCGGCGATCAGACCCCGGTACTCGGCGATGTTGTTGGTCGTGACGCCCAGCGGTGCGCTGCGCTCGGCCAGCACCTCGCCGGTGGCCGCGTCGCGCACCACTGCGCCGTAGCCCGCCGGCCCCGGGTTGCCGCGCGCACCGCCGTCGGCCTCGACGACGACCTTCACAGGCCGGACTCCTCCGTACGGACCATGATCCGCCGGCATTCCTCGCAGCGCACGACCTCTTCCGGCGGTGCCGCCTTGATCCGGCCCCGGTCGGCGCCGGAGAGCTCGATCCGGCAGCCGCCGCACCGGCCCGACCTGAGCAGGGCCGCGCCGAGGCCGCCGGACTGTTCCCGGATGCGGTCGTAGAGCGCCACCAGGTCGGGGGGCAGATCGGCGGCCAGCGGCGTCCGCGCGCCGGTCTTGAACTCCTCGTCGCGCTTGATCTCGTCGAGCGCCTGGTCGCGCCGCTGCTCGGTCGCCGAGCGCCGGTCGCGCGCCGCGGCCAGCCGGCCGGCGACGCCGTCGAGTGCCTCCTGTGCGGTCTCCCGCTGCTCCATCAGCTCCAGCTCGGCGTCCTCCAGCTCGGTCTGCCGGCGGGCCAGCGAGCCCATCTCGTGCTGCAGCGCCTCCAGCTCCCGGGCCGGGCCGCTGCCGATGGTCAGTCGTGCCTCATCGCGCTCCTTGCGGACGCGCACCTGGTCGACGTCCCTGTCCAGGCGGGCGATGTCCCGGTCGAGGTCGTCGACCGCGACCTGCGCGCGGATCCGCTCGTCCTCGAGCCGGGACTGCTCGCGGCCGATGGCCTCCAGCTCGGCGAGCTCCGGCAGGGTCCGCCGCCGGTGCGCGAGCTGGGCCAGCGCGGTGTCGATCGCCTGCAGGTCGAGCAGGCGGCGCTGGGCTTGCGGGTCGGCATTCACCGGCGTGGCTCCTTCGGGTCGGACGCGACGTGCAGCGTCCACGGGTCGGTATGGAGGTCCGAGACGACGGCCTCCACCTCCAGTGTGTCGCGCAGGAGCGCGGCCAGGTCGTCGAGCCACGGCCGCTCGGTCGCCCAATGCGCGGCATCGAGCAGCGCGGGGCCGCCCGCCTCGATCGCCTCGCTGGCCGGGTGATGGCGCAGGTCGGCGGTGAGGTAGGCGTCGGCTCCGGCGGACGCGGCAGCGCCGAGGAACGCGTCGCCGGATCCGCCGCAGACGGCCACGGTTTCGACGCGACGGTCGGGGTCGCCGGCGGCCCGCACCCCCCACGCGGTCGCCGGCAGCGTCCGGGCCGCGACGGCGCTCAGCGAGGCCAGCGTGGTCGCGGACGGGAGGCGACCGATGCGCCCGGTCCCCCGGCCGCCGCCGGCGGCGGCGCCGCCCGGCTCGGCCGGCACGAGCGGCCGCACGTCGGTGAGGCCCAGCCGGGCGGCGAGGGCGTCGGACACCCCTGGGTTGGCGACGTCGGCGTTGGTGTGCGCGATGTGCAGCGCGATGTCGGTCTTGATCAGCTGGTGGACGATGCGCCCTTTGTAGGTGGTCGGAGCGACCGACGATACGCCGCGCAGGAGCAACGGGTGGTGCGCGACGATCAGGTCGGCGCCGTCGGCCAGCGCCTCGTGGACGGTCGCCGGGACGCAGTCGACAACGCACAGCACCCGCCGGACGGGCGCGTCGGGCTCGCCCAGGACGAGGCCAACGCGGTCCCACGTCTCCGCCCACGCCGGTGGGTAGCGCTCCTCGAGGGTGGCGACCACGCGCGCGACGGTGACGTCATTGCCCACGGGCGGTCAGCTTACCGCCGGGACGGCCCGGCTCCTGCGCGGTCGTCGTGACTGGTGGCGAGTGGGTGACGGCCAGCGCCTCGAGCGCGAGCGCCCACGGAAGCTCGTCCACGCGCTCGCCGCCCTCTCCCGGCGGGTGCAACGGCATGACGTCGTCGCCGAAGAGCACCGTGACCCCCCAGCCGCGGAGCTTGCCGATCGCGTCGCGGAACGCCGGGTGCGCGCCCATCGCCGCATTGGTGAACGGCACCGCGACGATCGGCAGGCCCATGCCCTGGCCCTCGACCAGGAGGCCGAGCGCCAGCGAGTCGGCGATGCCGGCCGCCCACTTGTCGATCGTGTTGACGGTCGCCGGCGCGACGACGATCGCGTCGGCGGCGGGCAGCACGTCGGGCTCACCGGGGTTCTTGTAGAAGGAGCGCACCGGGTGGCCCGTCTGCCGGGCGACATGCGCGACGTCGATGAACTTGCGCCCGTTGGGCGTGGCCACGACGCAGACGTCCCAGCCCTGCCGCTGCGCGAGCGCGACCAGGCGGCCGACGTCGCGTGCCGCCGGCGAGCCGCACACGATCACGTACAGGACGCCGGGCCGCGCGACGACGGTCATCCCGGCCCGCCCACGAGGCAGCGGTCTGCCCTCATATCTCGACGCCCATGCGCTCGGCGAGCCCGGCGACCGCCACCGGCGGCGGGCCGCGGGTGCGCCGCAGCACGTCGGACATCACCTCATGGGCCAGCGGTCGGCAGCGGATCTCGGACGGGGCCAGCCGGTCGCCCGCCAGGAGCATCTCGCTGGCCCGCGCGATGTCGCCCATCTGGGCGAAGGCGCGCGCGATGTCGAGATAGTGGTGCGCCCGGCGCTCGGGCAGGAGCCCGCTGAACCTCTCGGGGTCGATCCGCTCGTGGGTGTCGACGGCCTGGCCGCCCTCGCCGAGCTCGACCGCTGCCGCCGCCCGGTGCACCTGCACGTTGGTCGGCCCGAAGCAGGTCCAGTAATGGTTATGGTCGGCCCCGATCGCCGCCGCCGCCTCGTCGGCCCCGTTGAGCAGGTCGCGCACGGTGGCGCCGTCGCCGATGCGGGCCGAGGCCATCGCGCCCTGCAGCAGCAGCATGCCGTACACCGAGAGGCGTTCGGGCGTGGCGTCGGCGGCTGTTGCGGGCGCGAGCCGGTTGGCGATGTTGACGTTGACCTCCAGCGCGGGCCGGGCGCGGCCGAGCGCGAGCAGCGCGGTGCCCACCCGGTAGGTGGCCACGCCGGCGAGCAACGGGTCGCCGGCGCGCTGGGACAGCGCGATGGACCGGTCGGCGGCCAGCCACGACAGCTCGTGCTCGCCGAGCTTGCGCAGCGCCGAGGAGGCGATCTGGTAAACCTGCCCGAGCAGGTGGGCCGCGTCGCGGGTCTCGTCGCCGCCGGCGTACGCGGCGTCGGCCGTCTGCGCGTCGCGCAGGAGCCCCGGCAGCGCGCGGCAGAGCATCTCGTACTTCGCGTGCTGGAACGTCAGCCACGCGTGGCTGACGGCCTTGCGCATCTCGGCGAGCGACTGGGGTCGGTACGAGGGGTCGAAGAACGCACTGATCGAGTCGTAGCGCTCCAACGCGGCGCGGATCTCCTCGACCTCGACCTGGTCGATGCCGGTGACTGCGTCGGGACGGCGCTCGGGGTCCTTGCCGAGCAGCAGCTGCACGTCGACCTGGAGCACGTCGGCGATCTCGTAGACCACCGAGAACTTGTCTAGCCGCCGCACGCCGCGCTCGACCTTGTCGACCCAGCTCTTGGACTTGGCCAGCCGGTCGGCGAAGACCCGCTGGGACATGCGACGCCGGGCGCGCCAGTAGGCGACGCGACGTCCGATCGGCACGTCGTCCACGTCTGTCCTTTCCCTTCGGCGTAGCACCGGTGGCGCCGGGGAATTCACCCGGCCGGCAGCGCCGTCGTCGGAGCGCGTGGCGACCTTCGGACGGTCGCGGCGGGGGCGCACATGCTAGGTGACAACGTAGTGCCGGACGGCGACCCGGTCGACCCCCGAACCGGGGTGCGCCGACGCCTGATCGCCACGGTCTCGTCCATGGGACGCGCGAGGCCCGACGGCGGCGCACCGCCGATCCGGTCCTATTGGTCTGCCGGGTGCCGGTCGACGGCGGGCCGGTCGAGTGACGGCAGGCCGGACGAGCGCTGGAACCGGCCCTCGTCGGTGACCACCGCCCATTCGTAGTCCGGCAGCCGGCCCAGCCAGCGCAGACCCGCGCGGCCCATGGCGACCGCGGCGGTGGCGTACGCGTCGGCCACGCCGAGGTCCGGGCCGACCACGGTCACCGACCGCAGCCCGCGCGCCGGGCCGCCGCTGCGCGGGTCAAGCACGTGCTGCCCGCGCTCGTAGACACCCGAGGTCGCGACCGCGATGTCGGTGCCCTGCACGGCGTGGCAGGCGGCGTCCGGCCGCCACGGGTGTTGGATGCCGATCCGCCACGGTCCGCCGTCCGGCGCGCGGCCGCGGACCCGGACGTCGCCGCCCGCGTTGACGCAGTGGCTGACCGCACCGGCGGCCACCAACCGGTCCGAGGCGACCTGCGCCGACCAGCCCTTGACGAAGCCCGACGGGTCCAGCCCGCCGGTGGCGTACGCGTCGAAGAAGCCGTCGGTGTCCACCCACAGGTCGGCGCAGCGCTCCAGCACGTGCCGGAACTCCGGCGACGCCTCGGACAACGTCACCGCGCCGCGATCGAACCGGCACACCTCGCTGTCGGGCCGGAAGGTGCTGTACCGCGCGTCCACCGCGTGCAGCCACCGGAACACGTCGCGGGCCAGGGCGTCCAGGGTGTGCCACGGGAGCGGGTCGGCGAGCTCGAGCGTGATGACCGTGCCCATCAGGTGCTCGACCCGGCACAGACCCGGGCCCGGTGCGGCGGTGCGCAGGTCAGTCACGCTCCCCCCGCCGCCATCTGTCGATCGCGCCGCGCAGCGACTGCCGGTAGCTCTCGCTGGTCGCCGTCGCGCCCGAGACGGTGTGCAGGTCGGCGCTCTGCGTCCGGACGGCCTCGTCGGCGAGCTGCGGCGCGGCCTGGTCGGTCAGCGCCTGCGACTGCGACTCGGCCTGCGGCATCTCCAGCCAGTCGACGCTGTCGAACCGCTTGCCGTCGCTCGTCAGGTGGATCTGGACCTGGACGCCACCGTACTGGTTGGCCACCCGGGGACCGGTCACCGTGCGGGAGGGGGTGGGCGGCGGGGGCGGCGCCGTGTCGCCGCCGCCCGCGGAGGGCTTGGCGGTGGTCTTCGTCGGCGTCGGCGCCTTCCTCGGCGTCGGCGGCGCCGGCGCGCCCGCGGACGCGTCGGGCGCCGCGGCCGACGGGCCCGGGGACGGCGTGGTGCCCTCGGCGGCGGGTGACGTTCCCCGCGGCGGTGCCACCGCCGCGTCGACGGCGGTCGGCGACGCGTCGGCCGCGCCCTTGACCACCACCAGCAGGGTGGTGCTTGCGGCCAGTCCGGCCAGTCCGATCGCGGCGCGCCGCATGGTCGTTCCTCCTAGAGCTCGAACGCGGCGAGATGGATCTGCCCGGGTGACACGCCCGCCCGGCGGACGGCCCGGGTCGCGGCCTCCACGAGCCCGGGCGGCCCGCACAGGTAGACATCGCGCTCGGCGACGTCCGGCACCAGGCGACGAAGGCCCGCCGGGCTGAGCACGTGGCGCGGGCCTGGCGCGTCGCGCGGCCCGACGACGTACCAGAGGTCGACGCCACGCGCCTCGGCGAGCCAGTCCAGCTCGCGGCGCAGCACGACATCGGCCGGCGTGCTGGCGCGGTAGATGACCACGGGGCCTGGCGGCAGCTCTTCGAGCATCGCGCGGATCGGCGTGATGCCGATGCCGCCCGCGATCAGCAGCGTGCGCTGCCGGGTGCGGTGCGCCGCCGTGAAGGTGCCCGACGGACCCTCCGCCCACACCGCGGTGCCCGGCACGAGGTTGCGCAGCTGTCCGGTGTGGCCGCCGACCACCTTGACGGTCAGCCGCATCCATCGGCCGTTGCGAGCGGCGGACACCGAGAACGGGTGCGACTGCCACCACAGGAGGCGGGACAGGAAGCGGAACCGGAAGAACTGTCCACCGAGGACGTCCAGCCGGTCCAGGCGCTGCCCGGTCAGGTAGATCGACACGGTATCGGCGCTCTCCGCGACCACGTCCGCGACCGTGAGCCGGTGCCGCAGGTTGAACCGCACCGGGGTGAGGATCCGACCGTAGACGACGGCCACGACCGCGAAGACGTAGAACGCGGTCCAGCCGACCCGCACCGGGCCCGGCCGGAACAGCTGCTGCCCGTGTGCGAACTGGTGGCCGAACGCCAGGTACAGCACCGCGTACGTGGACCGATGCACCCACTTCCAGAGCTCGTACGGCAGTGTCTTGCGCACCGCGCGGACCGCCAGCAGCCCCAGCGACGCGAGCAGGCCCGCGGCCGCGAACGCCGCCAACATGTGCGGGTACCCGGTGAGCAGCCTCTTCGCCTCGCCCAGCGGCGAGATCCGGTCCAGGCCCGCGTAGCCGAGCAGGATCAGCGCGGCGTGGCTCAGCACGGCGACCACGACGAAGCCGCCGTTCTCGCGGTGCCAGCGGGCGAGCCGGTCGGCGCCCACCCAGCGGTCGAACAACCGCAGCCGGGCCATCAGCAGCACCTGCACGAGCAGCACGTAGCCGGCGACCAAGCCGACGACGCGACCGGCGTTGGTCAGCATCATCGGTCGGCCGCCGGCCAGCGCGGCGGGCGAGGTGAACCACCACGGCGCCACCGCGGCGACGATGCCGACCCAGAACAGGGTGATGAGGAGCCGGCGACCGCCCGGGCCGCGCCGCCGCACGAGATCCGCGGCGGCGAGGGAGTCGGGCCGGACGCCGGGCCGGTGTGGGGAGGTGCCGACCCGGCGCCGGTCCGCGTCTACGGCGTCCGACATGCGCTCACGCAAAGAGCTTCACCGGTGCGTACTTCTGCCGGGGGAAGACCTTCTGCACCTGCGCCGTCGTGAGCCCGAAGCGGTTCTGCGCGACGGAGCCGTACACGTTGAACATGTTGTTGAACTCGGGCACGTTGCCGCCGTCGAGCTTGTCGAGCCCGTTCCACGCGCCGAGCAGCGAGCCGGCCAGCTTCTTGCCCGACAGCAGGATGACCACACCGCCGTGGCCGTGGTCGGTGCCGCTGTCGTTCTGGCTGACCCGGCGGCCGAACTCGCTCGAGATCATCACGGTGACGTCGGCGGCCTTCGCGCCGAGGTCGTCGAAGAAGGCGGCAAGCGCCCGGGCCAGCTCGTTCAGGTGCTGGCTCAGGTAGCCGTCCCGGGTGCCCTGGTTGGAGTGGGTGTCCCAGCCGCCCATGCCGATGGTGGCGATCCGGACGTTGGCGCCGCCCTTGATGAGGTGGGCCAGCTGCTCGAACTGGTAGCCGATGCCGTCGTAGTTGACGCCCTCCGCCGGCTGGTACCCGTCGGCGGCGAGCTTCTGGGCCAGGCTGAGCGCCTTGAGCCCGGCCTGCACCGAGTCCTGGACCGGGTGGTTGATGCCGGTGAAGAGGGTGCCGATCGCCTTGGCGGTGGGGGTCCGGTACCGCTCATCGCCGTTGAGGTTGAACGAGCCGACGCTGTTCATGGCGATGGCGCCGTTCTGGCCGACCAGCGAGCGCGGCAGCGTGCTGCCGATGCCGACGCTGCGGAATGCCGTGCCGGGCCCGATCTGGTCGGCGAGGCTGTCGAGGAAGCCTCGGCCGCCCGTCTCGTTCGGCAGACCGCCCAGGTTGCAGGCGTCGGCGGCCTGGAAGTGGCTCTCCGAGAGCCGCGGGTCGCTGACCGCCGGGATGAACCCGAGCTGGCCCGCCTTGAGGTACTTCTCCAGGGGGGTGAAGGCGCCGTTGAGCATGAAGCCGCGGTCGATCGCGATCGAGCCGTTCTCCGGCAGCGTCAGCCCCGGCCGCACCTTCGCGAGCATCGGGTCGTTCGCCGGCGCGACCAGCGAGAGCCCGTCGAGGCCGCCGTACAGGAACACGTGGATCATCGTGCCGGTGGGCGTGGCCGCGAACGAGGCCTGGGTGCCGACAAACTGGGTGGTCGCGAGCGCGGTGGTCACGGCCGCCGCACCGGCGACGAACCTGCGCCGGGTGACGCCACGCCCGTCCTGTTGCGCCTCCTCGCAGATCTCCAGCTCGCGGTACCGGTCACGCAGCGCGGCGTTTTCCAGCTCGACGGCCGCCGCCTCGGCACGCAGCATCGCCTCGAACGGGTTGTCCGCGAGCCGTCGGAGGTCGGGGCAGTCGGGGTGTACGGGGAACAGGGACACGGTCTTCTCCATCCGAGGTGTCACCGGAGGTGATGCTGGGGGCTGGCGAGCAGGGCCCGCGCGATCGCGATGATCGCGCCGTTCATCGTGGCGTCGACCGTGCTGGTGGGCTTGAGGCCGGCGATGCCGAGGATCGCCGTCTTCTCCTTGGTGCTGAGCGTCTGCGCGACAAGGCGCTTGGACAGCGCGTCCAGGTACGCGCCCGCGGTCGTCGGCGCCTTCGAACCGACCAGCCGCTCGGGCCGGACATAGCTGAACATCCGCCGGTTGCCGTTGATGATGTCCGTCGCCTCGTTCCAACCGTTGATCATC
>DATDJX010000275.1:0-7461 GCA_036520275.1 Asanoa sp.
AACGGGCTTCCGAGCCGCGCCCACCATGGTGGCGACGCGGCTGGCTGTTCGACCTGGCGGCGGTCGCCAGCTACCTGACGCTGGCGGCGTGGGTGACCTACCGGCTGTGGCTGCGGCCCGCCGGCGGACTTGCCGACAACAAGGCCGACCAGGCGTTCTTCGAATGGAACCTGGCCCACGGCGCCCGGGTCGTCACGGAGCACATCAACCCGTTCTTCTCCGACCGGATGAACGTGCCCGACGGCGTGAACATGATGGCCAACACCTCGGTGCTGGGCATCTCGCTCCCGTTCGCACCGATCACCCTGGCCTACGGCGCGCACACCGCATTCACCGTCTTCCTGACGTTCGCCTTCGTCACGACGGCGATCACGTGGTACTTCATACTCTCCCGTTACCTGCTCCCCGGCGCCCGGGTGGCGGCCTGGGTCGGCGCGGCGTTCTGCGCGTTCGCGCCCGGGATGATCTCGCAGGGCAACGGCCATCCCAACATCGTCTGCCAGTTCCTGGTGCCGGTGCTGATCTGGCGCACGCTCGAGCTGCGCAAGCCCGGCCGCTGGCTGCGCAACGGGCTCTGGCTCGGTCTGGTGGTGATCTGGCAGGCGTTCATCAACCTGGAGATCCTCTTCATGACCGTCGTGGGCCTCGGGATCTTCGTGCTGGTCATGGCCCTCGCGCGGCGGGAGGTGCGCCAGGCCTGGCGGCCGTTCCTGTCCGGGCTGGCGGTCGCCGGCGGGCTCGCGGTCGCCGCGCTCTGGTACCCGCTGCACGTGCAGTTCCACGGCCCGGGCGCGTACCAGGGCCTGCCGGTCTACGTCCGGCGTTTCGGGGCCGACCTCGCGTCCTACGTGGCATTCTCCCGCGAGTCGCTGTTCGGCGACGCGAGCACCTCCACGGGACTGTCGCAGAACCCGGCCGAGGCGAACGCATTCTTCGGCTGGCCCTTGATCATCCTGCTGATCGGGTTGATCGCCTGGCTGCGCCGCAGCGCCGTCGTCGTCGGCCTCGCCCTGGTCGCCGTGACGTTCGCGGTCTTCTCGTTCGGGCCCGAGCTGCGGCTGCACGGGCACCCGACCGGGATCCCGTCCGTCTGGAAGCTCTTCATCGATACGCCGGTGCTGAGCTCGGCCGTGCCCACCCGGTGGGCGCTCGCCGTGATCCCGGTCGTCGGCATGCTGCTGGCAGTCGCAGCGGCTCGAGCCGGCGCGCTTGCCCGGCGCCTCGGAGCCTGGCGCGGCCACCTGTTCCGCGCGGCCACGGTCGCCGTCTTCGCGGTGGCGCTCGTCCCCATCGCCCCGACCGCCCTGCGGGCCGGCCCGCTCGCCGCCGCGCCTGCGTTCATCACGGCGGGCACCTGGCGCCCGTACACGGCGGGAGGCAGGAGTCTGGTCTTCATTCCACCGGCGACCTCGGGGAACAGCGACCCGCTGCGGTGGTCGGCGCAGTACCTCGATGCCATCCCGTTCACCCACGGCTACTTCCTCGGCCCCAACGGCAAGGACGGCACGGCGATGTTCACAGCGGTCGTGCGGCCGACGACGTCCTTCCTCGTCCTGGCGAGACGGTCCCGGGTCAGCCCGCCGATCAGCGACCGGCTGCGCGAGCAGTCGCGGGAAGACCTGCGGTTCTGGCGGGCCGGCGCGATCGTACTGGTGCCGCAGCCGGACCCGGTCATGACGGCCCGCTATCGGGTGGCGATGACCCGGTTGCTCGGCTTCGCGCCGCGCGAGGTGGGCGGGGTGGAGCTGTGGGACGTGCGGTCGCGCAGCTAAGGCCGGATGACGCAGCCCATACACAGCTTGGGCTCGGGCAGCGTGAACGCCAGGCAGCAGGTCTTGCGCTGCACGGTCGGCTCACCGCGCGGACCGGGCACGAGCTCGACGAGGTCGTCGAGGTCAAGGCTTCGCAGGAGCGTGCCGATGGTGCCGGCCGCGGAGCCGGGTAGGACGTCAGCGCCGCGCAGTACGCCGTACGCGATGCCGGAGGCGACCGAGCCCATCAGCGTACGGGCGCCGACGCGCACCTCGCGGTGGATCGCGTCGATCATCGGCACGACGTGGCCGTCGAGCAGCGAGCCCTTGAGCGCGGCGAGCAGCGCCTCGTCGTCGGGGACAACCCGCACCTCGGGGAGGCCGGCGAACGCCAGCGGATCGGACGGCAAGACGGCGACGGTCGTACGGCGGCGCAGGCCGATCGTGGTCAGCGGCCGGTGCGCCTCGAAGTGGACCAGCACGTCGTCGGCGTCGAGCAGCGGCACGCGTCGTGCCGATGCCCAGCCCAGCACGGCGGGCAGGGCGAGCCAGTAGCTGTATGCCTTCCAGGCCAGCGCGGCGGCGGCGTGTTTGGACCCGCCCCGCCAGCGCCGCGCGGCGGCGTCGAGCAGATCGGGGGTACGGCTGCCGTCGGCGAGCGCCCGGGCGGGCATCCAGCCGGCCTCGTCGATCACGTGGAGTCCGCGGGTGAGGCCGGGCAGCTCGTCGGTGCCGAAGATCGACCTGAGCGTCGCCGTGATCGGCGCCAGCGGCGCGCCGGCGGCGGCGACGTGGCCCAGGATGGCCGTCACGCCGACCTCACTCCCGCCACGACAGTCACCCTCCGTCACCGTCTGTTCGCACGCCAAGCCGCTCACAGTAACGCTCTAAGGCTAGCCTAACCAGAGGTCGTTCATGAACGTGACCGCGACGACATCGGATGGACCGGGAGTACTGGGCGGGCAGCAGGCCGTCCTCCGCCGCGCCCGAGGCCCGTACGGCACAGTGGTGCCGTGACAGAAGATCGCCGCCGCTTGGGTCACGAGGTGCTGCTGGTCCTGGGCGTCTCGCTCGGACAGTCGGCGGTGTACGCGCTCGTCACCCTGATCGGACGGCTGACGGCGGGCAAGCCGTTGTCGGAGCAGACGGCGACGCTGAACCCGTCCCAGTCGCCGCGGCCGTACCTCGACCTGACGTACCAGCTGTTGGGGATCTTCTTCGCGCTCGTGCCGGTGCTGCTGGCGATCCACCTGCTGAACCGGGACCGCGACGCGCGTCGCGAGTTGGGCCTCGACGCCAGGCGGCCGGGTTTCGACCTGGGGTGGGGCGTTCTGCTGGCCGCGGTCATCGGCCTGCCCGGGCTGGGCCTGGTCCGGGCGGCGCAGCAGTTGGGTATCAACACGAACATCGTGCCCGCCGCGCTGCCACACCTGTGGTGGGCGGTGCCGGTGCTGATCCTGTCCGCTGCTCAGAACGCGATCCTCGAGGAGGTCGTGGTCGTCGGTTACCTGATCACGCGGCTGCGCGAGCTGTCCTGGCGGAAGCCGGCGATCGTCGCCGCGTCAGCCGTCCTGCGCGGCTCGTACCACCTGTACCAGGGGGTGGGCTCCTTCGTCGGCAACGCGGTGATGGGTGTGGTGTTCGCGCTGTTCTTCCTGCGTACGCGTCGCGTCGTGCCGTTGATCGTGGCGCACACGCTGTTGGACGTGGTCGCGTTCGTGGGCTACACCCTGCTGCCGAAGTCGTGGGTCAGTTGGCTCTGAATCTCGCGCGTGCCCGCGCCGCTGTTCGCGGTCCGCGGGCCAGCTCCCGGACGTCTCGTTCGGTGGCCGTCTTGCCGTATGCGGCGGCGATGCGCAGCACGAGATCAGCGGCCGGCGTCTGCCATCTGACCAGGCGGGCGAGGCTCGCTCGGCGGCCGAGCTCCCGCTCGGCCAGCCGCGTCAGCGCGTCGGCCGTCGCGGCGGGGTAGGCGGCGCGCTGCTCCCGCACCCACTCCTGCGCCTTCTCAAACCCTTTGGCCGTACGGCCAGCGGGCGCGTCGATCGCCTCGTCGCTGACACGCTCTTCCACTGTCGCGCCGACACCGCTATCCGCGGCCGGCTCACGGTCTGCTGCGCCACCGTCCGCCGCCTGCGCGCCGACACCGGCCGCATTCGGGTCAAGCGTCGTCTCGCTCGAGGCGACCGACTCGGCCGGGTCGCTCTTCGCCGTTGAGCCTGACCTCTCCGCGGTGACGTCCGCGTTCGCGGAAGGCGCCGTTCCCGCGGCCGGGCCGGCCTTTACCGGTGGGGTCGCTCTCTTCCCCGGCCGCGTCGTCGCCTTCGCCGGCCGTCCCGCGGCGGTGGTGGTCGTGGTGGATTCCCGAGGCTGGTCTCGTTCCGCCGCCGCGTCGACGCGCTTGGCGGCAGCCTTCGTCGGCGCCGCCTTCTTCCTCGAGGGACCGGTCGACCCCATCGGCGGCCGGCCGCCGGCAGGATCCTCGGTCGTTGCGGGCGCGGCCATCTCCATCGCGGCCTTCGTCGACACAACCCCCTTCCTTGCCGACGCCGCCGACTTCTGCGGCTGCTCTCTTTCCGCCGACGCCTCGACACGCTCGGGGGCAGCCTTCTTCGCCGGCGCCTTCTTTATCGCGGGAGCCGCCGGCCCCCCAAGCCGGGCGCCCTCCGCCGACGCCTCGACACGCTCGGGGACGGCCCTCTTCGCCGCCGCCTTCTTCGTGACGGAAGCCGCCGACCCCCCAACCCGCGCGCCCTCCGCCGACGCCTCGACACCCTCGGGGACGGCCCTCTTCGCCGCCGCCTTCTTCGTGACGGGAGCCGCCGGCTCCCGAAGCCGCGCGCCCTCCGCCGACGCCTCGACACGCTCGGGAGCAGCCTCCTTCGCCGGCGCCGCCTTCTTCATCAAGGGGCCGGTCGGCCCCATCGACGGCCGGCCTTCGACAGAAGCCTCGGTACGCGCGGGTGTGGGCTCCTTCGCCGCCTTCGTCGGTGGCGCAGCCTTTATGATCGGCGCCGCCGACTCCCGGTGGTGCGGATTTTCCGCGGACGTATCGGCGCGCTTGTTGACGGCCTTCCTCCGCGCCAGCTCCTTGACTGGCTGCGTCGGCTGGACCGATGCCTCGACGTCGGCGGGTGCCTCCACCTCACCGGGATCGGCCGTAGCGGACCTCTTCGCGGCCGGGACGGCCTTCTTTGCCGGCCTCGACTTGCTCGTCGGGCTGTCCGGTTCCGCCGGTGGCCCGCTCTCCGTTGCGGTGTTCGGGGAGGCCCTCTTTGCCCCGGTCCGGGCCGCTCTCTTGCCGGGCACGGTCGACTGCTCAGGTTGGGTCTGCAGCGGTGGCTTCCTGACCGGCGCTGGGTTCTTGGTGGCCGTTCGTTGGGCGAGCGGTTGGCGGCGGCGCGAGGGTCGGTCGTCGCCCGAGGTCGAGCCCTCCACGGCGGGCGGTGCCTGGAACAACACGTCCGGCGGCTTCCGGCCGGACGCTGTCCCTGCCGGCGTGGGCTCGAGCGAGCCCTGCGGCGGCGTGAACGCCACCTGCCTCGCCGCCGACCTCCTGCCTGTGCCGCCTCCGTCCGCCTCCATGCCGCGGAGCCTAGCCGGGCGGGCAACCGCATGCCCGCATTGATCGTCGGCGTTCCTCTCCCCAGCCGGACATTCCGGGCGCTTGAGTCGCTTTGCCCGCTCCCCGCAAGCCCTGTATCCTCGACCGGCGGCGGTCTGGCAGGCCGCCGGGGAGACTTCGCCTAGTCTGGTCTATGGCGCCGCACTGCTAATGCGGTTGGGGTTTACCGCCCCTCCCGGGTTCGAATCCCGGAGTCTCCGCGTCCTGGTCGGTGTGTAAACTGGCCCAGGCACTGCGCCCGTAGCTCAACGGATAGAGCATCTGACTACGGATCAGAAGGTTGGGGGTTCGAGTCCCTTCGGGCGCGCAATGCAGGAAAGAGCCTCCGAACAGCGAAAACGGCATGGTCGGGGCTTCTTTGCATCTGCCGGGGGCGGCGGCTGGAGCGTCGTGGGAGCCAAGGTGGGAGCCAAGGGGCGGTTCACTGGCTCAACAGGGCGCGGGTCATCGCCTCCGCTGCCAAGCGCCGGTCACCCTCCATCAGATGCCCGTACACGTCCTTGGTGATGGCGATCGAGGCGTGACCGAGGACCTCGGAAACAACATGCAGCGGGGTCCTGGGCGAGCATGAGCGACGCCCCGGAGTGCCGTAGCTCGTGCGGATGCCAGTGCCCGAGACCGGCCCGCTTGCACACGGTCGACAGCCGGTGCGAGAAGTTGTCTGGGTCCAGTGGCGTGCCGACCTCACTGGGGAAGATCAGCCCATGGTCCTGCCACCCCTCACCTGCCGCCAGCCTCTCGTCGGCCTGTTGGGCCTGGTGCCGCCGTAGCAGCTCGACAACCTGGGGCGTGAGATACAGGTTCCGCCGGGAGCGACGTGTCTTCAATTCACTGACCACGAGGCGGGTACGCCGGCCGGAGCGCTGTGCCGGGTCCCGTTCCTTGATTCGTTTGACGCTGTGCGACACGAGAAGCGTGCCGACCGTCCAGTTGAGCCGATTCCAGTGCAGTCCCAGGGCTTCGCCGCGGCGCAGTCCGAACGCGAGCATGATCGTGATTAGGGCTTCCTTCCGCTCGCCTCGGACGGCCGCGAGGAGGGTCCGCGCCTGCGTGGGGGATAGCGTTCGTCCCTCCTTCGCGGCGACCCGCGGTGCGGCGGACAGTCCTGCGACGTTGCGCAGCACGAGACCCTCCTTCTCGGCCTGGCCCAATGCTTTGCGCAACACGGTTCGCATGATTCGCACGCTGTTGGTGCTGTAGCCCTGCTCCCGCTTCGTTTTCCACAGCAGGTCACAGTCCGAGACGGTCAGTTTAGTCAACTTCTTACGGCCTAGCGTTCGGCGTAGATGTAACCGGACGGTGTCGCCGTAGTCGTCGAGTGTCGAAGGCGCCACTTGTCCCGGCAAGTTGACCGAGAGCCAGCGGTCGAGGTACTCGCCGACGGTGAGCCGATCGTCCGGGGCAGGAAGCCCAGCGTCGAGTTGCTCACGCAACTTCCTAAGCTTTCGGGCCACCTCCTCGCGCGTCTGGCCAGACACTTTCTTGCGCAGCCGCTTGCCGTCCGAGCCGTACCCCAGGGAGACCGCGCCACGCCAACGATCGCCGTCCTTGTAGATGGAATCCTCGCCGTGGCCGCGCCGCCCTCGCCGGCTTGGATTGACGCGCCTTCGGGTCATGCCGCCTGCTCATCTTCCAGTTGCCGGACGAAATCAGCGAGCGCGTTGACCGGGATGCGACGCAGACCGCCAACCTTGACCGAGCGCAGCCGACCCGAGCGAATCAGCTCAAACACGGCAGTTCGACCGATGGACAACACCTCCGCGGCTTGCTCGGGGCGAAGCAGAAACAGACCAAGCACGGGCGGCATCGAACTGTCCCCAAACGGCGTATTCATCTCGACCACCGACTGCCTCCGTCTCTCATAGATCTCCTGATAGCCGGAACGTCTCTAATGTCCTGTGCCGCGCAATGCCTTTCAACGGATAGGGCAGCACGCCCCTGGACGTGAGCGGGTCACGAGGTAGAGGCATTTCAACGCGGCCTGTTCGGAGGGGAAGTGGCCGCGGGCCTTGATCGCCCTGCGGTAGCGGGCGTTCAGGCTCTCGATCGCGTTGGTGGAACACAGCACCCGGCGGATCTCCAGGT
>DATDJX010000276.1:0-2495 GCA_036520275.1 Asanoa sp.
GGCGGAGTCCCGCCGCAGCTCGCGAACTTGAAGCTCCCGATCCGCGTCCGCCAGTTGAACTGCGTCGAGCCCGACGGGTAGTACTCGTTCGTGTACCAGAAGGTGCAGTCGTCAGCCGGGTCGACGGTCAGGTCGCTGTAGTCGCCCCAGCGGTTGGAGGTACCGGTCTGGCTCCCTGCACCGGCGAACAGCGTCGCCTCGCCCTGGCCCAGCGTGTTCGGCGCGTCGGTTGCCAGGCGGCCGGCGTACCGGAGCGCCGGCACGACGGTCGAGCTCGCAGTCGAAAAGCCGATCGCGAGGTCGCCGCTCTGGTCCATCGCGGCGCTCCCGAGCCAGCGCCACGTCGTGTCGGGCTGGTAGGTGCTCTGCTGAGTGAACGACGGCGAACCGCTGGTCGCGTTGCCGATCTCGTACCAGCGGATCCCGGCGACGCCACCGGCGGAGACCGTCTGGTTCCCGACGAGCGCCTCGTGGCCGTCGGCGAACCGCCGGTACGCGAGCCGGAACATGCCGCGGTCGCCGATCGCGTCGAGCCGCTGCCCGTTCGGCTCCGGCACGCAGGCCCGCGTCGACGCGCACAGCACGGTGTAGCCGGCGGGGACGATGTTGCCGCCGAGCGTGAACGTGGAGTTGGCCGGCGTCGCAAAGTCGACGTGGTAGCGCCAGACCTTCCAGGTCGAGGCGGTGCCGGACATCAGGAACGGTGCGGGCGCGCCGGCCGGCGGCTGGATCGAGCCGTCGAGGTCGGCGGGCAGCATCGCGTCGTTGGCCGGCGCGAAGACCGCCGGGTCGGTGGTCGTGACGAAGGTCGCCGGCTGGCCGGCGATCATCTTCGCGCGGTCGAACGCGAACGGCTGCGGGCCGAGGAACGCCGTGCCCGTTGAGTTGAACACGTTCATCGTCATGTAGTAGGCGTCCGGCCACACGCCCAGGTGCGGGTAGTCGAAGAAGTTCGACCCCAGGTGGAAGCCGTAGCGGAACCAGGCCCCGGTGGCGTCGCTCGTCTGCGAGACGGCGATGCACTCGTCGGTCGGCACCCCCGAGCCGGCGAACTGCGTCACTACCCAGCGGTTGGCGAGCTGGTCGTAGAGCACGACCGGGTCACCGTCGCCGGAGTTCTGGCACGCGCCGCCGAAGCCGTTCCAGAGGCTGACGATCGAGACCGGCCCGAGCATTGAGGCGCCGGTCGCCTTGCTGAAGACCTGCAGGCCCTCATTGACGATCTGCACGTACTGCGTCGCGCCGACCTCCCCGTTCGTGTCGGGCGGCGCACAGTTGCACGCGACGCCCGGGAACGGGATGCCGTCGAAGTTGAGCGTCGTCCCGGGCATGTTCGGCGCGAACTGCGTCGACTGCCGGGCCGCGTCGACACGGTCGATGTGGTTGGAGACCGGCCGCGGGTTCGGGCTGGCCTCCATCTCGCCCGCCGGCGTCGGCGCAGTCACGCGAACGCTGCGCAGCGGCTCCGAGACGTCGTTCTTGTACGAGTGCCCGACGATCACGGACTTGCCGGGCGCGACCGCTTGCGGTGCCCGCGGCACAGGCCCGCTGACCTGGACGGTGATGCTCCGGCCCGAACCGCCCGCCAGCACGACGCCGACTCCTACGGTCAACGCCGCCAGAGCGAACACCGCCACGACGACGCCGGGCCGGCCGAGCCGCACGCCGACGCGATTCCTGAAGAACCTCATCCCCCAATACCCCTTTCACTGACGACTAGGGCGGCCGGGGCCGCTAGTCCGATGTGATACTTGGTATCGGCCCGGATTTCAAGCGCCGGTATGGCGCCCGATGAGCACGCAGGCGTTGTGCCCGCCCAGGCCCATCGCGTTCGAGAGGGCCACGTCGACCTCCGCCTGCCGCGACTCGTTGGGGACGTAGTCGAGGTCGCAGGCCGGATCCGGGTTCTCGTAGTTGATCGTCGGGGGCAGCACGCCGTCGCGGACCGCCAGCACGCACATCATCGCCTCGATCGCGCCGGCGGCCCCGAAGCAGTGGCCCATCACAGACTTGGTCGAGGAGACGGCGAGCTCATAGGCATGGTCACCGAAGACGTCCTTGATCGCCTTCGTCTCGGCCGCGTCGCCGAGCGGCGTCGAGGTGCCGTGCGCGTTGATGTAGCCGACCCGCTGCTGGTCGACCTCGGCCCGCTCGAGCGCCGCGCGCATCATCTCGGCGACGCCGACAGCATCGGGTTCGGGCGCGGCCATATGGTACCCATCGTTCGAGGCGCCATAGCCGAGCACCTCGGCGTAGATCGTCGCGCCGCGCGCACGGGCGGACTCCAGCTCCTCGAGCACCAGCACGCACGCGCCCTCGCCCATCACGAAGCCCGCGCGCGTCGCGTCGAAGGGCCGCGAGGCGCGCGGCGGGTGCTCCTCCTCGGCGGCAAGGCCGCGCATCGCGGTGAACCCGGCCAGGATCAGCGGGTGGATGCAGGCCTCGGTGCCGCCCGCGAGGATCGCGTCCGCGTCGCCGCGGCGGATGATCTCGGC
>DATDJX010000277.1:0-16980 GCA_036520275.1 Asanoa sp.
GACCGCGAGGCACGGCTGATCGTAGACGCCGCCGAGCGGGACACCGTCGAGCCGGCCGACCTGGCCTTGATCCGGCGCCAGACCCAGACATTGGGCCAGGTCGGCGCGGCCTGACCGGTCAGCGGTGCCGCAGCCGGGCACTCGGTTCACCGCAGACAGCCCTACCCCGGCGCACGCGCGCGCGCCGGGTCGACGACGCCGGCCACGAACCGCTGGGGAGCGTCAGCGAGGCGAGTTCAGCCACGGCTCCCTGATGTCGAAGAACTCCGGCTCGCCGACATTCAGCTTGTTCATCTCATCCATCTGCGCGGCCAGCTCCGGCGGCGGCTGCTTGCGCTCGCCTTCCCGCGCCTCGGCCTCCGAGGTGAAGTACATCGCCATCGTGTACGCCCCGCCGTCGTGCCCGACCGCGACGCTACCGATGACCTCCGGCCGGAACGCGGCCCACTTGTCGGAATCCTGTCCCATCAGCTCCTTGGCGCGTTCCGGATCACTGCCGCGGCCGCGCATCACCTGCACGAAGCCGGCCCGGTCGGGATCACCGTTTACGTCGACCGTCACGTCCTCGCTGTCGAGGAACGTCACGTCCCCGTCGAACAGCCGGCTCGTCTCCTGCCACCACCGGTCCTGCTCGGGGCGCTCGCTGTTGCGCCGAGCCGCGTCGGCGGACTCGAAGCGGGCGAGGGCGATGAACCGGCCGTCGTCGGTCACCCCGCCGGTCGAGCCGAGCCAGCCGGCCGATCCCGGGGCGAGCTCCGTCATCCACCTGTCGAACGCGGCGCGCAGCGCCTGCGGATCGGATGTCTGTCCCTGCATCACCTGTACGAACATCGCGAGCCTCCTCGACCTCGTCGTCCCTCCGCCCGGGGGCGGAACGTCGGGCTCCTTCGTGGTCAACCTAACCCAGCCGGGGGCACTCCGACTCCGCTTTCCGGCCGGGAAGGCGGCGGCCGTCCGCAGCCGCCTGCCAGCTCGCCCGGGTTATGCCCGGGCCGGTCCGGGTACCGTCGCCGCATGGCGGAACTCGACTGGCTCGGCGTCATCCGGCACGGCGAGAGCACCGGGAATGTGGCGGCCGAGGCCGCCGAGGCCACCGGCGCGGAGGTGATCGACATCCCCGAGCGCGACGCCGACGTGCCGCTGTCCGACACCGGGCGCGAGCAGGCCGCGGCGGTCGGCCGCTGGCTCGCCGACCTGCCCGCCGAACGCCGCCCGCAGCTGATCGTGGTCTCGCCCTACCTGCGCGCCCGACAGACCGCCGCCCTGACCGTCCACAACCTCGCCGAGCAGGGCGTCGGCATTCCCGCGGTGGCCGACGAACGGCTGCGCGACCGCGAGCTGGGCATCATCGACCTGCTGACCCACCGGGGCGTGCAGGCCCGCCTGCCGGGGGAGGCGGCGCGCCGGCGGCGGCTCGGCAAGTTCTACTACCGGCCGCCCGGCGGCGAGGCGTGGACCGACGTGCTGCTGCGGCTGCGCAGCCTGCTGCGCGACCTGCGCCGGGCGCATGACGGCGGGCGCGTCCTGCTGATCGGCCACGACGCGATCGTCATGCTGCTGCGCTACCTCGTGGAGGGCCTGACCGAGGCGGAGCTGATGACGATCTCCCGCGCCACCACCATCGCGAACTGCTCCATCACCAGCTGGCGGCGCGCCGGTGGCGAGCTGGTACCGGAGCTGTTCAACTTCGTCGACCACCTGCACCGCGAGGGTGCCCGGCCGACCAGGCAGGAGAACGTCGGCGTCCAAACGGGCTGAGCCCGAACGGGCCGAGCGGGTCGTCACCGCGCGACTGCTGCGTGGGTGGCCGCTGCCGGACGCGAGCGGCGGTAAGCAGTCGCGCGGCACGGTGCTGGTCGTCGGCGGCTCCCGCTACACACCGGGCGCCGTGCTGCTGGCCGGCGTGGCCGCGCTGCGCGCCGGCGCCGGCCGGTTGCAGCTGGCGGTCACGGTGACCACGGCGCCGGCGCTGAGCATCGCCGTGCCGGAGGCCAGGGTGATGGGCCCGCCGGAGACGGACGACGGCTCGGTCTCCGGCGACGTGCCCGACCAGCTGCTCGAGCTGGCCGCCGCGGCCGACGTCATCGCGATCGGCCCGGGCCATGGACAACGTCGAGGAGACGGCGAAACTGCTGCGGCGGGTCCTCGACGCGGCCGGCCGGGGCACCCCGGTCGTGCTCGACGCGTACGCCCTTGGCGCACCCAGCGCCGACTTCGCTCTCGTGGTCGGCCGCTCACAGCGGTTCGTACTGACCCCCAACGTCACCGAAGCCGGCCACCTGCTGGGCTACGACGCGGGCGACGACCTCGCGGCGGACGCCGGGGCCCTCGCCGACCGATACGGCGCCGTGGTCGCGCTCTACGGTAACGTGGCAGCCCCGACGGCCGCGCCTGGCGGGAGGAGAGCGGCGACGTCGGGCTGGGCACCTCCGGCAGCGGCGACGTGCGCGCCGGGATCGTGGCCGGCCTGCTCGGGCGCGGCGCCGACCCGGCGCAGGCCGGGTGCTGGGGCACATACGTGCACGCGGTCGGCGGCCGGCGCCTGGTGCCCCGGTTCGGCCGCACCGGCTACCTCGCACGCGAGCTCGTCGACGAGGTGGCCGCCACGATCGCGATGGTCTGAGGCGGCCACCGGGTCGCCGTCCGCGGTGCCGGCACGAGGGAACGGAGATCGGCAGGCGCCATCGCTGCCTGTTCGGCCATCGAACGGTACGTACTATGCGCTCGCAGATGGCGAATAGGGTGGATAAGGGCGAATCGGGAGGGTTGCCCAGACCGTCTTGCCGCCGGTGTGCGCGAACGTCCCCCACCCGGCGCTCAACCGGTCGACCAGCAACAAGCCGCGGGCTCCGGGGGCCGAGGGATCCCGGCGGGCGTATCCGATGGTCAAGCACGGCGGTGCGGTGCTGCCGTCGCGGACACTGATGGTCAGGTGGCTCCCTCCCCGGGCGATCGTGAGGCCCACGACCGTTCCGGTATGGCGGACGGCGTTGGTGACCAGCTCGCTCACCACGACCTGCGCCGACTCGGCCAGGTGCGGCACGGCCGTGCGGCGGCAGAAGTCGGCGACGAACGCGCGGGCGGCGGCCGGGCAGGTGGACAGGGGTGCGAGCTGGAGGTGGTCGCGCCGGGAGCCGCCCGGCCCCGTCAGCAGCCATCGCAACGCGGCCGCGCGGTCGGCGAAGACAGGTGTGTACCGACCGACCGCCCCCGGATCGCGACGGCGGCGTGGCTCGTCACGGGGGCGTACAGCAACAGCGGCACCGGAGTGTCGTGAGAGGACTGTTGCCGGTAGAGCGCCGGAAAGACGGTGAGCGCGATGTCGGAGACCACGTCCACGGCGGTGACGTCGATGACGATGGCGTGTGGATCATCTGCGATGCACTTGCACACCAACACCCGGACCCGGCTCGCCGCGACGAGGTCGAGCGCGCCGGCCAGCCGCACGTCGGTGATGCCGGTGTCGGCGTGTCGGGTGACGGTGGTGGCCAGCATGCCGCTGTGTGCCTCCGGCGAGTGACGGGGGTGGTCCGGGAAAGGCTCGCTGTGACCGTACTCCTCGCGGGTTTGACCTGCACGCGAGGGCATGCGAGGCGCGCCGGGCACGTCCGGCCGACGCGACGGCGGGTGACATGCGGCTCGACTGCGCGATCCACCGTCGCGCCGACGCGGTCGCGCTCGTGCCGGCCGGCGATCTGGACCTTGCCCGCGGCGGCGGACCTGCGGCGGCTGCTCCACGACGCCGTCGCGCGAGCAGCTCGCTCGCCGGCGAAGGAGGAAGGGTGCGTACGCGCGGTCTTCCTCCCGCGGGTGACGGGCGGTGCGCGGTGGCGCCGTTGAGATCCCGCCGCGGTCGGCGGGCGATCGTGACAGCGCCCGGCCACGGCCACTTCGTCGGACGGGAACGCGAGCGCGCGGATCTCGAGGCCCGGCTGGTGGCCGCACACGCCGGAGCCGGCCAGGTGGTGCTGGTCGCGGGCGAACCCGGGGTCGGCAAGACCAGGCTCGCCGAGGAGGCCACCGGCACGGCGCGCCGACTCGGCCTCGCGACGGCGTGGGGCCGCGCGACGGACGAGGCGGGCAGCCCGCCGTACTGGCCGTTCCGCCAGGTCCTCCGCGCGTTGCGCGGCGCCGGGCGGGTGCCGTCCGATGTGGACCTGCTCCGCCCGCACCCCGGGTGAGAGCCCCGCCGAGGAGCGCTTCGCGCTGTTCGAGGCGGTGAGCGACGCGCTCGGCGCGGCGGCGGAGCCGCGGCTGCTCGCGCACCTCGTCCGCGGGCTCGACGGTGTCCGCCTCGCCGTGGTGGCCACCTACCGCGACACCGAGACCACCGGCCAGGACGCCGTGCGGGCTGCGCTGGCTGCCCCTGGGCGGTGAGCCGGCCGTGACCCGCATCCGCCTGTCCGAACTGGACGAGGCGGAGGTGGCGACGCAGCTCGCCGCCGTGACGGGCTGGGCCGTCGCTACGGCGTTCCACGGCACGGTGACGTCGTACGAGAGGCCCGAGCGGATCCGCATCCCGGTCGGGCCGACGAGGTGCGGGTGCACCTTGAGGCTCGCCAGGATCCCGACCATCCACAGCAGACCGTATGCGCCCAGCCCGAGCGTGATCACTCGCGCGGTGTGCCACGGCAGGATGAGGTGCAGGATCGGCACCTCGGCCGCCGACGGGCCGATGAACATCAAGAGCAGGGCATCACCGTGGCCGCGCCGCCGAACGGCCCGCCGCCGCCGACGGCCGGCCGGCGCAGGATCCACCGGAACAGGCTGCCACATCGCCAGCTCGTATCGCACGGCCCGGCCGGTCATGACGGCTGTTCCTCGGGCTGGCGAGTGACGCCCGCCGCGTGCAGCTTGCCCAGGATCTCGTCGAGCGTCGCGATGAACGCGGCGACCCGCTCGGGGGGCATGTCGGCGAAGAGCAGCCGGCCGAGCGTCTCCTGGTCGCGCTCCATCGCCCTGACGACCTCGGTGCCATGTGCCGTGGGGGTCACCAGCGTCGCCCGCCGGTCGCTCGGGTGGGCTTCGCGGCTGACGAGGCCGGCGGCCGCAAGCCCGTCGACGAGGCCGGTGACGTTGCGGGCGCTGACGGACAGCGCGTCGGCGAGGGCGCGTTGGGTGAGCGGTCCCTGCCGGCGCAGCTCCCACAGCAGGTGTGCGCGGGAGACGGTGAGGCCGTCGCGGGCCAGGCTGCGGGTCATGTCGTCGTCGAGCAGCACGACCAGGGCCAGCACCCGGTCGAGCGCGGCCGCATACTGCGCGGCCCCGATCATGATGAAGTGCCTTCACTATGCAGCATATTCACCAGTTTGCCGCACACAGCGGCCCGCCGTCCAAGGCGGGTCAGGCCGGAAGGAAGCTGAAGCGGACCTGGCGGATCGGGTTGTCGCCGTTGGTGTCGACGAGGCACACCGACTGCCAGGTGCCCAGCCCGAGCCGGCCGCCCAGGACCGGGATCGAGGCGTACGGGGCGACGAACGCCGGCAGCACGTGATCGCGCCCGTGGCCGGGTGAGCCGTGCCGGTGACGCCAGCGGGTCTCGGTCGGCAGCACCGCGTCGACCGCGGTCAGCAGGTCATCGTCGGAGCCGGCGCCGGTCTCGATGATCGCGATGCCGGCGGTCGCGTGCGGCACGAAGACGTGCAGAAGCCCGTCGCCCTCGCCGGAGACGAACCGCTGCGCCTCGGCCGTCACATCGCGCACCGCCGGTCGCGAGCCGGTCTCCACCGTGATCACCTCACTGCGCACGCGGGCCATTGTGTCTCAGACCGCGATGTCGCGTCGGGCGAACGCTCAGCCGCGGGGGAAGTGTGAGCGACCCCTCGGCAGGGAAGATCCCAGCACATGCCTAAGTGGGTTCGCGACAACTCCCTCGCCCTCGCGATGTTCGGCGCGTTCCTGCTGTTCATCGTCCTGCAGAGCGTCTTCGGCTGGCAGGTGCGCAACGAGGAGCTGGCCCAGTACGGCCACGGCGCCGACTCGTACCTGCACTACCTGCGCACCGGCCACATGGCGGAAGCGACGTTCGAGAACTGGGAGTCCGAGTTCCTGCAGATGGGCTTCTACGTGCTGCTGACCGCCTTCCTGGTGCAGCGCGGCTCGGCGGAGTCCAAGCCGCTCGACCAGGACGACCGTCCCGAGGACCGGGCCGAGCACGCCAAGCCGAACTCGCCCCGGCCGGTCAGGGTCGGCGGTCTGGTGCTCGTGCTCTACCGCAACAGCCTCGCGATCGCGCTGCTGCTGGTATTCCTGGCATCGTTCGTGCTCCACCTCCTCGGCGGCACCGCGGACTACAACGAAGAGCAGGCGCTGCAGAGCGGCGCGCCACCGATCAGCGCGCTGCAGTTCCTGCACACGAGCGACTTCTGGTTCCAGTCGATGCAGAACTGGCAGAGCGAGTTCCTGGCGGTCGGCTCGCTGATCGTGCTGAGCATCGTGCTGCGTCAGCACGGATCCCCGGAGTCCAAGCCGGTGACCGCTCCGCACAGCAAGACCGGCTCCTGAGGGACCCGTTCGGGACTGGCAGCCAGGGTGCGCGGTCGGTAATGCTCATCTCGTGACCACTCCCCAAGATCTGGACGAACGGTTCCGGGCGTCGGTCGCCGCGCTGCCGCCCGCCTCCTCAAGGAGACCGGCGGACCAGTCGGTGCGGGAGGGCGCGCGGCTCACCGGCCAGGCGGCGCTGCGGCTGTTCGACGCGCAGCTGACCAGCCGTCACCTCGACCTCGCCGGTCGGTGGCTGCGCAGCTTCGGGGAGGGGTTCTACACGATCGGCTCGGCCGGTCACGAGGGCAACGCGGCGGTGGCCGCCGCGGTCCGGCACACCGACCCGGCGCTGCTGCACTACCGGTCGGGCGCGTTCTACTGCGCGCGGGCGAGCCAGGCCGCCGAGGCCAGCGGCGACGCCGACCCCGTGGTGGACGCGGCCCGCGACGTGCTGCGCGGCATGGTGGCGTCCGCGCATGAGCCGATCGCGGGCGGCCGGCACAAGGTCTTCGGCAACGTCGATCTCACCATCGTCCCGACTACCTCGACGATCGCGTCGCACCTGCCGCGCGCGGTGGGCGCGGCGTTCGCGATCGAGCGGGTACGGCGGTTGGCGGCGACCGCCGCCTCATCCGGCTCCGACGACGCCACGCCGGCCACCCCCTGGCCCGCCGATGCGATCGTGGTGTGCTCGTTCGGCGACGCCTCGATCAACCACGCCAGCGCGACCGCCGCGTTCAACACCGCCGGCTGGTGCGACCACACCGGGCTCAAGCTGCCCCTGCTGCTCGTGTGCGAGGACAACGGCCTCGGCATCAGCGTCCGGTCGCCGGAGGGCTGGGTGGAGACGGCCTTACGGGCCAAGCCGGGCATCCGGTACGTCGCCGGCGACGGGCTCGACCTCGCGGCCGCGTACGACGCCGCGACCGACGCGGCGGCGTACGTGCGCCGGCACCGGCGGCCGGCGGTCCTGCACCTGCGGATGGTGCGGCTGATGGGGCACGCCGGCGCCGACGCCGAGGCGGCGTACCGCTCGGCCGCCGACATCGACCGCGACGTGGCGCTCGACCCGCTGGTGGCCACCGCGCGGCTGCTGGTGTCGGCCGGCCTGCTCGCGCCGGACGAGCTCATCGCGCGGTACGACCAGGTCGGCTGGCAGGTCCGCAAGGTGGCCGAGGAGGTGCTCGGCGAGCCGAAGCTGGCCAGCGCGGCCGACGTGGTGGCGCCGCTGGCGCCGCGCCGGCCGGTGCGGGTGTCCCAGGCCGTGTCCGCCGCCGGCGCGCGGTTGTCCGGCCCGCTGGCGCAGGCACGGTCCGCCGCCTTCGGCGGCAAGCTCCCCGAGGCCGGCGCGGCGTTGACCCTCGCGCAGACGATCAACGCCGCGCTCGCCGACGCGCTACTCGACAATCCCGGGATGGTCCTCTTCGGCGAGGACGTCGCGGTCAAGGGCGGCGTGTACGGGGTGACCAAGGGGCTGCGGGAGCGCTTCGGGGCGACCCGCGTCTTCGACACGCTGCTCGACGAGACTTCGCTGCTCGGCCTCGGGCTGGGGGCCGGGCTCGCCGGCCTGCTCCCGGTACCCGAGATCCAGTACCTCGCCTACCTGCACAATGCCGAGGACCAGCTGCGCGGCGAGGCGGCGACCATGCGGTTCTTCTCCCGCGGGGCCTACCGCAACCCGATGGTCGTGCGGGTGGCCGGGCTCGCCTACCAGGAGGGGTTCGGCGGGCACTTCCACAACGACAACTCGGTCGCCGTGCTGCGAGACATCCCCGGGCTGGTGCTCGCCGTGCCGGCGCGGGCCGACGACGCCGCGCCGCTGCTGCGCACCTGCCTCGCGTCGGCGGCCCTCGACGGCAGCGTGTGCGCCTTCCTCGAGCCGATAGCGCTCTACCACACCCGCGACCTGTATACGGACGGTGACGGCGAGTGGGTCGCGCCGTACCTCGGTCCGGCCGACTGGTCGGGCGCGCACGTCCCCGTGGGGCGCGCCCGCGTCTACACGGCCGGGAGCGCCGACGACCTGACGATCATCACGTTCGGTAACGGGGTACGCCTGTCGCTGCGCGCCGCGCAAGGTCTGGTCGAGGACGGCATCGGGTCCCGCGTGGTGGACCTGCGCTGGCTCGCACCGCTGCCCGTGGCCGACATCATCCGCGAGGCGTCCGCCACCGGCCGGGTCCTGATCGTCGACGAGACCCGGCGCTCCGGCGGCGTCGGGGAGGGCGTGCTGGCGGCGCTCGTCGACGCCGGTTACGTGGGCTCTGCGCGCCGAATCGCCGCGGTCGACTCGTTCGTCCCGCTCGGTCCGGCCGCCCGGGAAGTGCTCGTCGCCGAAGATGCGATTACAGAGGGTGCCCGGGCGCTGCTGGCGCGGTAGATTCGCCGCAACCGAAAAGTCCGGTCACGATCGGTGCGCCACTTGCGCGCGGCCCGACAACTGTGTGGACTTTGCGGAACAGGACGCGACAAGGGAGGCACGTAGTAGTGAGCGCGACCGCTGGTCAGGCCGCCGACGGTGTGCGGAGCCTGGCGGACCGGTTCGGCATCGAGCCGGGGATGGTCGTCATGGAGATGGGGTACGACGAGGACGTCGACCACGATCTCCGCGACGCTCTGACCGACCGCTGCGGGGAGTTGGTCGACGAAGACACCGACGAGGTCGTCGACGCCGTGCTGGTGTGGTACCGCGACGGCGACGGGGACCTGTTCGAGCTGCTCGTCGACGCGCTCGGCCCGCTCGCCGACAACGGCGTGGTGTGGTTGCTGACACCGAAGGCCGGCCGCGACGGCCACGTCGAGCCCAGCGAGGTGGCCGAGGCCGCGCCGACCGCCGGGCTGCAGCAGACGTCGACGGTCAACGCGGGCAAGGACTGGAGCGCCGCCCGCTTGGTGCTGCGCCGCGGCGACCGGAAGAAGTGATGCCGCCCGTCGGCACGTCGGCCCCGGAGTTCACCCTCAAGGACCAGAACAACCAAGACGTACGGCTGTCCTCATATCGCGGCCGGTCGGCCGTGTTGCTCGTGTTCTACCCGTTGGCGTTCACCGGCACGTGCGGCGGCGAGCTGGCGGCGATCCAGGCCGGCCTGCCGGACTTCCAGAACGACGCGGTGCAGGTCCTCACGGTCTCCGTGGACTCGACGTACAGCCACAAGGTATGGGCCGACCGGGAGGGCTGGGACTTCCCGATGTTGGCGGACTTCTGGCCGCACGGCGGCGTCGCCGCGGCGTACGGCGTCTTCAACGAGGCGGCGGGCTTCGCCGACCGGGGCACGTTCCTCGTCGACCGCAGCGGCGTGATCCGCTTCGCCGAACACGTCGGCCCGGGGGCGGCGCGGGATCCGCAGGCCTGGCGCGACGCGATCGCGAAACTGTGATGTCGGGTAGGATTTCCGCCGGTCGGGGCGCGTAGCTCAGCGGAAGAGCACTCGCCTTACAAGCGAGGGGTCGCAGGTTCGAACCCTGCCGCGCCCACCCCGTCTGCCAGGCGAAACGCCGCGCAAGGCACACCGGCCGCCCCAGGCACTCCGGTCTGCGGTCGCGGGACGTCAGCCAGGCTTCGAAGGTGCCTGCCTGATGGGCCGACGAGTCCGCGTCGGTGCCTGTGTCGCCCCGGCACCACCGCGATCGCCTCGCAGATCAGCGTCAAAGTGCAGGCCGGAAGGACCAGCGGCAGGCACCTGATCCCCTGCCTTGACCAGGGCCGGATCTGGACATGTCGGCGTCCGACCTCTCCCCCGCAACCGAACTGAGCACCCGACCCGCACCCGCCGGCTCTCCATCGGGCCACGGCGGGCCCACCCCTCCGCGGGTCCGGGCCGAGCATCGTGTCGGGTCGGGTCATCAGCTCCCACACCGTCGGTTCCCCGGTCAGGAACACCTGCACGCGTGCTGCAGGGTGGCCAGCAGAGCGAGCGTCGACTCGGCGCCCTGGTTGAGGTTGGGCCCGTGCGGCATCAGCCCGTCATAGCCGCCGCAGGTGAGCGGGTCCCACATGGCAACGCCGGCGTCGTTGCGCCGTACACCGCCCTCCCACGCGGCGTCGCCGGTGACGTCGGCCGCCACCGCACAGGCGTCTTCCAGGGCTGCGATACGTGACTCCAGCCGGCTTACTGAAAGGCGGAGGCTAGCCAGATCGTGCAACTCCCGCACGCGGAGCGGCGAGGGCGTGAAGGGATGCGCGGTTGCTGCCCGGTCGGGCCGGGGCGGGTGTCAGCGGCGCCGGGCGGCGGCCAGGTAGCGCTCGGTGGACCACAGTCGGGGGTCGTCGGCGGTCACCAGGTGGCGCAGGGAGAAGTATTCGCTGGCGTTCTCGGTGGACAGTTTGACGCCGGCGACAACGGCGCCGAGCAGCATGGCCGCCTGGAGGGCGTAGTGGGTCCACACGTACCAGGCGGGGAGCAGGGCGTTCCACGCCGCGGCCAGTTCGGGGGGCGTCTGGGCCGGTGCGTCGGCGAACAGGTTGGGGTTGGCCGCGACACCGACAAGCTGGTTCAGGACAAGTAGGATCATCGCGGTGATCGCGGCGATCCGGGCCGGCTTCGACGGTCGGCGTAGACCGATGAGGAGCACCGGGACGACGACCGTCACGGCCGCCCCGACAGTGGTGGCGCTGGTGATGCCGGAGGACAGCGCGGTGACGACGCTGCTGTTGTCGAAGCCGTTGGCGGTCGCGGCGGCCTGGAACGCGTCGACGGCTGAGGCCATGTGGCGGGCGGCGATCTGGGAGGTGACTGCGTCGACGGCGGCGAGGGCGCCGATGCCGGCCAGCAGCCATCTGATGTGGCGGATCACGGGCGGCGACCAGTCGTGGTGGACGGTGGGTCCGCGGGCACCGTTGACGACGACGGGTTTGCTGACCGCAGCGGAGGTCGTGGCGCTGGCTGACAGCGAGGGACGCGCGCCGTTGTGGGTTACCGCTTCAGGCCTTGCGCTGGTCGTGGTAAACGACTCTCGGCTGGATTCCATGGCTTTAGCATGGGCCATGCCCGCAAGACCGAAAATGTCTGGTCTATCGGCCACGGAGCGTGCAGCGATGCTTTTCCTGCGCGTTCTCGATCGTGGTTCCGTGCCGTGTGGCCGGCTCGTCCAGCGCCGCGCGGGCGGGCTCCCACCTGGGAATACCTCCGGTTGCCGGGAACCCGTACCGGTTTCGATTCCGACGTTGTGGGCGCTCGCGTGGATGTCGGGACTTCGGTTGCGGTGGATCCTGCCGGTCGGAGTTTGGTTTCGGCTCGGCAACCATTGACGCAATACTCACCAACCGGTCGGTGGGCGGTGCGTCCGCCTGGCTCACCGCCGTTCGCTGGGGCAACACGGCTGCACGAACGGCTCGTGGCGGTTGGGTTTGCGCGTCCCACGATGTGCGCCGTCGGCCGTTGCCGACCAAGCGTGGATGCGCGGCTAGGTCCAGATCTCTCGCAGCTTGGCTGTCAACACGTTCGGGGAGAGGTGCGGGACGTTGCAGGTTGCCGCCATCACGGTGCGCCGGTCGGGTCTGACCTCGAAGGCGGTGGCAAATCCCTCCCAATGGCCGGTGTGTGCCAATGTGCCGTCGGCGGCGAGTGCGATGCCGGCGGCGTAGGTGAAATCGTCCCCGAGGCCGTATGCCCAGGCGATGGATTCGGTGCGTACTGGGCTGGCCACCTGCGCCTGCAGGAGGCGCCTGCCGCCGACCGTACCGGTGCGGTAGTTGTCGCCCCACCGCACCAACTCACTGGCCGTGGTCTGGATGCCACCCTCACCAAGTGGTTCCCAGTGGTAGTCGACGATCTGCGGACCATCTCCGACGTCCTTGTACGACATGGCCTTGCCGGCAATGTCCCCGTCCGGGTTCAGCACCATGGCCAGACCGAGCGGTCGGAAGATCCGTTCCCGGAGAAACTGCGGCAACGGCGTACCGGACGCCCGGGCCACGATCTCGGCCAGCAGCAGGTAGTTCGAGTTGGCGTACTCGAATCGCTGGCCCGGCTCGAACCGCAGCGCCGGCGCCGCGGCGATGACTTTCAGGAATTGCGCCTGGGTAATGCGCTGGGACAGGCGAGCCTCGATGACCGGCCGGGTCGGATTACCCGGCCAGATCAGCAGGTCGTCGAAATCCGGGATCCCGCTGGTGTGGCGCATCAACTCGGCGATGGTCACCCGCCGCGCCCAGCCAGGCAGCCCCGGAACGTGTGCCGACACGGCGTCGTCGATGGACAGTTTCCCGTCACCGGCCAGCAGCAGGACCGCGGTAGCGGTGAACTGCTTGGACACCGAATCGATGTCGAGCCCGAGCTGCGGTCACGACCGGTGTTGTCTCGCTCCGGACCTTGGCCACGGGACCTCTCCGTCCTCATCGAGCGTGGCCGAGGTCCAGAGACACGGAGACATTGATTAATGGATCGTACGCCACCCGGGCAGGTCGCAGTCGACGTGTAGTGCTCGAAGCCTGCACCGGAATGATCCGGCAAACCGGTTACCGACGCCGCAACATCACATGATCACGGCCTGACGATGCTAAAGATGACCTTCGCTGCGGCGGGGTCTGATCGGGCGGACCAGGCGTACGGTAGGGATTGGCATTCTTCGCGGAAAGTTCGCGGTATCCCGGACCCCGACGCCCACGATGGCGGCTGCCGATTCATGCATCGCGCAGTACCGGGAGAGTCCGATGGCGTACCCGACACGACACGCCGCCGCAGCCGTGGCCGTGGCCGCGACATTAATGGCCGCTGTCCTGGCCAATTGGGGTGCGGCTGCGGCGCGAGCTCCGGCAGCTGCCGACCCGACGGTGGCCGCTCCGGCTGCGACCAGGGCGGCTTCCGCTCCGAGCGCGGCCGTTCCGGGTCCGGCCATGGACGCCTACCTGGCGGGGCTGGTCGTCGGCGGTGGCCCGTTCCGCGGTGCGGTCCTGGTTGCCCGTGGCGACGACGTGTTGCTCGCCAAGGGCTACGGCGCCGCGAACCTGTCGGCCGGGACTCCTAACACGCCACACACGCTCTACCGCATCGGCTGGTGAGCAAGCAGTTCACCGCGCTGGCCATCCTGAAACTGCAGGAACTCGGAAAGCTGAGGGTCACCGACCGGGTGTGCCAGCACATCGCGCCGTGCCCTGCCGCGTGGGAACGGGTCACCGTGCAGCACCTGCTCGTGCACACCTCCGGCATCCCTAGCTTCACCGGCTTGCCTAGATACCCGTCGTTCTCGACGACGACCCTGACACCGGAACAGCTGATCGGGCTGTTCCGCGACCGAACCGGCGAATTCCGGCCCGGATCCCAATACAAGTACAGCAACTCCGGATACGCCCTGCTCGGCTACCTCATCGAACGCCTCAGCGGCGTCAGCTACGCCGATTTCCTGCGCCGGCAGATCCTCGACCCACTCGGACTGTCCGAGACCGGCTACGACGTCAACCACCCGACCGCGAAGGCGCACGCCGTCGGCTACGTACCTCCGGACGACTCACCGGCCCGATTCATCGACATGTCGGTCTTTCTCGGGGCTGGCGCGTTGTACTCCAGCGTTGGCGACCTGTACCGGTGGAACCGTTTCTTGCTGACCGGCACGCCGGCGATCGTGGACGCGGCCACCCTCGCCGAGATGTTCACGCCACGTGTGGTGGTCACCGATCCACGCGCGCTGATCGATCCAGCGCGGCCACCCTGGCGCGGCTACGTCGGAGTCGTCTACACCCCTACCACCGACCGGACCTACGTCCACGCCGGCGGCATCGACGGGTTCACCTCCTACAACCTGATCAAACCTCGCGACCAGCTGTCCGTCACCATTCTGACCAACCGCGGCGGGGTCGAGTGGGCCGGCGTCGCATGGCACCTCGCTGCCCTCGCCATCGGGCCTGAAGGCTGCCAGCTGTCCATCTGCACAGCCGTGCCACGCACCAACTGAAGCCAACCCGCCCGCATCAAGCGGAGTACGTCAAACAAAGGCAAGTCGACGCGTGAAAACCGGCCCCCGGCCGCCGGAACCCGAGCGTCGCCATCGGCAGCCTCGACCGGTCGGCAGGAGCACGCCATGAAGATCACCCAATGGTGGGATCGCCACCGGTCCCGCCGGGTTGCTGTCGTCGACGCCTTCGCGTTCGGTAGCAACGTCCGTCACCGGTTCGCCGTCCGGCACGGCGAGCTGAGCGGCGAGGATATCCGTACGGTTGAAGCGGCGACGCGCCAGTGGTTGCGGCTGCTGGCCCGCCACCCGAACGCCGAGCTGTCGATGCCCTCCACCGTGGTGAACGACATGTGGCGCGAGCTCGTCACCGACACAGGCGCGTACGCGGCCCTGTGCCAGGGCGCGTTCGGCCGGATCGTCGATCGGCCCGACCCGGCGGCCAACCGCCCCGGTGCTGTCCTGGCCACCCTGCGACGCGCCCGCGAGGACGAGGGCTGCGGCCCCGCGAACCTGCCGTTGCTGTTCCGGGTCGACCGGGATCTGGCCGTGCCGGGCGGGCGCCGCTACCTCGCCGACTGCGGCGGCCGGGGTGAGTGCCACGAGCTACGCGGCATTGCCTGCCTGGAACACCTGGCCGGCATGGGCAAGACCATGCGGCGGGACCGCTACCGCTACGGCCGGAGCGGCTGGACCCGCCCACGCGTGGCGCTGTACACCAAGGTCTTTACCAGCGAGGCCAGGTTCTCCCGGGCCGGGTCGGACCTGGCCAACGGCGCCGACGAGTGACATGCGCAAGGCCGCGGGTCGGGTCTGCGGGGCAGGATGCCCACCGCTGACGCGGACGCCCTCGAGGGTGACGCCGCAACCCCAGCCGGGATCGCGCCGACCCGCGATGTCCTGTCGCGGGAAACCCACAACCTCGACTGGCGTACGCGTCGTTCTCTTGAAGATCGGCTCGCCGGGCTCCTTGCACACCGGTTGAACCGCCCTGGCGGATCACATCCCTGATGTCCAGTGACAACTATTCCGTCACGAGACTCAATTGCGTCTCCATAGCGGAATGCCTCCTTCGGAAATCGACGACAGAGCCGGATCGATGTCCACGTACGACTTGGCCGCGCATGTGTTGCCAGACATCCACTCCGTGGCCTCAAGGGCATGTGCAGCTTGCCCAGCGGTCCCCGGTTGACATCTCTGCTCTGTCCGCGCCGAGCAACAGCGATCATCGTCGCCATTCGCGTCCTCAAAACTCGAAGGCCAGTGCCGATGAGGTTGGAGAAGGCCCTATAATCCCTTAATGTTATCGCAGTAGGCCGACCTGTTTCATGAGGGTGGCTCCATCCCAATAGTCGGACTCGCGGCGGATCCTACCGTCATCCAACTCCAGGATAGTCGAGCCACGCACCGACGAAAAGCGCTTGCCGGTGGCCGGTATCCCTGGAAAGTCGCCTCTATGAGTGCCCGACATGACCCACTCGATAATAGCCCATTGGCCAGTAGCAAATCCGCTTCTGATTCCATATTTGAAGTCGGGGACCGCCGCAAAAGCGCCGTTCACGAAGCTTAGGAGTTCCTCTCTGCCGCGAACGACCACACCGAAGGTAACGTCCTCGAAAACACAGTTGTCGACGAAGAGGGCAAGAACCCTTTCAGGATCGCTGGAGTCACTGGAGGACCATGCTGTCGCCCAATCATCGAGCAGCCGTTCTAAGTCAGAGGTCGCCATGACACTCTCCTTATTGACGTCTTCCAATTATTCACGGAAACTGCTGGTCACTATGACTAATGGTCAACGACCAAACACGACCAGGGTGAGTCCAGATCGCAGCCGGTCCATGGTGCCGCGCCGGCTGTCATAGCTTGAGCGCAATGTTGCGCCAAGTCGCGCGTCTCGGCGGGCACATCGACCCGGCCGCAACACTTTGTCGATGAACGGAGGGGCCGGCCGACCTTCCGAGGGAGATCGCCGGAGGGCTTCCGACCGTGTCACGCCTCCGTGAATCCTCGCATCGCCGTGCCCTGCCACGCCCTCCGGCTTCTGTCGATGCCCGACGTCCGTCACTCCTGAATCGACAGGATGACCGTGCCGTCGAACGCGTGGGATTGGACCGCTTGCGAATGACGGGAGGCGGCGGCCCTGACCAGTGGCGCTCAGGTCACCAGCACTAGCGAGCCGGTGCTGCGGCCCGACTCCAGGTCGCGGTGCGCGCTGGCGATTTCCTCGATCGGGTACGTCGTGACCGCGGGAGCCGGAATTCGGCCGGCGGAAACCATGGCGAACAGGTCGTCGGCGATCTGCTGCCGCTCCAACTGCGCTGGCACCACCGTGCCGAGGTCGGGCTGGCTGAGCGTGATGCGCTTGCGGGCCACGAGGTCTTCGTCGGGCTCGGGGGCACCGGACGCGTTGCCGAACATCACGACCGCGCCGCCGTCCGCTACCGCACGCAGCGACAAGTCGGTGGTGGCCTTCCCGACGCCGTCGTACACCGCATCGACGCCCTTCCCGCCGGTGAGCCGGGTGATCTCGGCCGCAAGTTCGTCGCCCGAGTCGAGCACGAGGACCCGATCGGCGCCGCTGGCCTTCGCGGCGGCGATCTTCGACGG
>DATDJX010000278.1:0-13164 GCA_036520275.1 Asanoa sp.
GGCCGTCCGCGAGCGTTTCGGCGACCACGTCCTACTGCAGGTCGACGCCAACACCGCCTACACGCTCGCCGACGCGCGGCACCTCGCCCGGCTCGACCCGTACGACCTGCTCCTGATCGAGCAGCCGCTGCCCGAGGACGATCTGCGGGGCCACGCCACCCTCGCTCGGATGCTGCGCACCCCAGTCTGCCTCGACGAGTCGATCACGTCCGCGCGGGCTGCGGCCGACGCGATCGCGCTCGGCGCGACCTCCGTGGTCAACGTCAAGCCGGGCCGGGTCGGCGGCTACCTGGAGGCGCGCCGCATCCACGACGTGTGCGCGGCGAGCGGCGTGCCGGTCTGGTGCGGCGGAATGCTGGAGACCGGCATCGGCCGGGCCGCGAACGTGGCGCTGGCCGCGCTGCCCAACTTCACGCTGCCCGGCGACACGTCGGCCTCCGACCGCTACTTCGCCCGGGACGTCACCGAGCCGTTCGTGTTGCGCGACGGACACGTCGCCGTCCCGACCGGTCCGGGCCTCGGCGTGACCCCCGAGCTTGCCTACCTCGACGGCATCACCACGAGCAAGCAGTGGCTCCCGCTGCGATGAGCGGCGGTCCGAGCGCACGGAGAAGCCCCCGCCACCGGCGGGGGCTCTCGCGCACGGAGCGGTTGCTCAGGCCTCGAAGACGCCGGCCTCGACCAGGCGCTTCTCGGTGGCGTCCCAGCCGTCGCCCGGGAAGGCCGCGGCCAGCCCGTTGAGCTCGACGCGGAGCTTCGCGGCGTGGCCGGCGCCGGCGAGCACCCGGAGCTCCTCGACGAACGCCTCGGAGTCGGTGCGCAGGTGGGCGGTCTTGCCGTTGGTCAGGTTGCGCACGTACGCGTGCTTGCCGTTGTTGAGCGGGATGAGGTACTTGAACTCACCGAGCACGCTGAGGGCCCCACCCAGGGCCTGGCCGGCGCGGACGGACGCGCGCGCGGTCTTGGAGGTGTTGCTCGCCACGGAGATGCTCCTTGCAAGACGTACGGGACCGGCCGGACGGCCGAGGGAGAGGGGCGGCACACACCGCCGCAGAAACTTTACACCAGAGCGCGACGCACCGTTTTCGCCGATTCGCTGGCGCATCACGCGTCACAGGCGTCATCATGATTCCTGACCACCCGGAGCGAACGAGGTCGTAGGGGAAGACGCACCTCGGGTCTTCGGGAGGTCATCGTGCCAACGCGTGGCGTCGTGTACGTCCACTCGTCCCCGCTTGCCGTGTGCCCGCACGTCGAGTGGGCGATAGCGCGCGTCCTGACCGCGCCGGTCACCCTGCACTGGACGGCGCAACCGGTCGACCCGAGCGCCCGCCGCACTGAGTGCACGTGGACCGGGCGGGCGGGCACCGGCGCGGAGCTGGCGGCCGCGCTTCGGCAGTGGCCCATGATCCGTTTCGAGACCACCGAGGAGCCGAGCCCGGGGTTCGACGGCGAGCGCTTCATGTACCTGCCCGGCCGCGGACTGTTCCGCGCGAGCGCCGGCGCGGCCGGCGACATCCAGCTGGGCGAAGACCGGCTGCGGTCCATCATGGCCACCACGCGCGGGCCGGAGGCGCTCGCGCACGCCCTCGACAAGGCGATGGGCACCGCGTGGGACGCCGAGCTCGAGCCCTACCGGTACGCCGGCGATGGCGCTCCGGTCACCCTGCTGACCCGGGTCGGCTGAGCGCGCACCGCCCAAGATCCGACGATTTGCCTGCTCAGGCCGGCTCTGGTCTGATGGCCGGCATGGCGTCCCCCCGGTGCCGTCGCACGCTGCTGCCTGCCCTCGTCGCGGTGGCGACGCTGCTCGCCGCGGCAGGCTGCTCGCGCGGGACGCCCAAGGCGGCCGCGGCGAGCCCGTCACCGGCGCCCGTCACCGCCGCGCCCACCCCGGCCGCGAGCCCGGCGCCGCAGGACCCCGCCGCGCAGGCGGCCGCCCTGGTCGCGACGCTCAGCGATGAGGACCTGGTCGGCCAGGTGCTGATGCCGTACGCGTACGGCAGCTCGGCCACCACCGTCTCCGGCGGCTCTGCGGCCGGCAACCGCAAGCTCGCCGGCGTCGACACCCCCGCGCAGATGATCGCCAGGTACCGCCTCGGCGGCCTGATCCTCGTCGGGTTCTCCGCGGACGACCCGACCGGCGCCAACCAGCCGACGACGAACGTGGACAACGCCGAGCAGGTCCGCGACCTGACCGCGGGGTTGCAGAAGGCCGGCGCCGCGCTGAAGACGGGCGGCGTGCCCCTGCTCGTCGGCACCGACCAGGAGTTCGGCGTGGTGACCCGGATCAAGGACGGCGTGACGCTGCTGCCGAGCGCGATGGCGATCGGCGCGGCGGGTGACCCGGTCCGCACCGAGAAGGGGTGGAACGCGGCCGGCGCCGAGCTCGCCGCGCTCGGCGTCAACGTCGACTTCGCCCCCGACGCCGACGTGCTCGGCACCGCCGGCGGCGTGATCGGCTCCCGGTCGTTCGGCGGCGACCCGAAGGCGGTCGCCGCCCAGGTGGCCGCGGCCGTGCGGGGCCTGCAGGGCGCCGGCGTCGCGGCCACGCTCAAGCACTTTCCCGGCCACGGGGCCACCGCGACCGACTCGCACAGTGACCTGCCGGTGCTCCACCAGGACCTGAACAGGCTCGAGGCGGTCGATCTCGCGCCGTTTTCGGCCGGCATCGACGCCGGAGCCTGGCTGGTGATGTCCGGCCACCTGGACGCGCAAGCGATCGACCCGGGTGTATCGGCCACGTTCTCCCACAAGGTGCTCACCGACGTGCTGCGCGGGCGGCTCCGCTTCACGGGCGTCACGGTCAGCGACGCGATGAACATGGCGCCGGCCGAGAAGTATGCCGCCGGCGACGCCGCGGTGCGCGCGCTCAACGCCGGCAACGACATCCTGCTGATGCCGCCCAACCTGGAGGCCGCGTACGACGGCATCCGCCGCGCCCTGGCGTCGGGCACGATGGCCCGCTCGCGGCTGGTCGAGGCGGCGACGCGGATCCTCACGCTCAAGTACCGGCTCGCCGCCGCGCCCAGCCCCGGCGCCGAGGCGCTGGACAGCGCCGAGCACCGGGCGGCCGCGGCCGAGCTGTCCGCCGCGGCGATCACGCAGCTGCGCGGCCCCTGCGGCGCGCGGCTGCGTGGCCCGGTCACCGTCACCGCATCCGGCGGCCGGGAGGCGTCCCGGTCCTCGTTCGAGCACGCGCTGCGGGCGGCCGGGCTGCGGGTCGTGTCCCGCGGCGGAGCGGTCGTGCACCTCGTCGGGTACGGCGACGGCGGCGGCGACCTGCGCGCGGACGCGACGGTGACGGTCGCCATGGACACGCCGTACGTGCTCGGCCGGGCGACGTCGGGCATCCTGCTGGCGTCGTACTCCTCCACGCCGGCCTCGCTCAATGCCGTCGCGCGGGTGCTCGCGGGGAAGGCGAAACCGACGGGCCGTTCGCCGGTCACGGTGCCCGGCCTGCCCCGCACGGTCTGCTGACCCGGTCCGCCTCCCTGATACCGTTCCCTCGTGCTATCGGTCGTCGTCCCGATCTACAACGAGGAGAGCGTGCTCCCGCTGCTCGCCGCGCGGCTGCGCGCGGTCCTCGATGGGATGGGCGAGCCGTACGAGGTGGTCGCGGTCGACGACGGCAGCGTCGACGGCACGACCGCGGGGCTCGGCGTGCTGCGGGGCGCCTGGCCGCAGCTGCGGGTCGTGCGGCTGCGGCGAAACTGCGGCCACCAGGCCGCCCTCATGGCCGGCCTGATGCGGGCCCGGGGCGAGCACGTGGTGAGCATCGACGCCGACCTGCAGGACCCGCCCGAGACGATCCCCGAGATGGTCGCGCTCGCGCGGGCGGACAACCTGGACATCGTGTACGGCGTGCGCGCCGACCGCCGTTCCGACAGCGCCTTCAAACGCTGGACGGCCGATGGCTACTACCGCCTGATGCGCCGCCTCGTCGGCAAGCAAGTGCCCGCGCACGCCGGCGACTTCCGGCTGCTCAGCCGGGCCGCCGTCGAGGCACTGCGGGCGCTGCCCGAGCGCACCCCCGTGCTGCGGCTGGTGGTGCCGTGGCTCGGCTTCCCGAGCGGCGAGGTGACGTTCCTGCGGGCGGAGCGGGTGGCCGGCCGGACCAAGTACCCGGTGTCGCGGATGGTGGCCCTCGCGGCCGACAGCGTGACCAGCTTCTCCGCGGCGCCGCTGCGGGTGGCGACCTGGCTGGGCCTCGTCGGCGTCGCGGTCTGCGGGCTGCTGGTGGTCACGGCGGTGGTGGCCTTCCTGGCCGGAGCGACCGTGACCGGCTGGCCGTCCATCTACATCGCGGTACTGTTCCTCGGCGCCGTGCAGCTACTCTGCCTGGGCCTGCTCGGCGAGTACGTGGCCCGCATCTACACCGCCGTGCAGGGCCGTCCGGCCTACTTCGTGGCCGCCGACACGGCCGCCGACACCGGCACCGACACCGCTGAGAACAGCGCCGCCGACGCCGGCGGGGCGGACGTGGATCCGGCGGCGCCCATCCGTCGGCTGTCGAAGGGGACCGACGACCCGGCCGTGCTGGCGGACACCCTGCGGTGACCGGTGCCCGCTCGCGAGAGCCGGCGGCCGACCAGCCCGCGGCCGAGCCTGGCCCGGCCCGCGCCGCGCGCTACGAGCGGTCGGCACCGGCACCGTCCACCGTGGACCGGTCCGCGGGCGGTCGCCCGGCCCCACCCGCGCCACCGCGCGCCCAGGCCCTGCAGCGCTGGCTGCCGCTGCTCGCCGCGCTGGGGTACGTCGCCGCGGTGCTGCTCGCCGCCGACACCCCGCCCGCCGACCTCCTGCGGTACGCGGCGTACGTGTCGTTCGCCCTGATCCTGCCCGGCACACTCGTCTACCGGTCGCTGCGCCGCACCCCGCACACGCTGGTCGAAGACCTCGCCATGGGCGCCGCCGTCGGCCTGGTGCTCGAGCTGCCCGCCTGGGCCCTCGCTTCGGCGCTCGATGCGCGTGGCTGGCTCCGGGCCTGGCCGCTGCTCGTCGTCGTGCCGTTCCTCGCCGTCCCCCGGCTGCGCCGCCATTGGCTGGTCCGCGGCTACACGGCCGTCCCGCTCGGCTGGTCGTGGACGGTCGCCGGGGCGGTCGTCTTCTTTACGACCTACCTGTCCTCCACCTTCCTCGAGCGCAATCCGATCCTGCCGACCGACGAGAATACGCGGCAGTACCTCGACCTGGCCTACCAGCTCTCGCTCGCCGGCGAGGCGAGGAACCACTTCCCGCTGCACGTGCCGCAGGTCGCCGACGAGCCGCTGTACTACCACTGGTTCGGCTACGCGCACATGGCGGCGACGAGCCTCGTCGGCGGCATCGACCTGCCCGTGGTGGCGCTGCGGCTGGCCGTCCCGGCGCTGTGCGCGGCGGCGATCGTGCTCACCGCGGTCGTCGGGTGGCGAGTCAGCGGAAAGCCCTACGCGGGCGCGGTGGCGGCGGTGCTCTTCTTCGTCGTCGGGGAGGTCAACTTCACCCACCCGGTGTCCATGCCGTTCGGCACCCAAGCGTCGTTCGTCGTCTGGCACGGCATGTCGATGATCTACTCCTGGGTGCTGCTGCTTGCCCTGATCGGGGTGCTCGCCGACCTCGTCGACCACCGGCCCGACGGCCGACGGCCGACGGCCGCGCTGGGCCGTGGCGGGTTCGCGCTGGCCGCGCTGCTGCTGCTCGGCTCCAGCGGCGCCAAGGCCAGCTCGCTGCCCGTCACCGGCGCGGCGCTGCTCGCCGCCGCCACCGTGCTGGTCGCCCGGCGGCGGATCCCGTGGAGGATCGCTGCGCTCGGGCTGATGACCGCGGTCGCCCAGCTGTTCGCGATCGCGGTGCTGTTCGACTTCCAGTCGTACGGCGTCACGCCCGATCCGTTCTGGAGCTTCGAGCGCTACTGGTCGCCCGCCCCGCCGGTCGGGCCGAGCCTGTTCGGCGCCCTCGCGGTCGTCGTCGCGTTCCTGGTCAACATGCAGCTGCGCGTCGCCGGCATCCTGCCGCTGGCCTGGCGCAGCCGGCTGCGGCTCGACCCGGCGCAGTGGTTCCTGCTCGGCGGCGCGGTCGCGGGGCCGGCCATCTACCTCGCGATCAAGCAGCCGGGCGACGGCAACCAGTACTTCACCCGCACCGGCTTCGCGTTCGCCGTCCTGCTGTCCGGTTGGGGGTACGTGCAGGTCTTCGAGCGGGCCCGGCTGTCCCGCGCCGGCACGGCCGCGCTCGCGGCGGCGTCCGGGGCGTTCGCGGTCGCGCTCGTGGCGATCCAGTTCCGGTTCGCCGGCGGTCCGGAGCCGAGCAACCCGCCGGATCCCCTCGACCCCCTGATGCCGCTGCTGCGCTGGACGATGCTACTCGTCGCGTTCGGCTCCGGCGTCGCCGCGCTGTGGATCGCCGCGGGCCGGTGGCTGCCGGCGCTGCGCGGCCGCGGCACTCTGGTGGCCCTGACCGCCATCCTGCTCGCCGGAGCGCCGGGCCTGCTGATGGACATGAAGAAGTCGCAGGAGTACGCCAACGGCGGCGCCTACGCGACGGTGCCGATGCCGCTCTCGCGGGTCCTCGCCGCCCGCTGGGTGCGCGACCACAGCCGGCCCGGCGACGTGCTCGCCACCAACGCGCACTGCCTGACGCTGGAGAAGGGCATCTGCGACCCGCGCTCGTTCTGGCTGAGCGCCTACTCGGAGCGCCGCGTGCTGGTCGAGGGCTGGGCGTTCGCGCCGCGGGTCTCGGCGAGCGGCTCCTGGGCCTTCTGGGAGCCCGACCTGCTCCGGCTGGGCGACGAGGCGTTCACCGCGCCGACGCCGGCCGGGCTCGCGCGGCTGCGCGACCGCGACGGCGTCCGGTGGCTCGTCGCCGACCGCCAGGTGCTGGTCGAGTCGCCCGCGCTCGGCAGGCTCGCGAAGCTGGCGTACGAGAACGACCGGATCGCGGTCTACGAGCTGGGCTGAGCCGTTTCGCGCAGCGGCGCGCGCATCCGCATCATCCAGAAGCTCGACGGCACCCGGGTCGCGTCGTCGACGACCTTGCCGTCGACGTCGCCGAACGCACCGCGGGCGAGCGCGACGAACGCTTCCGGCGTACGCACGTGCGCGCCGCGGTCGTTGTCGGACATCCACCGCGAGATCCGCCCCTGGTTGGGCTCGTAGCAGGTGTCGACCGCAATCACCTTGCCGCCCGGCGCGAGCGCCTTCGCCGCCACCGTCAGCAGGTGGCGTGATTCCTCGTCGGAGAGGTGGTGCAGCAGGCCGAGCAGCAGCACGGCGTCGGCCGGCGGGATCTCGGCCAGGTGCCGTTCGGCGAAGACCTCGCAGCGGAAGGTCGCGCGGTCGCCCCAGGTGCGGTCCGCGTAGGCGATGTAGCGCGCCGAGGTGTCGAAGCCGAAGTAGGTGACCTTGGGCAACCGCTGGAAGTAGTAGGCGGGCCCACAGCCGACGTCGATGACGGTGTCGCCGTCGCGCAGGTCGAGCTCGTCGAGGCAGCGGTAGCGCAGCCGGTCGGCGCCCAGCGCCCTCTGCAGCGCGACGTAGAGCCGGACGTTGCCGAGCAGGTTCTTGACGGGTGCGAGCATGGTTTCCTCGGTGGCTGGGCGGGTCCAGCGGGCTACGCGGGCCGGTGGGCGCGCAGCATAAGCGAGACGCCGGGCAGCGCCTGGACGGGAAGATAGCGCTCGGCGGCGACGACCGCACGCAAGGCCAGGTTGAGCGCGCCGGATAGCCGGCCGAGATCGCTGCCGGTGGAACGGCGCCGCTTCCACGCCGCCGCGGGCCGCAGCAACACGTTCCAGCTCCCGATCTCGTCCACGGCGAGGCCGGCCTTGTCGGCCACGGCGAGCAGCCCCGCCCGGTCGTAGCGGCGCACGTGGCCGACGGCCGTGTCGTGCGCCGACCAGAGCCGCATGTCGCACGGGACCGCGATCAGCGCGGTCCCCCCGGGCCGCAGCGCCCGGCGGATCTCCGCCGCTGCCTGGTGGTCCTCCTCGATGTGCTCGAGGACGTCGTACGCGACGACGAGGTCGAGGCTGCCGGAGGGCACCGGGAGGTGGCGGGCGTCGGCGCGGATCACCGGGATGCGACGCTGCGTGCACACCGCGGCGCCGTCGAGGCTGTACTCGAGCGCCATCGGCCACCAGCCGTGCGCCCGCAGCACCCGCGTGTTGCCGCCGCCGGCCGCTCCGATGTCAAGGGCCCGCCCGGGCGTCACGCCCCGGGCCGCCAGCCGCTGCAGCGACCGGGCCAGCAGCTGCCGCCGCTCGCGGTACCACCAGTGGGTGTCTTCGAGCGCGGCCAGCTTGCGGATCTCGGTCGCCTCCACGCCGTAAACCTTAGCCGTCCCGGTGCAGCCTGTGCCGGGGCCGCCCGCACGCCACTCAGGCTGGAACCGTCTTCGTGTCGTTCGGAGCGCTTCCTGCCGGCAGGAACAGCGTTCTTGCCGGGGATAGGGACGCGGAACGTCGCGGTGCGGGGTGTGGTGGGGCCGGCCGGGCCGCCCGCCACACGATCGGCGCGTCAGAGCGGGATGTTGCCGTGGGCGCCGCGGGCGGCCGGGGCGTCGGCGATGGCGTCGGCGATCCGCCGGCGGGACTCGGCCGGCGTGATGACGGCGTCGACCACGCCGATCTCCAGGGCCCGCTGGACCCCGCCCGCCACCCGCGTCTGCTCCTCGACCAGCTGCGCGCGCAGCGCCTCGCGCTCCTCGTGCGGCGCCGCGGCGAGCTTCTTGCGGTACAGGATGTTCACCGCCGCCGACGCACCCATGACCGCCACCTCGGCATTGGGCCACGCGAAGACCGCGGTCGCGCCGAGCGAGCGGGAGTTCATCGCGATGTACGCGCCGCCGTACGCCTTGCGGGTCACCAGCGTCACCCGCGGCACGACCGCCTCGGCGAACGCGTGCAGCAGCTTCGCGCCGCGGCGCACCACGCCGTCCCACTCCTGGCCGAGCCCGGGAAGGTAGCCGGGCACGTCGACCAGCACGATCAGCGGCACGCCGAGCGAGTCGCACATGCGCACGAAGCGGGCCGCCTTCTCGGCGCTGGACGCGTCGAGGCAGCCGCCGAGGCGCAACGGGTTGTTGGCGATCACGCCGACCGTGCGGCCGGCGAACCGCCCCAGCGTCGTCACGACGTTCGGCGCCCACTTGCTGTGCAGCTCCACGCCGGGCTCGTCGAGCAGCGCCTTGACGACCGGCTTGACGTCGTACGCGCGGTTGGCCTCGGCCGGCATCGCGGCGGCCAGGTCGTGCGCGTCGTCGCCGGTCGGCACGTCGGCGGGGGTGATCCGGCCCTGGTGGCCGAGCAGCGCGGCGAGCCTGCGGGACTCGGCGATGGCCGACTCGTCGTCCTTGGTGGTCACGTGCACGACGCCGGAGCGCCGGCCGTGCGGCTCGGGGCCGCCGAGGCGCTCCATGTCGACCTGCTCGCCGGTGACGCTGCGGACCACCTCCGGGCCGGTCACGAAGATCCGGCCGGTAGCGCTCATCACGACGATGTCGGTCAGCGCCGGCCCGTACGCCGCGCCGCCGGCCGCGGGGCCGAGCACGACGGAGATCTGCGGCACGCGGCCCGACGCGCGCACCATCGCGGCGAACACCTGCCCGACCGCGTCGAGGGAAACGACCCCCTCGGCGAGCCGGGCGCCGCCGCAGTGCCACAGCCCGAGGACCGGGACCCGGTCCCGTACCGCCGCGTCGATCGCGTCGACGATGTGCCGGCAGCCCTCGGTGCCCATGGCGCCGCCCATGATGGTGGCGTCGGTGGCGTACGCGATGGCCGGCGTGCCCTCGATCTCGCCGCGTGCCCACAGCACGCCGGAGTCGTCGCGGGCGATGGACAGCCGCAGCGAGCCGGCATCGAAGAGCGAACGCAGCCGCACCTCGGGGTCACGGTGGTCCACAGTGGACGTATCGGTGGCGACATGGGTGGTCGTCACGGGCAGCCTCCAGGCTCTATGCGCGGGTGAAGACCAGCGCCACGTTGTGGCCGCCGAACCCGAACGAGTTGTTCAGGGCGGCGGGGATGTCCAGCTGGCGCGCCTTGTGGGCGGCCACGTCGAGGTCGAGCCCGTCGTCGGGGTCGTCCAGGTTGATGGTCGGCGGCACCACGCCGTCGCGGATCGCGAGGATCGTCGCGATCGACTCCAGCGCACCGGCCGCGCCGAGCAGGTGCCCGGACATCGACTTGGTGGCGGTGAGCACCGGATGGTCGCCGAGTGCCGCGTGCAACGCGGCGATCTCGGCCATGTCGCCGACGGGCGTCGACGTGGCGTGCGCGTTGACGTGAACGATGTCGGTCTTGGCCACGTCGGCGTCGGCAATCGCGTTCGCGATCGCCCGGACCGCGCCGAGGCCCTCGGGATGCGGCTGCACGATGTCGTAGCCGTCGGAGGTGATTCCGGCGCCGGCCAGCCGGGCGTAGACCCGGGCCCCGCGGGCGGCTGCGTGGTCGGCGCGTTCCAGGATGATCGCGCCGGCCCCCTCGCCCAGCACGAACCCGTCGCGGCCCTTGTCCCACGGCCGGGACGCCTTCGCCGGCTCGTCGTTGCGGGTCGACATCGCCCGCATGGCCGCGAAGCCGGCGATCGGCAGCGGGTGGATGACGGCCTCGGTGCCGCCCGCGACGACCACGTCGGCGCGGCCGGACCGGATGATGTCCAGACCGAGCGAGAGCGCCTCGGCGCCGGTGGCGCAGGCGCTGGCCATCGAGTGGACGCCAGCCCTGGCGCCCAGCTCCAGGCCGACCCACGCGGCGGGGCCGTTGGGCATCAGCATCGGCACCGTGTGCGGCGAGACCCGGCGGGGGCCGGACGCCTCGAGGATGTCGTCCTGGGCGAGCAGCGTCATGGCGCCGCCGATGCCGGAGCCGAAGCTGACCGCGAGGCGTTCCTGGTCGAGTCCGGCGTCGGCGAGGTCGGCGTCCGCCCACGCCTGATGCGCGGCGATGAGCGCGATGGCCTCGGACCGGTCGAGCCGGCGCAGCTTGACCCGTTCGACCTTTTCGGATGGGTCGACGGCCAGCTGGGCGGCGATCCGCACCGGCAACTGGGCGGCCCACTCCTGGGTGAGCGCCGTCACCCCGGAGCGGCCGGCGAGCATGGCGTCCCAGGTCGACGCGACGTCCCCGCCCAGTGGGGTGGTCGCGCCGAGCCCGGTGACGACGACGTCGGTGTGAGACATGGTCAGGCGTGGGACTCGATGTACGTGACGGCGTCGCCGACGGTCTTGAGGTTCTGCACCTCGTTGTCGGGGATCTTGACGCCGAACTTCTCCTCCGCGGCCACCACGACCTCGACCATGGACAGCGAGTCGACGTCCAGGTCGTCGGTGAACGACTTCTCCTCGGCCACGTCGTCGGGGTTCACTCCGGCGACCTCTTCCAGGATCTCGGCGAGGCCAGAGGTGATCTCGTCACGCGTCATTGGGGTTCCGTTCCTCTCGTGGGTTGGGTGGTGCTTGCGTCACGGACAGCGGATGACCTGTCCGGCGTAGGTGAGGCCGCCGCCGAAGCCGAACAGCAGCACCGGTGCGCCGGAGGCGACCTCGCGGCGCTCGATCAGCTTCGACAGGGCGAGCGGCACGCTGGCCGCAGACGTGTTGCCCGACTCGACGATGTCCTTGGCGACGACCGCCTTGGGCATCGCCATCCGCTTGGCGATGCCGTCGATGATGCGTGCGTTGGCCTGGTGGGGCACGAACGCGGCGATCTCGTCGGGGGAGACCCCGGCGCGCTCGCACGCCTTCAGCGCGAGCGGCGCGAGCGCGGTGGTGGCCCAGCGGAACACCGACTGGCCCTCCTGCTTGACGTAACCGCGCCAGCCCTCGATCCGGACGGCGTCGCTCTTGTCCGGCGCCGAGCCCCAGACGACCGGACCGACACCCGCGGCTTCGTCGTCCCCGGCCGCGGTGACCACCGCGGCGCCGGCGCCGTCGCCGAAGATGATGCAGGTCGAACGGTCGGTCCAGTCGGTGAAGTCGGAGAGCTTCTCGGCGCCGACGACGATCGCGTTTCGGGCGGCGCCGGCGCGGATCGCGTGGTCGACCGTGCCGAGGGCGTAGGAGAAGCCGGAGCACGCGGTGTTGATGTCGTACGCGCCCGGGGCGTCGATGCCGAGCTTGGCGGCCACCCGGCAGGCCACGTTGGGGCTGCGGTCGACCGACGTGCAGGTCGCGACGACGACGAGATCGACGTCGGCCGGGGTGAGGCCGGAGTTGGCGAGGGCCTTCTCGGCGGCGGCGGTCGCCATGTCGGCGACGGTCTCGGTGTCCGCGATCCGGCGGGTCACGATGCCCACCCGGTCGCGGATCCACTCGTCGTTGGTGTCGACGATCTGGGCAAGGTCGTCGTTGGTGAGCACCCGCGCGGGCTGGTAATGGCCGAACGAAAGGATCTTGGAACCGGTCATGCGGACGCCTCGCTTCGCTCGGTGAGGCATGACTGGGCGGTGCTGAGCTGGCCGGTTCGCGGGCTCACGTGAGGTTACCTCCGATGCGGGCGAGGGGTTGGCCGGGCGCGACGGGGTCGTCCTCGTGCGCCAGCCACTCGGTCAGCAGGCCGGCGTCGTGCGCCGCGACGTCGACCGGGCCCTGGCGGGTCTTGACGTGCCCGATGACCTGGCCGGTGCCGACCGGGTCTCCCTCGTCGAGGTCGGCGGCCGGCGTGAAGGTGCCGGCCGCCCCCGCCACCACGACCCGGAACTGCGGGGTCGGCTCGTGGCTGGGCGGCATGCCGTGACGGGCGATGAGGTCTCGGGCCGCGGGGAGGTCGGCCGGGGTGTTCAGGGTGACGATCTCCGGGGCGCCGCTTCCCTTGAGCTCGCGCTTGACGAGGCCGGCGAGGGTGCCCGCAGGGGCCAGCTCGATGATGCCGGTGACGCCGAGGTCGGCGAGGTTGCGCATGCACAGGTCCCAGCGGACCGGCGCGACGACCTGGCGGACCAGCCGCCGCAGCATCTCGCGGCCGTGGGTGACCGCGGCACCGTCCAGGTTGGACAGCAGGATCTTCGTCGGGTCGGCGGTCGTGATGCCGCCGGCGACGGCCGCGAGCGCCCGCTCGGCCGGCGCCATGTAGGGGTTGTGGAAGGCGCCGGCGACCTGCTGGGTGATCACCCGCGCCCTGGCCGGCTGCTGGCCGGCGAGCTTCTCGAGGGCGTCGACGGCACCCGCCGCGACGACCTGGCCGGT
>DATDJX010000279.1:0-6714 GCA_036520275.1 Asanoa sp.
GCTGGCCCGACCGATGATGTCGAGGTGTCCGTTCGTGACCGGGTCGAAGGAGCCGGGACACACCGCACGTCTCATGATCGGCGACCGTACCAAAGGGTGCTCTCCCCGTACCGTCGCGAGCGCTCCGGCGTGATGCCTTGCACCTGCGGCGGCGATCCGGACCGGGTGGCGCGCTCCACGACCACGACGGCGTCGTCGGCCAGCCAGCCGCCGTCGACCAGGGCGACCAGCATCGCGCGCAGGTCCGCGTCCGACAGGGCGTACGGAGGGTCCGCGAATACGACGTCGTACGGCCCGCCGTCCGGCGGCCCCGCCAGCACGGACCCGACCTTGGCGGCCACCACCCGCGCCCTCGGTCCGGCAGCGAGCGCCGCGGCGTTGTCGCGGAGCGTGCGCACGGCCCGGCCGTCGGACTCGACCAGCAGCACGTGTGCGGCGCCACGGGACAGCGCCTCGAGCCCCACGGCGCCGGAGCCGGCGTACAGGTCGGCGAAGCGCGCGCCGTGGAGGTCGACCCGCGTCTCGAGGGCGCTGAACAGCGCCTCGCGCACCCGGTCGGAGGTCGGGCGGGTGCCCGCGCCGGGTGGGGTGGACAGGCGCCGCCCGCCGAGCGCGCCGGCGACGATCCGCGTCATGCGAATGACGCTACGCGACGAACCGGGGAACCGCGCGGGCTCGACCACGGAGGCCACAAGCACCCCACGCGCCCCACCTGTTACGCCGCGTCTATCAACGATCACGAGTCCGCATCACCATTCTTAGGTCCCGCTGTAGACGGCCCGCTCTCTTCAGAAATCGCTAAGGTTCTCCGCTGTGCCGGTTCATGCCGGTGACCGACGTCGATCCCTCCCACCTGGAGTACGCGTGATCCGTCTTCCCAGAGCAGTGCGCCGACCGCTCGCCGTTGCCGCCGCCGCGTTCGTCGGCCTCGCCGCGGCGCTGGCCATCTCGACGCCCGCCAGCGCGCACACCGTCACCGTCAAGGGCGAAGCCGACTGCGTGTCCGGCAAGTGGGTGGTCACCTGGACCGCCACCAGCAGCAACACCGATCTGACGGGGACGTTCGACAAGGCCGAGTACCTCCCGGCCAACCCCGACGCGGAGCACATCAGGGAGGGCGCGGAGCTGCCGGCCGGCGGTCAGCTGACAGAGACCCAGGTCGTCGCCGGCAGCGAGGGCTCCGCAAGCCTCTCCGTCCATATGACGTGGCCCAACAACCATGAGAGCGCCGACAAGGCGAGCATCACGTTCGAGGGCAAGTGCAAGGACGAGGGGCAGCCCGCGGCGCCGAGCGCGTCGTTCGCCTCCAACTGCGACGGCTCCGTCGACGTGAACCTCCAGAACCCGACCGACGCCGACGTTACGTTCACGGTGAACGGCGAGGACGTCGACGTTGCGGCCGGCGGGTCGCGGGTCGTCACCGTCGGCGCCGACGAGGCCGAGACCGTCACGGTCACCTGGGGCAAGGACGGCAGCGCCAAAGGCGGCTTCGAACAACCCGACAACTGCCCGACGATCTCCGGCTTGTCCGACTGCGACACGTTGAGCTTCGAGGTCGAGAACTTCCCGGGCAACCCCGTGTTCGTGGCCACCTTCACGCCGAGCACCGGCGAGGCCAAGACCCTCGAGGTCGCGGCCGGCGAGAAGAAGAGCGTCTCCTTCGCGGCGTCCGAGGGCTTCAGCGTCAAGGTGACCGGCTTCGACAAGACCGAGGTCGTGACCTGGGAGCAGCCCGACGACTGCGTCGCGCTGCCCAAGACCGGCGCGAACACGGGCGCCATCGCGGGCGGCGGTGCCGCGCTGCTCGCGGGCGGCGGGATCCTGTTCTTCTTCGTTCGCCGTCGCCGGATCCGGTTCACCGCGGCCTGATCCCGCCTGGCCCGACAGACACCGAGGGCGCGCCGACCGGGTCGGCGCGCCCTCGCGGCTTTCCGGCGCCCTCGCCCGACGGCTCCGGCCCGTTACCGGCAAGAACTCTGTTCTTGTTGGTGTGCGCGGGCGCGGCGAGGTCGGAAGGCCCGCCAGGGCGCAGGACCGGTCAGCCCTTTTCGAGATATTCGGCGCGTTCGTCGTCGACCAGGGCGGCGATCGACGCCGCCAGCGCCGGGTGCCGGTCGAGCTCGGGGTCGTCGTCCACCAGCGCGATCGCCTCGGCCCGGGCGTCGCCGATCAGCTTGGCGTCCCGGAGCAGCGACAGTAGTCGCAGGTGGGAGCGGCGGCCCGACTGCGTCGCACCCAGCACGTCGCCCTCGCGGCGCTGCTCCAGGTCGAGCTCGGCCAGCGCGAAGCCGTCGGTCGTCGAGGCGACCGCGTCGAGACGGACCCGCGCGGGCGAGCCGTCGGTGGCCTCGGTGACGAGCAGGCAGAGGCCGGGCGCGGAGCCCCGGCCGACGCGGCCGCGCAGCTGGTGCAGCTGCGAGACGCCGAACCGGTCGGCGTCCATCACGATCATCACGGTTGCGTTGGGCACGTCGACACCGACCTCGACGACCGTGGTGGCGACCAGCACGTCGATCGCGCCGGCGGCGAAGGCCCGCATCGTGGCGTCCTTTTCGTCGGGCGGCAGCCGGCCGTGCAGCTGGGCGATGCGCAGCCCGTGCAGCGGCCCATCGGCGAGCAGCGGCGCCACCTCGGTCACCGCGAGCGCCGGCCGCCTGGCGGTTTCGTCGGACACCGGCTCCTCGTCGGCGTCGGCGCCGCCGGTGCCGATGCGCGGGCAGACCACATACGCCTGGTGGCCGGCCTCGACCTCTTCGCGAAGCCGCCGCCAGGCCCGGTCGAGGAAGGCCGGCTTGTCGGCCGCGGGCACGACGTGGGAGGCGATCGGCGAGCGGCCGACCGGCAGCTGCGAGAGCGTCGAGGTCTCCAGGTCGCCATAGACGGTCATCGCCACCGTGCGCGGGATCGGCGTCGCGGTCATGACCAGGACGTGCGGCGGCTGGCCGGCCTTGGCGCGCAGCGCGTCGCGCTGCTCGACACCGAACCGGTGCTGCTCGTCGACGACAACGAGGCCGAGGTCGGCGAACTCGACGCCTTCGTAGAGCAGCGCGTGGGTGCCGATCACAATGCCGGCCGCACCCGACGCCGCGGCGGCGGTGGCGCTGCGGCGGGCCGCGGCGCCCAACGAGCCGGTCACGAGCGCCACCCGCGTGCCGTCGGGGTCGCCGTCGAGCTCGCCAGCCCGGCCCAGCGGGCCGAGCAGCGCCGCGATGCCGCGGTGGTGCTGGGCGGCGAGCACCTCGGTCGGTGCGAGCAGTGCCGCCTGGCCGCCGGAGTCGACCACCTGCAGCATGGCCCGCAGCGCGCACACCGTCTTGCCGGAGCCGACCTCGCCCTGGAGCAGCCGGTGCATCGGGTGGGCGGTGGACAGGTCGGCCGCGATCTCCTCGCCCACCCGCTTCTGGCCGTCGGTCAACGCGTACGGCAACCGCTCGTCGAAGACGGCCAGGATGCCTCCGGCCCGGCGCGGCCGCGGCCGGGCCGGCCACGAGGCCGCCCGGACCTTGCGCTGCACCAGCGTCAGCTGGACGGCGAACGCCTCGTCCCACTTGAGCCGCCGGCGGGCCTTGCCCAGGTCCTCCTTCGACGACGGCCGGTGCACCTCGCGCAGCGCGGTGGCGAGTGGCGCCAGGGTGCGCGCCGCCCGTACGGTCGCCGGTAACGGATCGTCGGGCGGCTCGAGGGTGTCGAGCGCGACCCGGACGCACCGCGCGATCGTCCAGGTCGGCACCGCCGCCGCGGCCGGGTAGACCGGGATCAGGGCGCCGGCGAACTCCTCGATCTCCTCGGAGGCCTCGCCCTCGTCGCCGAGCAGCATGTAGTCGGGGCCGTTGAGCTGCCGCTTGCCGCGGAACTCGGTGACCTTGCCGGCGAACAGCCCCCACCGGCCCGGCCGCAGCTCCCGCTCGCGCCAGGCCTGGTTGAAGAACGTCAGCGTGATCACGCCGCCGGAGCCGTCGCCGACCAGCACCTCCAGCAGCCGGCCGCCGCGCTGCCGCATCGGCCGGGTGGTGGTGCGCTGCACCTGGCCGAGCACGGTGACGTCTTCCCCCACCGCCAGCGAGCGGATGTCGGTGTGCTCGCCGCGTTCGTCGTAGCGGCGCGGGAAGTGGTAGACGAGGTCGCCGACCGTACGCAGGTCGAGGTGCTTGTCGAGGGCCTTGGCGGTCTTGTCGCCGAGCACCTTCGTGAGTGGCGTGTCCAGAGTGGTCATTCGACCCCTACCAGGAGCGGATGGTGTGGCTGGCCGCCGTCGAAGGCCTGCACCTCGACGAACGGCCATCGCGCGGTCGCGTGCGCGGCGAGGTCGGCGGCGAGGCCCGGCGGAGCGTCGGCCCCGGTGAGCAGCGTGACGAGCTCGCCGCCGCCGCCGAGGAGGCGGTCGAGCAGGGCCCGACAGGTGCCGGTGAGGTCTCCCCCGACGAGATGTACCTCCCCTTCCACCAGGGCCAGCACGTCGCCCTCGCGACAGGGTCCGGCGAGCGTGAGCGCGTCGCGAGCCGCGAAGCAGACCTCCGCCCAGCGGCACGCGCCCGCCGCCTCGGCCATCGCGATCACGTCGTCGTCGAACCGCCGAGCCGGGTCGCGGACGGCGAGCGCGGCCAGCGCCTGCACGGGCGACCGGGTGGGCACCACGCTTACCCGGATGTCGGCAGCCTTGTCGGCCGCCGCCACGGCCACCGCCTGCATGTCGCCGCCGCCCGGCAGCACGACGACCTGCGAGGCGCCGGTGGCACGGATCGCGGCGAGCAGCTCGCCCGTCGAGGGCTCGCCGCGGACCACGCCGGCCCCTTCGGCCGCGAACAGCGCGGCGAGGCCCTCGCCGGAGGCGACCACGACCACGGCGCGCCCCCGCGGTCGCCGCGGCTCGTCGTCGAACCGGGTGACCTCGATCCGGTGTGGCCGCCCGGCCGCCACGCCGGCCTCGATCGCCGCGCCGACATCGTTGACGTGCACGTGCACCTTCCAGGTCGGCGGCTCGCCGACGACGACGAGCGAGTCGCCGAGCCCGGCCAGGGTCTCCCGGAGCCTGTTGACGGACGGGGCGTCGAGCAGGTATTGCACCTCGTAGGCGTACTCGGGCGAGCCGGCCTCGCGGGCGGTCGCGAGCGTGCGTCGGGGCGTCACCGCCGGCGGCGCCTCGACCGACTCGCCGGTGACCACCTCGACCAGGGCCTCGAGCAGCACACACAGGCCGCGTCCGCCGGCGTCGACGACGCCGGCGCGGGCGAGGGCGGGCAGCTGCCGCGGGGTGCCGGCCAGCGCCTCGGCCGCGGCGGCGCATGCCCCCCGGGCCACCGCGCCCAGGTCGGCGCCGGTCGCACCGGCGGCGGCTGCCCTGGCGACCGTGAGGATCGTGCCCTCGACCGGCTCGCCGACGGCAGCGTAGGCGGCGGTGGCCGCGGCCCGCAGGGCGCGGGCCAGCGCCGGCCCGTCGACCGCCGGCGCCGGGGAGAGCGCGTCGGCCAGACCGCGCAGCAGCTGGGCCAGGATGACGCCGGAGTTGCCGCGGGCGCCCAGCAAGGCGCCGCGCGCCATCAGCCGCAGCACCCGCCCGTGTGCGGTCGCGTCGCCCTCGGCGGTGCGGCCCTGCGCCAGCGCCTGCTGCGCCGAGGTGAGCGTGAGCACCAGGTTGGTGCCCGTGTCGCCGTCGGACACCGGATAGACGTTGAGCTCGTCGATCTCGCCCTGGTGGCGGCGCAGGGCCGCGAGGCCGCTCGCGCACCAGCGGCGCAGGGCCGCCGCGTCGAGGGTCTCCAGCACGGCTCAAGGCTAGGCCAGCCGACCGACACCACCCGGTTACGGCGCCCCCGCGATCTTGTAGTTGTGGCCGCTGTATTCCGGACGAAGCGGGCATTCCACGGGCCACAACTCCAAGATCGCGGGGGGCGAGGTCAGGCGGCGGCAGCGACGATGCGGCGCAAGCCGGCGCGGTAGTCCGGGACCTGCGGGGTCCAGCCCAGCTCCTCGACCGCCCGGTCGTTGGAGACCCGCATCGAGGTGGTCATCGCCGAGTACGCGTACGGCGCCGCCGCATTGAGCAGCCACCCGGGCAGCCGGCGCGGCCTCTTGGCCCCGAGCAGGCGGGCCGCCTCGTCGACGAAGTCGCCCCAGGTCACCGGCGTGCCGTCGACGATGTTGTACGCGACTCCCGCACGCCCCTTTTCCAGCGCCGCCACCGTGGCGGCTGCGGCGTCGTCGAGGTCGATCCAGTCGGCGAAGCCTCCGCCGCCCGCGATGACCGGGAACCGGCGCTTGCGAATCATGGTCATCAGGTCGGCCGTCGCGTGGCCAGGGCCGTAGAACAGCCCGTAGCGCAGCGCGATCCCCTGCAGACCCGCCGACGACGCGGCGTCCTCGGCGGCGACCATGGCCCGGATGTGGGCGGCCGTCGGACCCGTCCCCGGTTCGCCGAACGGGTCGTTCTCGGTCAGCACCCGCGTGCCATGGTCGCGGTACCCGTACCCGAAGACGATCGACTGGGTGAGGAAACGGTGGGCGCCTACCGCGTGGGCGGCCTCCACCAGGTGGGCCGAGCCGACCGTGCGCAAGCGGTTGGTCTGCGCCATGCCGCTGTGCCGGATCGGGGTCTTCGACAGCGCGGTCAGCTCGTGCACGACGGCGTCGGCCCGCACCCCGCGCAGGGCGGTGAGCAGCGCCGGCCGGTCCATGACGTCGGCCACGACCGGCTCGACGTCGTAGCCGCGGAGGCGG
>DATDJX010000280.1:0-4998 GCA_036520275.1 Asanoa sp.
CAACACACCCGCGGCCGGCGAGGGGATCTCCGTGTCGACCTTGTCGGTGGAGACCTCGAGCAGCGGCTCGTCGGCCTCGACCGTGTCGCCCTCCTGCTTCAGCCAGCGGGTGACGGTGCCCTCGGTGACGCTCTCGCCCAGGCGGGGCATGGTGACCGATACCGTCATGTCTCTCAGGACTCCTTCGTGGCCTTCGGCGGCCGAGGGACGGCCGGGGAACGGATGCGGGACGGTTACGGATCTACGGGTCAGGCGTGCGCGTGCAGCGGCTTGCCGGCCAGCGCCAGGTGGGCCTCGCCGAGCGCCTCCGACTGCGTCGGGTGCGGATGGATCAGTTGGGCCACCTCCGCCGGGTAGGCCTCCCAGTTGTAGATCAGCTGAGCCTCCGCGATCAACTCGCCCACCCGCGCACCGATCATGTGGATGCCCACGACCGGGCCGTCGGCCACCCGCACGACCTTCACGAAGCCCTGGGTCTTGAGGATCTGGCTCCGGCCGTTGCCGCCAAGGTTGTAGCTGTAGGTCTGCACCTTGTCGGCGCCGTACTGTTCCCTGGCCTTGGCCTCGGTCAGCCCGACGGATGCCACCTCGGGATCGGAGTAGGTGATCCGTGGGATGCCGTCCTCGTCGATGACGGCCGGGTCGAGCCCGGCGATCTCCTCGGCGACGAAGATGCCTTGGGCGAAGCCACGGTGGGCCAGCTGCAGGCCCGGGACGATGTCGCCGACCGCGTACACGTCGGGGACGCTCGTGCGCAGGCGCTCGTCGGTCAGTACGAAGCCGCGGTCCATCTTCACGCCCTGGTCCTCGTACCCGAGGTTGGCCGTGGTGGGTCCGCGCCCGACGGCGACCAGCATGATCTCGGCCTCGGCGGTCTCGCCGCCCGCGATCGTGGCGCGCACCCCGTTCTCGGTGTGCTCGAGCTTCTCGAACGGCTTGCCCGTCTTGACGGCGATGCCACGCTTGCGGAACGCCCGCTCGAGCGCCTTGGACGACTCCTCGTCTTCGGGCGCGAGCAGCCGGGGAAGGGCCTCGAGGATCGTCACGTCGGCGCCGAACGAGCGCCACACGCTGGCGAACTCCACGCCGATCACGCCGCCGCCGAGCACGATCGCCGACGCGGGCACGCGGTCGAGGGTGAGCGCCTGCTCGCTGGTGATGACGCGCTCCCCGTCGATGTCGAGGCCGGGCAGCGTACGGGAGTAGGAGCCGGTGGCCAGGACGACGTTGCGGCCGGTGTAGCGCGTGCCGTCGACCTCGACGGTGTCGGCGGCGACGAGGGTGCCGTGCCCGTCGACGTAGCTGATCGTCTTCGCCGAGCCGACGAGGCCCTGCAGCCCCTTGTAGAGGCGGCCGACCACGCCGTCCTTGTAGCTGTTGACGCCCGCCATGTCGACGCCGACCAGCTCGGCCTTCACGCCGAACTGCTCCGACTCGCGGGTCTGGTCGGCGACCTCGGCGGCGTGCAGCAGCGCCTTGGTCGGGATGCATCCGCGGTGCAGGCAGGTGCCGCCCAGTTTGTCCTTTTCGACGAGCGCGACGGACAGGTCGAGTTCGGCCGCGCGCAGCGCGGCCGCGTAGCCGCCGCTGCCCCCTCCCAGAATGACGACGTCGAAAGGTGCGTCGGTCGGCTGGCTCACAGTCATCTCCCAGGTCGCTCGCTGCTACCTGCGCCATCTTGTCACCTGTGGAGCCCTACCGCGTAACGCAGACCCCCAAGATCGTGACACGGGGACGTACTCTGGTCGCGGGCTTCGATGGTGCTTTCGTTGGGAGGGTCGGTGGCCTTGTTCCGACGGCGTAAGGACGCGCCGCGAGCTGTCGGCGGTCGGGAAGACCTCGACCATCTCGAGCGGTTTGTCCGCTCTCGCAGCGGCGTAGAAGCGTTCATCGAACCCCGCACGACCGTCACCGAGACAACCGTGATGTTGATCGCGCACGACGGCGAGTGGACCCGCCGGCGCATCGACGGGCCCGACGGCGCGCGGCGGTTCGCGCGGCGCCTGGGCATCCCGATCTACGACGTGCGCCTGACCGGCTACCCACAGCGGATGCGCGACTTCAACGAGCGCCGCAAGCGACTCGCGAAGGACTGAGTCAGCCGGCGATCCGGTCGATCAGCTCCAGCAGCGTGCGCACCGGCACGCCGGTGCCGCCCTTGGCGAGGTAGCCGGTCGGCTCGCCGTTGTGGTAGCTGGGTCCGGCGATATCGATGTGCGCCCAGTCGACGCCGTCGGCGACGAACTCGCGCAGGAAGACGCCGCCCTGCAGCATGTGCCCGGCGCGGTCCATGACGGCATTGACCTGTGAGATGTCGGCCACGTCGGAGTCCATGCCGCTGCGCACGTCGTCGGGCAGCGGCATCGGCCAGGCCGGCTCGCCCACCGCGTCGCCGGCGGCTCGGACCCGCTCGCACAGCTCCGGCGTGCCCATCACGCCGGCCACCCGCTTACCCAGCGCCACCACCTGGCCGCCGGTGAGGGTGGAGGTCTCCAGCACGATCTCGTGGCCGTCGGCGCACGCCCGCGCGATCGCGTCGCCCAGGATCATGCGCCCCTCGGCGTCGGTGTTGAGCACCTCGACCCGCTTGCCGTTGAACATCGTGACCACGTCGCCCGGGCGGTAGGCGGACCCCGACGGCATGTTCTCCGCCATCGGCAGGTAACCGGACACCTCGACCCCGGGCCGCAGCGCCGCGATCGCGATCAGGGCGGCGCCGACCGCCGCGGCCCCGGCCATGTCGCTCTTCATCTCCCACATGCCCTGGGCAGGCTTGATCGAGACGCCGCCGGTGTCGAACGTGATGCCCTTGCCGACCAGCGCCACCCGCTTGGCCGGGTCGCCCTCGGCGGGCCGGTAGGTGAGCCTCACCAGCCGCGGCGGCGCCGACGACCCCTGCCCGACGGCGATGATGCCGCCGTAACCGCCGGCCGCGAGCGCGTCCTCGTCGAGTACCTCCACGTCGAGCCCCACCGCGGTGGCCGCGTCGGCGACGGCCGTTGCGAACGCCGGCGGCCGCAGCTCGTTGGGCGGGGTGTTGACCCAGTCGCGCGCCCGCGCGACCGCGTCGGCCACCACCAACGCCCGCGCCACCTCGTCCTGGGCCGCCTTGTCGGAAGCGTCCGGCACGTGCAGGGTCACCGTTTCGACGGGTATGCGGCGCTGCGGCGTCGGCGTCGTCTTGTATCCCGCGAACCGGTAGGTGCCGAGCAGCGCGCCTTCGGCGACCGCGCGAACGGCGGCCGGCGCGTCCTCGTCGTCGGGTAGCGGCAACGCCAGCGCGACCGAAGCGGACCCGGCGAGCGAGCGCACCGCGGCTCCCGCGGCCCGGCGCAGCGTCTCAGGGGCCGGCGCGGCTCCGGACGGCTCCGGGCCCAGCCCGACGGCCACCACCAGCGGCGCGGTCACCGCGCCCAGCGTGGCCAGCTTTGTCACCTCGCAAGCCGAGCCGGTCGCGCCGAGCCGGCCGAGCGTCTCGACCAGCGTGCCGTCGAACGCCGCGGCGATGCTCTCCGCGCCCGACGCCAGCAGCAGCGGGTGCTCGCCGGAGTCGTCGAGCGGATGGATACCGACCACGACGGCGTCGACGTCAAGCTCGGCGGGGTCCGAGTCGACCAGGCTGAGGGCGGTGGCGATGGGCGATGTCACGCGGCGTCTCCGGCAGCTGGGGCACGAGGCTGTTGTGGCTGAGGGGCTTTACCGGCGCAACCTACCCGCCGGGCGCCGTCCTGTCCCGCCGACTGTAACCAGCATGCGGCGGCGAACACCGGGTGAACCCCCGGTAAGTTGCCATCCATGACGGACGAGACCGCGGCGCTGCGCCGCTCGCCCCTTCACGCGCGCCACGCCGATCTCGGCGCCAGGTTCGCGCCGTTCGGGGGCTGGGAGATGCCGCTGGAGTACGCCGGCGGCGGTGTCCTGCGCGAGCACGCGGCCGTCCGGGAGTCGGTCGGCGTGTTCGACGTCTCGCACCTCGGGAAGGCGCGCGTGACCGGCCCGGGCGCGGCCGCCTTCATCAACGCCTGCCTCACCAACGACCTCGGCCGGATCGGGCCCGGCCGGGCACAGTACACGCTGTGCTGCGACGACACGAGCGGCGGCGTCGTGGACGACATCATCGCCTACCTGTACGGCGACGACCACGTCTTCCTCGTCCCGAACGCCGCCAACACGGCCGAGGTGGTGCGCCGCTTGCGGGCGGCGGCACCGCCGGAGGTCACGGTCACCGACGCGCACGAGTCGTACGCCATCCTCGCCGTGCAGGGCCCTCGCTCGGCCGACGTGCTGGACGCGCTGGGCCTGCCGACCGAGCACGGCTACATGAGCTTCTCGGCGGCGACGACCGCCGGCACCGAGGTCGTCGTCTGCCGCACCGGCTACACCGGCGAGCACGGGTACGAGCTTGTGGTGCCCGTGGACCACGCCGTGGCGGTGTGGGACGAGCTGGTCGCGGCGGGCGAGCCGTACGGGCTGCGGGCGTGCGGCCTCGGCGCGCGCGACACGCTGCGTACCGAGATGGGGTACGCGCTGCACGGCCAGGACCTGTCACCCGACATCACACCGGTCCAGGGCCGCGTCGGCTGGGCGGTCGGCTGGGACAAGCCGGCGTTCTGGGGCCGAGACGCGCTGCTCGCCGAGAAGGCGGCCGGGCCGCGTCGGAGCCTGCGCGGCCTGGAGGCGGTCGACCGGGGCATCCCGCGGCCGAATATGAAGGTGTACGCGGGCGACGCGGCGGTCGGCGAGGTCACCAGCGGCACGTTCTCCCCGACGCGCAAGGTCGGGATCGCGTTGGCGCTGCTGGACACCGCGGCCGGCCTCGAGGACGGCGACCCGGTGGAGGTCGACGTGCGTGGCCGCCGCTGCGCGATGCGCGTCGTGAAGCCACCCTTCGTCCACCCCTCCGTCAAGTAGCGCCGACCGTGGCCTAGTGGTCCGTGCGGTGGGTCGGATCTGATTGGTCCGAAGTGGAGGGCTCAGCCGACCGTGAGGGCGACGAGG
>DATDJX010000281.1:0-2253 GCA_036520275.1 Asanoa sp.
GTCGTGCCCGGGCTCGTCGAGGAGGGCGCGATGCCGCCCGACGACGCGCCCCGCCCCGGCGAGGAGGAGCTCGGCGAGCAGGCCGCGGTCGAGGAGGAGCAGGCCGCCGCCGAGGGCGAGCAGCCGGCCGCGGAGCCCGAGCAGCCGCCCGCGGAGCCGGCCGAGGCTTCCGCCGAACCTGACCCGGCCGAGCAGCCTGCGGACGAGCCGGCCGGAGAGCCGGCCGAAGCCGCTGACGCCGGCGACGACCGGCCATCCTAGGACGGGGCCCCCGGGGCGCGCCGGTGGCGAAGAGCAAGCAGAAGCGCCAGCACAACTCGCTCGTCGAGCTCGTCACGATCGTGGCGATCGCGCTCGGGCTCGCGCTCGGCATCCAGGCGTTCCTCGTCAAGCCGTTTCGCATCCCGAGCGAGTCGATGGTGCCGACGCTCCAGGTCGGCCAGCGCGTCCTCGTCGACCGCGTGAGCTACCGATTCAGCGATCCCGACCGCGGCGACATCATCGTCTTCAAGCCGCCGGCGGGGCAGCCGAGCGTCTGCGGCGTGGAGCGCCCGAGCGACCAGCCCTGCCCGGAGGGCACGCCGGAGCGCTCCGACACGAACTTCATCAAGCGGGTGGTCGGCCTGCCCGGCGACCGGCTGAAGGTGATCGAGGGCTCGGTCTACATCAACGGCAAGCGCCAGGACGAGCCGTTCGCCCGGCTCGACCCCGAGTGCCCCACCTGCAACCTGCCCCGCGAGATCACGATCCCGGACGGCCAGTACTACATGATGGGCGACAACCGCGGGGAGTCCGCCGACAGCCGCGAGTGGGGGCCGGTGCCGAAGAAATGGATCATCGGCAAGGCCTTCATGACCTATTGGCCTCCGGGTCGAATCGGCTTACTGTAGGTCGAGAGGCCACCGGCGGGGAAGCTTCCGCCGTGCGCCCACCTATGATCGGCGCCACCAGTGGGGATGCCGCGGGACGAGACCACCACGCAGCCGCGACGGAGCGCTAGGCGGCCGAAAGGCCGGCCGCGCACCGGGCGGCGGCTCTTCGCATTCGACCGTGAGATCGGGTGCCGCTACGTCGCGGGGGCGGACGAGGCGGGCCGCGGCTCGCTTGCCGGGCCGCTCGTGGCGGCGGCCGTGCTGTTCGACCTGGAGCTTCTGACCCTCTCCGATCGGCGCGCTCTGACCCGCCTGAACGACTCGAAGCAGCACACGGCCGAAATGCGCGAGGAGCTCTACCCGCTCGTGATGAGGGCGGCGGCGCGCTCGGTGATCGTGTCCCGCTGCGTGCGCGGCATCGACCTGCGCGGGCTCCACAAGACGAACCTGGAGGCCCTCCGCACTGCGCTGCTCGGCGTGGCGCTGCCCGGCACGGTCTGCCTGGTGGACGGCTTCCGCGTGCCCGAGTTCGGCTTCGACCAGCGCGCGGTGATCGACGGCGACTGCCGCAGCGCGGCGATCGCGGCCGCCTCGGTGCTGGCCAAGGTGAGCCGCGACCGCTACATGCGCCGCGCCGCCGAGCGCCACCCGGGCTGGGACTTCGAGACGAACGTCGGCTACTCCACACCGGAGCACCGAGCGGCGATCGCCGCCAACGGCGTATCGCCACTGCACCGAATGTCCTTCCAGTCGATCGCGTATACCCAGCTCGCCCTCGGGGGCTAAGCCCGACGACCATCCTGCCCTGACCACCCATACGGTGGTCTAAGCAGGACACTTGCCACAGCCACCCCGCGCCAAGCGTCCTGCCCTAGGTACCCAAACGGTCCCCTACCAAGGACGCTCCCCAAAGCCGCCCCGCACCGGCCGCGTCGCGCGGCCCGTCCCCGGGCCGCCCGCCCCGCGCCGCCGCCCGCCACCCGCGCGTGTTACGCCTGTGCTCCGGTGCGTGACCTCCGGCGCGCGCGGGCCGTAAGGCTCGCCGCGCGCGCCGGCCGCGCGGCCGGGTGTGTCACCTCCGTCCCGCAATCCGGGACTAAGCTGACCCACCTCGGGGGGCGCCCTCCCGGGTGGCGGCGTCCCGGGTGGCGGCCTCGCGGGGCGGCCTCGCGGGAAGCGTGCAGCTCGCGGTCGCGGGCTAGGTCAGGTTCACCGGGATGCGCTCGTCCTTCGGGCCGAGCACGAACAGGGCGGCCGCAGTCGCGCGGTAGAGCCTGAGCCGTGCCGGCGGGCGGACGTCCGCCACGGTCCAGCTCGGCCACCCGAGTCCCTCGGAGCGGCTGTTGAAGATCGCGATCCAGCGCTCCTCGTCGGCTCCCTC
>DATDJX010000282.1:0-18830 GCA_036520275.1 Asanoa sp.
GTAGGCCGTACGCCGCCCACGGTTGCCGGCCCACCTCGCGGAACGTCCAGCCGAACACAGCCGCGGCGAACGGCAGCGGCATCGCGAGCCCGATCACGAACAACGGGAAGCGCAGCCGGATGATCCAGTCGCGGTAGAGGAGCGGCAGGAACACGAAGGCCCATGCGAGCACGAACCCGATGAGGATCATGAAGCCCAGCGGCACGCCGATCCATTGTGGAGGGAGGTAGTCGCCGGGGCCGAACCGGGCGGCCCACTCGGCGGCGGCCGCCTGCCGCTGGGCCTCGTCGCCGAACTTGGCCGGCTGGAACCCGCCGCCGACCGCGAACTGGGCGAAGCCGAAGCCGAGCAGCGGCACACCGGCGATCGTCATCGTGACCAGGCCGATCCGCAACGATGTGCGCAGCTCGTAGTCGGGCGTGCGGCGGATCAGCAGCCAGGCGCTGATCCCCGCCATCACCGTCCCGCCGGTCATCAGCGCGGCGGACAGCACGTGGCCGAGCGCCATGCCGAAGGTCGGGTTGCGCAGGAGCGCGCCGAAGTCGGTGAGGTAGGCCGTGCCGTTGCGCTGCTCGTAGCCCACCGGGTGCTGCAGCCAGGCGTTGGCGATCATGATGAAGAACGCCGAGAGGTACGCCGTGAGGGCCACGCCGTAGAGGAGGGCCAGGTGGAGACCGCGCCCGATCCGATGCCAACCGAAGATCCACATGCCGAGCAGCGTCGACTCGAGGAAGAACGCGAGGAGCGTCTCGAGCGCGATCGGGGCCCCGAATACGTTTCCCACGAACGACGAGAGACGGCTCCAGTTGAGCCCGAACTGGAACTCCATCACGATGCCGGCGGCGATGCCCAGCACGTAGTTGATCAAGTAGATCGTGCCCCAGAAGCGGGTGAGCCGTTCGTAGACCGGCTTGCCGGTCACGAACCAGGCGGACTGCAGGTAGACCAGCAGCGTGACGAGGCCGAGCGTCACCAGCACGAAGAGGAAGTGGATCGAGGCGGCGGTGGCGAACTGCAGCCGGGCGAGTTCGAGCGCGCTCATAGTCATCCATCCTACACGTAGGCAGTCTACGTATGACAGAGCGCCGACCGTGCCCGCCGGCGCGGGACCCGCGGCGAAACGGATCAGGCCCCGTTCCCGTCCGCCAGGGCCGCGCGCAGCACCTCCGCCTCGCTGTCGCTCACCGAGCGGGCGAAGCGGACCAGGGCGGCGTCCCGGTCGCCCGCGAGGCCGAGCGCGTCGAGCATCAGTTGGGCGATGTAGGCGTCGCGCGGTGCCGCCGGGCGGTAGAGCCACGCCCGGCCGTTGCGCTCACGCTCCACCATGCCCTTGCCGGCGAGCCGGTCGAGTACGGTCATCACGGTGGTGTAGGCCAGGTTCTTGTCGGCCAGGGCCTCGACGACCGCGCGGACGGTCGCCGGCTCGCCCCGATCCCACAGGACGTCCATCGCCGCCCGCTCGAGCTCGCCCAGCCGTGTCACCCCGCTATCCTACCGGGCGTAGTAGCATCGCCGAGCCGCCGGAGGCCGCTGGAGTGCCGCGGCACCATCCCGGAGCTGGCGGACGACGTCGCCGCGAAGTCACGGTGAGCGCTCAATCGCACGGGGCGACCACGGCCCGGTCACCGGCTGGACCGACCGCTATCCCGGGTCCTGAGGCGCCGGCGGGAGGGTGACGGTCACGATCAGGCCGCCGCCCTCCCGGGCGTCGGCGCGCACCTCGCCATCGTGGGCCCGGGCCACCGCCTGCACGATCGACAACCCGAGCCCGACGCCCTTCGGCCCGCCGGCCGGCGGACGGTCGGCGCCGAGCCGGCGGAACGGCTCGAACAGCCGCGGCACCTCGTACGGTGGGATCGTCGGGCCCGTGTTGGTCACCACCAGGACGGCTGCGCCGCCCGGGCCGGCTTCCGTCGTAACGCCGACCCAGCCGTCGTCGCCGCGGTTGTGCCGCAGGCCGTTCTCCACCAGGTTCTGCACGAGCCGTTCCAGCAGCACCGGGTTGCCGGTGGTCGGCGCCGGGTTGGCCTTGGTGATGACGGTCACCGGGCCCGGCGGCACCTGGCCGGTCACGTGGTCGACGACGTCGGCGAGGTCCACATAGGACCGCTCAGGCAGCTCGCGATCGGAGCGGGCGAGCAGCAGTAGCCCGTCGATGAGCCGCTCCTGCCGCCCGTTGATCTCCAGCAGCGTCTCGCCCAGCATCCGTACCTCCGGCGAGGCCGGCCCGCGGTGCACGGCGACCTCGAGCAGGGCCCGGCTGACGGTGAGCGGCGTACGCAACTCGTGCGAGGCGTTGGAGATGAACCGCCGTTGGCCGTCGAACGACTGGTCCAACCGCGCGACCATCACGTCGAACGCGTCGGCCAACCGCTTCACCTCGTCCGCCGGGCCGCCAAGCGCGATCCGCTCGTGCAGGCCCCGGTCGGCGGCGGGCGCGTCCGCGATCCGCTGTGCCGTCTCGGTGATCCGCTGCAGCGGCTGCAGCATCCGGCCCGCGATCAGCCAGCCGAAGGCGGTCGCGACGACGCCGACCAGTAGAAGCGCGATGCCGCCCTGGGTGAGGATCGCGCCGAGCGCGTCCTGCCAGGTCTTCGCGGCCACCTCGTGGACGACCTGGCCACCCAGCGGCGGTCCGCTGCCGTCGGGGTTCGGCAGCTGCCCGGTGACGGTGAACCGGTCACCGTTGGGCAGCTGCTGGGAGACCAGCACATACGTGACGCCGAGCAGCACCACGCCGGCGAGGAAGAAGAGCCCGCCGTAGACCAGCGTGAGGCGAGCGCGGAGGGTCAACCTGAAACGCTTCACGGCACGCGGTACCCCACTCCTGGATCGGTGAGCACCACGGGCGGATCGCCCAGCTTGCGGCGCAGCTTGAGGATCGTCATCCGGACGGCGTGGGTGAACGGGTCGGCGTTCTCGTCCCAGGCCTTCTCTAGCAGTGTCTCGGCCGACACCGCGGCGCCCTCGGCGCGCAGCAGCTCGGTCAGGACCGCGAATTCCTTGCGCGACAACGGCACGTACCGGCCGTTGCGGTAGACCTCGCGCAGGTGCGGGTCGAGCCGGATCCCGGCGCGCTGCAGCACGGGCGGCGCCGCCGGCCGAGCCCGCCGCCCGAGCGCCAGGACGCGGGCGGCCAGCTCCCGGAAGGCGAAGGGCTTCGGCAGGTAGTCGTCGGCACCCAGCGCCAGGCCGGCGACGCGGTCGTCGATCTCGGCGGCGGCCGTCAGCATCAGCACCCTCGCCGGTGACTCTCCCGCCGTGACGGCCCTGCACACCTCGTCGCCGTGGACGACCGGCAGGTCGCGGTCCAGCACGACCACGTCGTAGTCGTGCACGCCGAGCCGTTCAAGCGCGGCGCCGCCGTCGTACGCGATGTCGACGGCGTGCGCGTCGCCGCGCAGCCACTCGGCGACGGCGTCGGCGAGCAGCGGTTCGTCCTCGACCACCAGGATCCGCATGTCCCCATGGTGACCCACGGTCAGGTCACCTCGGTGTCACCGTTTTCGGAGACGGTCACGAAACCCCCGCGAGGCTTGAATTCGGACTCGGGCGGCCGGCGTCCGACCGGCCGCCACGGAGGTGAGGTCTCGTGAAACGGCTCTTCGTCGGCGCCCTGCTGGTCGCCGGCCTCGCGCTCGGTGCCGTCGGGTGCGGCTCGGACGGCACGGTGCCCGGCGTGGCCACCGCGGGCGGTGCGACCGGCTCGCCGACGAACAGCGCGTCCGCCCCGGTGGACGAGAAGGACGCCGCGCTCGCGTACGCCCGGTGCATGCGGGAGAACGGCGTGCCCAACTTTCCGGACCCGGACGTGGGCGACCACGGCGAGATGCGGGTGACGATCCCCGACGGCACCGACAAGACCGCGGTCGACCGGGCGGTCGAGAAATGCCGGCACCTGCTGCCCAACGGCGGCGAGCCCGGCAAGGCCGACCCCGAACAGGTCGAGAAGCTGCGGGAGTACGCGAAGTGCATGCGCGCGAACGGCGTCCCCGGATTCCCCGACCCGACCGGCGGCGGCCTGCAGATCGACGGCGGCGAACTGGGCGTGGACCCGCAGGGCGCCACGTTCAAGGCGGCCGAGGAGAAGTGCAAGAACCTGCTGCCCGGGCGGCCGCCCGGGCAGCAGGGGCAGACCGGAACGACCGGAGGCTCGGCATGAGCCGGCGGCGTACGGGCGGGATCGTGCTCACCATGGGCGTCGCCGCCGCCGTCGCGGCGGCGGCTGCGGCGGCCACCGGATTCGCCGACCTGTCCGGCCGCGGCGACGGCGGCGCGACCGCCGCGGCCGTCCCGCCGACGACCGCGAAGGTCACCCGGCAGACGCTGGTCGACCGGCAGAGCAAAGACGGCGAGCTGGGGTACGGCGACGCCGTCACCCTGACCGCGCGCGCCGGCGGAACGCTGACCGCGCTCGCGGCCGGCGGGTCGACCGTGACCCGGGGCAAGGTGCTGTACCGGATGGACGACCGGCCCGTCGTGCTGCTGTACGGCTCGCTGCCGGCGTACCGGACGCTCGCGCCCGGCACCGAGGGCCCGGACGAGCGCCAGCTGGAGAAGAACCTGTACGCGCTGGGCTATCGGGGGTTCACCGTGGACGACACGTACACCTCGTCGACGGCCGATGCCGTCGCCGCATGGCAGGCGGACCAGGGCCTGCCCGAGACCGGCACGGTGGAGCTCGGCCGGGTGGTCTTCGCGACCGGACCCGTGCGGGTGGACAGCCAGGAGGCGGCGGTCGGCGACGCGCTGCAGCCGGGCGGCTCGGTCCTGTCGTACACCGCCACCACCCGGCTGGTCACGGTGTCGCTCGACGCGTCCGACCAGCGGCTGGCCCACAAGGGCGCAACGGTGGTCCTCACGCTGCCCGACGGATCGACCACACCGGGGAAGATCGCGGCGGTCAAGACCGTGGTCGACACCGACAGCGGCAACCCCGGGTCGGACGAGCCCGTCACGAAGATCGAGGTCACTGTCACCGCGGACAAGGCGGCGGCGCTGTCCGGCCTGGACGAGGCGTCCATCTCGGTCGCGTTCACCGCCTCGTCGAAGGCCGACGTGCTGACCGTGCCGGTGGCGGCCCTGCTCGCACTGGCCGAGGGCGGGTACGGCGTGCAGGTCGTCGACGGCGCCACCACGAAGATCGTCGCCGTCAAGACCGGGCTGTTCGCCGAGGGCCGGGTCGAGCTGTCCGGCGATGGGCTCCGTGAGGGCATGACGGTGGGGATGCCGTCATGACCGGACGAAGTGACGTCATCGTCGGGCTCGGTCGGCTCGGTCGTGCCCCAACCGGGGGAAGCAAGGCCGGCACATGACCGCCGTGGTCGAGCTCGCCGCAGTCACCAAGTCGTACCCGGGCGGGGTGACCGCCGTACGCGACGTGACGCTGTCGATCGACGCGGGCGAGCTGGTCGGCATCGTCGGGCCGTCCGGCTCGGGCAAGTCGACGATGCTGCACCTGATCGGCACGCTGGATCGCCCGTCGTCCGGCGTCGTGCGGATCGAGGGCAACGACGTGACAGCGCTGTCCGACCGGCAGCTGTCGGCCCTTCGGGCACGGCGGATCGGCTTCGTGTTCCAGCAGTTCCACCTCGCCCCGGGCGAGTCCACACTGGACAATGTGGCGGACGGCCTGCTGTACGCGGGCGTGCCGCTGCCGGTCCGGCGGCACCGGGCGGCCGAGGCGCTTGACCGGGTCGGCCTGACCGCGCGGCTCGGACACCTGCCGCACCAGCTCTCCGGCGGCGAGAAGCAGCGCGTCGCCATCGCGCGGGCGGTGGCCCGCGGTCCGGCGTTGCTGCTCGCCGACGAACCCACCGGCAATCTGGACTCGACGTCCGGGGCAGGCGTGATGGCCGTGCTGCGCGAGCTCAACTCGACCGGCACCACGGTGGTCGTCATCACCCACGACCGGGAGATCGCGGCCGGGCTCCCGCGCCGGGTGGCGATGCGCGACGGGGCGGTGCTGTGATGCGCCTTTCGCTGTGGGACGTGCTCCGGGTCGGCGGCGCCGGCCTACGCACCCGACCGTTGCGGGTGTTCCTCTCTGCGCTGGGCATCGCGATCGGCATCGCGGCGATGACCGCTGTGGCCGGGATCTCCTCGTCGTCGAGGGCGGAGGTCGACCGGCAGTTGGCCGCGCTGGGCACCAACCTGCTCACCGTCGCGCCCGGCAATACGATGTTCGGCGAGGACGCCACGCTGCCGGTCGAGTCGGTGCCGATGATCGGCCGGATCGGACCGGTGTCGCGGGTGGCCGCGACCGGCAAGGTGCCGGGCGCGGCGGTCTATCGCAACGACCGCATCCCGGCCGGCGAAACCGGCGGGATGTCGGTGCTGGCGGCCCAGCTCGACCTGCTGCGGACCGTCGGCGCGAGGGTGGCGTCCGGCGCCTGGCTGAACGCCGCGACCTTCCGATATCCGGCGGTGGTGCTCGGCTCGGTCGCGGCGAAGCGGCTCGGCATCGTCACCCCGGGCGCACAGGTCCTCGTCGGCGGGCGCTGGTTCACCGTGATCGGTGTGCTCGAGCCGGTCCCGCTCGCGTCCGAGTTGGACGCGGCCGCGCTGGTCGGCTGGGACGCGGCAGCGTCCTATCTGGACTTCGACGGGCATCCGACGACGGTCTACACGCGTACGGCCGATCCGGCCGTCGAGGCCGTCCGGTCCGTCCTCGCGGCGACGGCCAACCCGGCCGCGCCAAACGAGGTGGAGGTGTCCCGGCCGTCCGACGCGTTGGCCGCCCGCCGGGTGACGAGCCGCGCCTTCACCGGGCTGCTGCTCGGCCTCGGCGCGGTCGCGCTGCTTGTCGGCGGCGTTGGCGTGGCCAACACGATGGTGATCTCGGTGTTGGAGCGCCGAGCCGAGATCGGCCTGCGCCGGTCGCTCGGGGCCACCCGCGGCCAGATCCGCATCCAGTTCCTGGCCGAGTCGCTGCTGCTGTCCGCCCTGGGCGGGATGGGCGGGGTGTTACTGGGCGTCGGGGTCACCACCCTGTACGCGGCGACCCAGGCCTGGCCCGTAGTCGTGCCGGCCTGGGTCACCGCGGGCGGTCTCGCGGCCACGTTGGTGATCGGCGCGGCGGCCGGCCTCTACCCGGCCGTGCGGGCCGCCCGGCTCGCGCCCACGGAGGCCTTGGCCGCGCCGTGAGCGGTCACGGCCGGTGGGGCAACCCGCCGACGACCAACGTTTGGCGGCTCGCCTGACGCTCCAGCACCACGCGGACATCGTCGGCCTCCGCCGCTGGATAGCGGCGGAGGACGGCGAGCAGATCCTGCCGCTCGGCAGGCGTTGCGTCGGCCAGCTCCCGCTCCAGGCGGCGGCGGCCGGCGCCACGTCGCGCGGTGTGCGCCGTGTCGTCCGGGCGCATCAACCGCTCGTTGCGGCCGGGTGGGCCGGACGTGGTGGGGTTGAAGCGGTGCAGCGTCCACCGGTCGGCGGCGCGGAGGAGCCTTGCCAGCCGGGAAGTGGTTCTCATGTCTTCTCCTTTTTCGGGACCCCGACAGCGAAGCACGCGAAGCTGAGCGCCGACCACTGGACGACCCGGACGCAGCGGCATTCGGCGTGTGCCTCACCACACCGGGAGCCCGCCCGTAACCCATGGTTAGCGCCGTGTTCACCGGTGACCCGGTCTGGCCGGCCGATTCGCGCACCCACTCGTAACATGTGTCGTCTCTCACGGCACCCGCGGCGGTCGCGTTTCCTGGGACGTCGCTCACCTCCGCGCCGCCGACCGCGGAGACCGAACCTACCTGATGTAGCGCACGTCCCAGATCCACGTGCCGCCGACGAAGCGGCTCGGGCCGGCCAGTTGGTCCAGGACCCGGCGCACGGCGTCCGGCTTCTTGAGACCCGGCGGCATCACCAGCACCGCGGCCTTCCAGTAGCGCACGTCGGTTAAGAACGCCTTGTGCTGGGCGAGGCTCAGCACCTGCGGCAGCTTTCCGGTCTTGCTGACCTGTTCCAGAAGGAGGTCCGTGGCGCGGCGGGGGGCGCTGAAGATCGCACGCCCGCCGTCCGCGCTCGGGCCGAGGAAGTATCCACCGGCGATCGGGATCATCGGGTCGGACCGCGCGGACCACCGCATGCCGGCGAGGTAGACGCCGTTGGTGACCGGGACTACGACCATCGACCTGCCCGGCGTGACGTACTCCCGCCATGTGCCGGCGGTGATGAACGCGGGCAGCGCCGGGATCCTCGCGACCGGGATCGGCCGCGGCACCAAGGGGATCAGCACGACCGCGACCACCGCCACGGTGACCCACCGCAGCGCCGCCGCCGCGCCGCGGCGGGAGCGGGCGAGCGTCAGGGCGCGGTCGGCACCCAGCGCCAGCAGGCCGGCCGCGATCGGCGCGCTGATCAGCGCGAGCCGGGTGGGCACGACGGCATTGAAGATCGGCAGATCGGCGAGGAGGCGCCACGGCCCCGGAACGCCGGTCTTGCGTCCGTCGACGACGACCGACGGACCGAGCGAGAAAGCCGCGAAGACCGCGCCGGTGATCGCCAGTGCCCAGGCGGCCGCGCGCCGGTAGCACAGCGCCACCGACGCCGCGCAGGCGAGCAGCAGCGGCCAGCCGAGGAAGCTGTTCTCCTCCGCCGGACCCTGCGCGAGCCGTGCCGCGGTCGCGGTGTCGCCGGCGAGCGAGAGCCGCGCGAACGCCGGATACGAGGCGAGGTCGCTGCTGACGTCCTTCACCTCGGTCGGCACGCCGTGGTAGCTCTGCGGGCCGAAGAACTGCACGTACAGGGGATACGCCAGCAGGACGGCCGCCACCGCTGCGGCTAACCCGACGCCCTTGGCCAGGCCGACGAGACGCTCGCGCACCTGCCCGCGGACGCCACCCACCGCCGCGTACGCGGCGAGGAAGACGGCCGCCGCGAGCGCGGCGTAGAGCAGCACCTCCTCGTTGACGAACGCCTGGTAGGTGACCAGCCCGCCGAGGATCAGACCGTCCCGGACAGCCGAGCCGCCGCGGGCGAGCCGAATGACCATGATCAGGATCGGCGGCACGAGGAACTGGGCCGTCCAGTTCAGGTGGCCCTGGGAGTGGCTGACGATGCCGGGCGCGAACCCGCAGAGCGCGCCGGCGACGAACGCGACCGGCCGCGACCGCACGAGGTGCCGAGAGAAGAGCCAGTACCAGCCGAACGCCGTGCCGGCCAGCCCGAGGACCAGGAGCAGGGCGAACGACGCCTGGGGACCCCCGGCGAGGGTGATCGGCGCGAGCGGGATGCCGAGCCCGAGGACCGACGTGTTGGCCATCAGGTTCACGCCGGCCGGCATGTTGAGTTCCGTGGTGGCGAACGGGTACGCGCCCTCGCTGACCACCCGGGCCCCGTACGCGATCGCCCACTGGAAGAAGACGTGGTCCTGGGGATTGACGGCGGGTGTGCTGCGCGCGACGTCGGCCCAGAGCCGCCCGGTGACGACGAACGCGGCGGACAGGTAGGCCGCCGCCACGGCGAGGACGCCCAGCAGGCGGGCGGGGCGGCGGTGTGCGCCCACGGTCGGCTCCGGGTGCGCCTCGCTCGGCTCGGGCTGGCATCCGGGCTGCTCGTCGAGCGTCACCGCCATGGTGACAAAGCGTAAGAGACGCAGACCGTGCGGGTGCGATAAATCAGGCGCGGGCGCCGAGTGCGGCCTGGATTGCCTTGCTGAGCGCGGTTACGACGAGCGCGACGGACGGCCGTACGGTGGACCGCTCCAGGTCGACGCCGCCGTGGAAACCGGCACCCCCGGCGATCCGTTCCAGCTGCTCGTGCACCTCGTTGATCTTGTCGGCGGACAGGCCGAGGGCCGACTCCATGCGTACGGCCGCGACCAGCGTGGCCAGCGCGGCCGTGCGTTCGTCCGGCCGGGTCTGGCCGGCCAGCGCCGCGCCCAACCGCTGCCGCGCCTCCGTCTCGACGGAGCGGTCGACCGACGGGTAGCGGTGGAGGTGGATGTGGCCCATGGCCACCTCGTCGACGTCGCGCAGCGCGCCCTTGCTGATGAGGTCGGCGAGGACCCGGTCGCGCAGGCCGTGCCGCAGGCGCTGCACCCAGGAGGCGGGCGTCGCCGGCGGGTTGGCAGCGATCTTGGCAAGGGCCTCGTCGGTGAGCGCGTAGCCGGTCGGCTTGGTGTCCCTGACCACGATCGTGCCGCCGTCAAGCGTGATGCGGCCGGCCAGGGCCAGCTCGACGAGCACCGCAGCCGCCATCCCCAGATCGAGCCCGATCCGCGATCCGGTCGCCTTGCCCGACACGTTGTCGTAGGCGAGCAGCAGCAGTTCCTCGGCGATGGGAACAGTGGTCATGGCTCGGAACGGTAGCCGCTTTCGGCGCCGCTAGAAACGGGGCATGCCGCCGAACTGGCGATCACCCGCGTCGCCGAGGCCCGGCACGATGAACATCTTGTCGTTCAGCCCCCCGTCGACCGAGGACGTCACGAGCCGCAGCGGCAGGCCGGATCGTTCGAGGCGGGCGATGCCCTCGGGCGCGGCGAGCACGCAGACGACGGTGATCTCGGAGGCCCCACGGTCGGCGAGCAGCCGGACGCAGTGCTCCAGCGAGCCGCCGGTGGCAAGCATCGGGTCGAGCACCAGCACCGGGATGCCGGACAGGTCGGCCGGCAGCGATTCCAGATAGGCGCGCGGTTGGAACGTCTCCTCGTCGCGGGCGAGCCCGACGAAGCCCATGGACGACTCCGGAAGCAGGCCGAGCGCGGCGTCGGCCATGCCCAGGCCGGCCCGAAGGACGGGCACGAGCAGGGGCGGGTTGGCGATGCGGGTGCCGTCGGTGGGCGCGACCGGCGTGTCGATCTTGTACCGCTCGACCGGAAACGCCCGGGCGGCCTCGTACACGAGCATGGTGGCGAGCTCGTGCAGCGCCGCCCGGAACGAGGAGGAGTCGGTGCGGCTGTCGCGCATCGCCGTGAGCCGCGACTGGGCGAGCGGGTGATCGACCACGAGTACGTCCACGGTGGTCAACGTACCGAATTTCCTGAGCCGCGCTGTGCTGCTTTGCCTCGCTCCATGCTGCTGCGCCGCGCTCCGCCCGGCTGGGCTTGCGCCCCTCGGACCCGCCGTCTTCGCCCTGCTGGCGCCCTCGCCGTGCTTCTGCGCCTCGCTCCGCTCGGCTGGGCTTGCGCCCTCAGACCCCGCCGTCTTCGCCCTGCGGGCGCCCTCGCTTCGCTCGGCGTCCTCGGGCTCCAGACGGCGGCGGGCGCAAGCCGAGCCATATTGACGTTCCGGGGACAGCCGTAGACTCGGCGGTATGACAGCGGTGATGGGAAACGATCTCGCCGCGGTCACCCGATCGGACGCGGCGTTGCGGGCCTTTCTGCACGGCTTGCCCGGTGTCGACCAGGTGGGCGCGGAACAGCGGGCGGCCATGCTGGGCACCCGCTCGATCAAGACGACGGCGAAGGCCTGGGCGATCGACCTCGCGATCCGGATGGTGGACCTGACCACCCTCGAGGGATCGGACACCCCGGGCAAGGTGCGCGCACTGTGCGCGAAGGGGATGCGGCCCGATCCGGCCGACCCCTCCTGCCCCTCCGTCGCGGCGATCTGCATCTACCCCTCGATGGTGCCGGTGGCGGCGGAGGCCCTGGCGGGCTCCGGCGTGCACATCGCGTCGGTGGCGACCGCCTTCCCGTCCGGCCAGGCGCCGCTCGACGTCAAGCTCGCCGACACCAAGGCCGCGGTGGCCGCCGGCGCCGACGAGATCGACATGGTGATCAACCGGGGCGCCTTCCTCGCCGGGCGCTACCTCGAGGTCTTCGAGGAGATCGTGGCGGTCAAGCAGGCCTGCGGCGCCGCGCATCTCAAGGTCATCCTCGAGACCGGCGAGCTCGCGACCTACGACAACGTGCGCCGGGCCTCCTGGCTAGCGATGCTCGCCGACAGCGACTTCATCAAGACCTCGACCGGCAAGGTCGGCGTCGCGGCCACGCTACCGGTGACGCTCGTGATGCTCGAGGCGGTGCGCGACTTCCGCGCCCTGGGCGGACGGCAGGTGGGCGTCAAGCCGGCCGGCGGCATCCGCACGTCGAAGGACGCGATCAAGTACCTCGTCGTGGTCAACGAGACGGTCGGCGAGGACTGGCTCGACCCCGACTGGTTCCGGTTCGGCGCCTCGACGCTGCTCAACGACCTGCTCATGCAGCGCACCAAGCTCAAGACCGGGGTCTACTCCGGTCCCGACTACTTCACGCTGGACTGATCCCGATGACCGGCTTCGAGTATGCGCCCGCGCCCGAGTCCCGGGCGATCGTCGACCTGCAGCCGTCGTATGGGCTGTTCATCGGCGGCACGTTCGTTGAGCCCATCGACGGCGGCTCGTTCAAGTCGATCAACCCGGCGTCCGAGGAGGTGCTGGCCGAGGTCGCCGAGGCCGGCCCGGCCGATGTCGACCGGGCGGTGGCGGCGGCCCGCACGGCGTACGACGAGGTCTGGGGTCCGATGTCGGGCCGCGACCGGGCCAAGTATCTCTACCGTCTGGCGCGGATCATCCAGGAACGCGCCCGGGAGCTGGCCGTGCTGGAGTCGCTCGACAACGGCAAGCCGATCCGCGAGTCGCGGGACGTCGACATCCCGCTGGTGGCCGCGCACTTCTTCTACTACGCCGGATGGGCCGACAAGCTGCCGCACGCCGGGTTCGGCCCTTCGCCGCGGCCGCTGGGCGTCGCGGGTCAGATCATCCCGTGGAACTTCCCGCTGCTGATGCTGGCGTGGAAGATCGCTCCGGCGCTGGCGGCGGGCAACACGGTGGTGCTCAAGCCGGCGGAGACGACGCCGCTGACCGCGCTGTTGTTCGCGGAGATCTGCCAGCAGGCCGACCTACCGCCGGGCGTGGTCAACATCATCACCGGTGCCGGCGCGACCGGCCAGGCGCTCGTGACGCACGCCGGCGTGGACAAGGTGGCGTTCACCGGCTCCACCGAGGTCGGGCGCGAGATCGCCCGCGCGGTCGCCGGCACCCGCAAGAAGGTCACCCTCGAGCTGGGCGGCAAGGCCGCCAACGTGATCTTCGACGACGCGCCCATCGACCAGGCCGTCGAGGGCATCGTCAACGGCATTTTCTTCAACCAGGGTCACGTGTGCTGCGCGGGTTCGCGGTTGCTGGTGCAGGAGTCGGTGTACGACGACGTCCTATCGTTCCTGAAGCGGCGCATGGCCCGACTACGGGTCGGCGACCCGCTGGACAAGAACACCGATATCGGGGCGATCAACTCCTCCGCGCAGCTGGACCGCATCCGGACGTTGTCCGACATCGGCTCGTCGGAGGGCGCCGAGCGGTGGTCGCCGCCGTGTGAGCTGCCCGATCGCGGCTTCTGGTTCGCGCCGACCATCTTCACCGGCGTCACCCAGGCGCACCGGATCGCACGCGAGGAGATCTTCGGGCCGGTGCTGTCGGTGCTGACCTTCCGCACGCCGGCAGAGGCGGTCGAGAAGGCGAACAACACGCCCTACGGGCTGTCCGCCGGCGTGTGGACGGAGAAGGGGTCCCGGATCCTCTGGATGGCCGACCGGCTGCGCGCCGGCGTGGTGTGGGCGAACACGTTCAACAAGTTCGACCCGACGTCGCCCTTCGGCGGTTACAAGGAGTCCGGGTACGGCCGCGAGGGCGGGCGTCAGGGGCTGGAGGGGTACCTCGATGTCTAGGTCGTCGCCGCGCCTGGCCGTCCGCAAGACGTACAAGCTCTTCATCGGCGGCGCGTTCCCGCGCAGCGAGTCCGGACGGTCCTATGTGGCGCAGGAGGCCAACGTGGCGCTGGCGTCGCGTAAGGACGTCCGGGACGCGGTCAAGGCGGCGCGGGCCGCGGCGTCCAGGTGGGGCGGCGCCACCGCGTACAACCGCGGGCAGGTGCTCTACCGGGTCGCCGAGATGCTGGAGGGGCGGCGCTCCCAGTTCGTGTCGCTCGGCCTGCCGGCGTCCGACGTGGACGAGGCGATCGACCGGTGGGTCTGGTATGCCGGCTGGTCCGACAAGGTGGCCCAGGTCCACGGCAGCGCCAATCCGGTCGCCGGGCCGTACTTCAACCTGTCGTCGCCCGAGCCGACCGGCGTGGTCGGCATCGTGGCGCCGGCGTCCTTCCTCGGCCTGGTCTCCGTCGTCGCGCCGGCCATCGTGACCGGCAATGCGGCGGTGGTGCTGGCCGCGCGGGATGCCCCGCTGGCCGCGGTGACGCTGGCCGAGGTGCTGGCCACCTCCGACCTGCCCGGCGGGGTGGTCAACATTCTGACCGGTGACCCCGCGGAGACCGCCCCGTGGCTCGCCGGCCACATGGACGTCAACGCCATCGACCTGACCGGCGTGGCCGACGAGGCGTTGGCCGCGGCGCTGGAGGAAGCGGCGGCCGGCAACCTGAAGCGCGTGGTGCGCCCGCCGCTGACCGAGCCCGACTGGACCGACGATCCGGGCATCGGCCGGATGACCGTCTTCCTGGAAACCAAGACCGTCTGGCACCCCAAGGGCATCTGATGTCGCCGGACGGGTCGACGTCTGGTCTCCGGAGCGTTCATGCCCCCAAGATGTGCACGTGAACGAGCGGATCGGTACGGCGCAGCGCAACCAGGTCATCGAGCTCCTCGGCAAGGCGCTGGAGGGTGGCTACCTGGAACTGGCCGAGTACGAGCAGCGGATGACCGCCGCCACGGCCGCCAGGCGGGCCGACGACCTCATCGCGCAGACGGCCGACCTCCCGGGGGAGTTCCAGTGGGTCCCCCGGCAGCGGCTGGCCCCGGCCGCCCAGCCGGTCGACGACGCCGCCACCGACCGGAACACCCGTACGACGGGCATGGCCTCGCTGGTCCTGGCGATCATCTCCTTCCCGCTGGGGGTCTGCTACGGCGTCGGCGCGATCTTCGGCCTGGCCGCGATCGCGCTCAGCCGGCCCGGCCTCAAGTCGCGCACCAACTACGGCATCTCGATGGCCGGTCTGGTGCTGGGCTGCGCGGGTGTCCTGTTCTCCATCGCGATGCTCGTGATAATCCTCACCGTCCTGGAGACCGCCCCCACGGCCTCGTAGCTCTTCGCCCGAAGGGCCGGGCCGTGCGGCACGATGCTGACATGGCGAGGCGTGCGACATGGACGCCATGCTGCTGGTCGTCGTGCTCGGCGCGACGGTGCTGGTCGGGACGACCATCGCGCGCCGGCACAGGGTCGCCCCGCCCGTCCTGCTGATCACGTTCGGCGGCTTGCTCGCGCTGATCCCGCGGCCGTCCCACGTGTCGCTGCCGCCGTACGCCGTCCTGCTGCTGGTCCGCCCGCCGATCCTCTACTGGGAGAGCCTGAACACCAGCCTCCGCGAGATCCGCGCCAACCTGCGGGTCATCATCCTGTCCGCGGTCGTGCTCGTCACCGTCACGATGGTCGCGGTCTCGTTGTCCCTCCAGGCCGTCGGCGGCGCCGCGTCGGCCGCCTGGATCCTCGGCGCGGTGCTGGTCCCCGCGGACGCGGCGGCCGTGGCCGGGCTCGCCAAGCGGATGCCACGCCGCATCCTCACCACGCTGCGCGTCGAGAGCTTGATCAACGATGGCGCCCGGTCCGGTCGAGCTCACCGCTCAGCTCCTCTGGTCGTTTGCCGGCGGCATCGCCGCCGGTCTCGACACGGGAGGCGCGGTGGTGCTGGTCCGGCGCCGCCTCGACGACCCGCTGCGGAAGGGCGGGCTGAGCATCCTCACGCCGTTCCTGGCCGTCCTGCCGGCCCAGATCGTGCGCGCCGGCGGGGTGATGGCTCGTCCTGCCGTACGCCGGCCCAAGGGTGGTCCGGGCCCGGTCACGCATCGAGGCGTTCGCCTTCTGGACCTCGCGCAGTTCATGCTGAAACAGCCTGTTCGTCCTCGGCGACCGCCGCGCGGTGCAGCGTACCCGCCGGGTCGGCTGGAAGATCCGTACGGCAGCGGGTGGGCGGGGTTCCGGGGCGCCGTCCCGATGTCGCTGGCCGACGGCCGGCCGTACGAGGAACGCGACCTGCGGCCTTCGATGGACATCGAGGAGATCCGCTGCTGGGTCCGGCCCCCAGCGACTGACGGCCGTCACCAGATGCCGAGCGCCGCCGCCGTCTCGGTGCGCAGCGCCCGGACCGACGCGGCGGCGCGCTCGCGGGCCGCCGGCACGTCGCCGTCCGCGACGGGCTCGACGACCTCGACGTACGCCTTGAGCTTCGGCTCGGTGCCCGAGGGGCGGACCACGACCCGTGCCGAGGCGGTCCGCAGGATGAGCACGTCGGCGTCGGGCAGCAGGTCCTCGACCGCCGTGACCGGCTCGTCCAGAAGTGCGCCCGGCGTCTTCGTGCGGATGTAGGTCATCGCTGTCTCGATCTCGGCGACGTCGTCGACCCGGACGGAGAGCTGGTCCGTCGCGTACACGCCGAACTCCAGCGCCAGCTCGTCGAGCCGGTCGGCCAGCGTGCGCAGCTCGGCCTTGAGCCCGGCGGCAAGCTCGGCAACGGTCAGCGCCGCGGTGATGCCGTCCTTGTCGCGCACGTGGTCGGGCGCCACGCAGTAGCCGAGCGCCTCCTCGTAGCCGAAGACCAGATCGTCGCCCGCGCGGACGATCCACTTGAACCCGGTGAGCGTCTCGCCGTACGGCAGGCCGCGGCGCTCACACATCGCCTTGAGCATCGACGAGGACACCACCGTCGTCGCATACCGACCGCGCACACCGCGACGCATCAGGTGGTCGGCCAGCAGCACGCCCACCTCGTCGCCGCGCAGCATGCGCCAGCCCAGCGCGGGATCCGGGATGGCCACGGCGCAGCGGTCGGCGTCGGGGTCGCTTGCGATGGCCAGGTCGGCGCCGCCGACGTCGGCGAGCGCGACGAGCCGGTCGATCGCGCCGGGCTCCTCGGGGTTGGGGAAGGCCACGGTGGGAAACAGCGGGTCGGGCTCGGCCTGCTCCCGCACGACGGCCGGCCGGGCGAAGCCTGCGCGGGCGAACGCCGCCGCCAGCACCGGCCCGCCGACCCCGTGCAGTGGCGTGTACGCGACGCCGAGATCGCGCGGTCCGTCCGGATCGACGACCGCCGCCGCGCGTTCCACATATGACGTGACAATGTCCTCGTCGAGCACGATGCCCGGTCCGCCCAGCGCGACTGTCGATAGTGGACCGACTGCGCGGATGGCGGCCTCGATCTCGGCGTCGACCGGCGGCACGATCTGCGCCCCAGCGCCGGCCGGCCCGCCCAGCGACGCGCCGAGGTAGACCTTGTACCCGTTGTCCTGCGGCGGGTTGTGGCTGGCCGTCACCATCACACCGGCCGCCGCCCGCAGCGCCCGGACGGCGTATGCGAGCACCGGCGTCGGCAGCGGCCGGGGCAGCACGAGCGCCTCCCGGCCGGCGCCGGTCACGACCTGTGCGGTGCGTTCGGCGAACGCCCGGGAGCCGTGCCGTGCGTCGTACCCGACGACGACGGGCCCGGGCGCGTCGTGGGCCGCGAGCCAGGTGACCAGCCCGGCCGCCGCCCGGGTGACGACGGCGAGGTTCATCCCGTTGGGACCCGCTCGCAGCGGGCCGCGCAGCCCGGCCGTGCCGAACGTCAACGGGCCGGCGAAACGGTCGGCCAGCTCGTCGGCCGTGGCCGGCAGGCCGTCGAGCAGCCGGCGCAGCTCATCCCGGCTCGCGGGATCCGGATCGTCGTCGAGCCAGGCCGTGGCGCGCTCGCGGAGGGCGTCGTTGGTCATCGTGCCTTACTAGCACGAAGCCGTTGATCAGGCCGCGGTGACCGCGAACGTGCGGGCCATCTCGTCGAAGATCGGCTTGCTCTCGGCGAACCTCTCGTCGGGCGTGGTGAGGAAGAACGAGTAGGCCTTGCCGCCCCGGATGACCGCCTGCCACAGGCCGTGGCGCATCGTCGAACCGCTGCCGCAGGTGTACTCGAGCTGGCTGCCCGGCTCGCCGTCAACGGTGACGTCTTGTAGCGAGACCTGCCGGTAGGGCCGGGCGCAGGTGCCGCTCGTGTTCTGGTCGAGCCGGTTGGCCGCGGCCGCGAGGAACTTGCCGGCACCCGCGCTGCTCTTCTCGACGAGGATGCGCACCTTACGGTTGCTGTCGTCCGGGTCGATGAAGTCGACCCACACGCCGGAGGAGGCCTTGCGGACCCAGCCGTCGGGCACGTTGACCGACAGCCCACGGGCCGCCTCGGTCTGGGTCGGGAACGTCGCGGCGGCGGCGCTGGGCGAGGGTGCGCGAGCGGCCTGCGGCGTCGGGCCGGCGCCGTCGCCGCCCGCGGTGAAGATCGCGACCGTCCCGAGGATCAGGACGACCGCCAGACCGCCGGCCACGCCGAACCGGGCGGCGAGCGGCCAGGTCCTGACCCGGGCGAGCAGGCTCGCGCCGCCCCGCCGCAGGCCGCCGTCGAGCCTGCCGGGGCCGAGCTTGCGCGCGGAGCCGGCGCGGCCGGGAGCACCGACTCCGGTCGGCGCGTCCCACGGCGCGGCCGGCATCTCGCCGGTCGACCCGGGCGGCAGGCCGAGCAAGGGCGGACCGGCCGGCAGCGCGGACACGGCTTCCGGCGTGGGCACCCCGCTCGCGGACGGCGAGGTGGGTTGGACGGCGGTCGCGTCGCTCGCGCCGCCGCCCCGCAGCGCGGCAAGCCGGTCGGTGAGCGACTCGCCCGGCCCGATCATGGCCCGGCCACCGATCTGCCCGGTCGGCTTCGGCGGGGCTGGCGCCGGCTGGTAGGCGTTGCGCTGCGCCGGGACGATCGCGTACGGGTCGGTCATCAGGTGTGCCGGTGCCTTGCTGGCGAGCGGGCCGGCCATCAGCTCCCGCAGCATGCCGCGGGCGGTGACGACGTCGTAGCGCTTGGCCGGGTCCTTCTCCAGCAGGCCGAACAGCACGTCGGT
>DATDJX010000283.1:0-2230 GCA_036520275.1 Asanoa sp.
CGCAGCGCCGCGGCGATGGCCGTCGCCGTGTCGTCCAGCCACAGCGTCGGGCGGTACGCGCCGGGCGGCCCGGCCGCGATCGAGGCGCCGCCGCGCGCGGCCTTCAGTGTGGCCAGCGTGGACTCGCTGTCGGGCCCGATCAACTGCCCGAAGCGCAGCACCACCGTGTCGCCGTCGAACAGCTCGCGCGCGTTGCGCTCGGCCGTCAGTGGGGCCGTCGCCACGCCGCCGCCGGCGACCGGCGCGTCCTCGTCGAGCCACGCGTCGCCGCCGTCGGCGTACACGAACGCGACCGACTCCTGGACGAGCCGCTTCACGCCCGCGGCCCGGGCGGCGCGCGCGATCGCCGCCGACGCCTCGGCGCGCAGGCGGTCGTTCTCCTCCCAGGCGGATGGATCGGCCATCCGATCGGGGCTCGGGACGTGCGTGAGCACGTTGACGACGGCGTCCGCCCCGTCGAACGCACGGCGCAGCGACTCCTCGTCGAAGACATCGGCCTCGACGGCGCCCGCCCCGAGGCTCTCGAGCCGTTCGCGGCCGCGCTCGGAGCGCGTCACGCCCGTGACGCGGTGGCCGGCGGCGATTACCTCGCGGACGGCGCGATGCCCGATGACTCCTGTGGATCCGGTGATCACGATCTCATTCATGCGGGACTGACGAGGTACCCCGATCGATCGTGACATGCGTCGAGCGGAGCTCAGGTGCCGACGTAGGCCGCGAGGTGCTCCCCAGTGAGGGTCGAGCGTGCGGCGACGACATCGGCGGGTGTCCCCTCGATGACGATCCGGCCGCCGTCCTGGCCGGCGCCGGGGCCCAGGTCGATGATCCAGTCGGCGTGCGCCATGACCGCCTGGTGGTGCTCGATGACGATGACCGACTTGCCGGAGTCGACGAGCCGGTCGAGCAGGCCGAGCAGCTGCTCGACGTCGGCGAGGTGCAGGCCGGTGGTCGGCTCGTCGAGCACGTAGACCCCGCCCTTCTCGCCCATGTGAGTGGCCAGCTTGAGCCGTTGCCGCTCGCCGCCGGACAGCGTGGTGAGCGGCTGGCCGATGGTGAGGTAGCCGAGCCCGACGTCGGCGAGTCGCTCGAGGACCTTGTGCGCGGCCGGCACCTTCGCCTCGCCGGCGCCGAAGAGCTCCTTGGCGTCGGAGACCGACATCGCGAGCACCTCGCTGATGTCGCGGCCGCCCAGGTGGTAGTCCAGCACCGACGCCTCGAACCGCTTGCCCTCGCACTCCTCGCAGGTCATGGCGACGTCGGCCATGATGCCCAGGTCGGTGTAGACGACGCCCGCGCCGTTGCAGTTGGGACAGGCGCCCTCGGAGTTGGGGCTGAACAGCGCCGGCTTCACGCCGTTGGCCTTCGCGAACGCCTTGCGGATCGGGTCGAGCAGTCCGGTGTACGTCGCCGGGTTGCTCCGTCGCGAGCCTCGGATCGCCGTCTGGTCGATCTCCACCACGCCGTCCCGCCCGGCCACCGAGCCGTTGATCAGCGAGCTCTTGCCCGACCCGGCAACGCCGGTCACCACCACAAGCACGCCGAGCGGGATGTCGACGTCGACGTCCTGCAGGTTGTGGGTATCCGCGCCGCGCACCTCCAGGGTTCCCGACGGCGTCCGCACCGACGGCTTCAGGGAGGCGCGGTCGTCCAGGTGGCGCCCGGTGATCGTGTCGCTGGCCCGCAGCCCGTCGACGGTGCCCTCGTACACAACCTCGCCACCGGCGGCACCCGCGCCCGGTCCCAGATCGACAACGTGGTCGGCGATCTCGATCGTCTCCGGCTCGTGCTCGACGACGAGGACCGTGTTGCCCTTGTCGCGCAGCTGCAGCAGCAGGTCGTTCATCCGCTGGACGTCGTGGGGGTGCAGGCCGATGGTCGGCTCGTCGAAGACGTAGGTGACGTCGGTGAGCGAGGAGCCGAGGTGGCGGATCATCTTGGTGCGCTGGGCCTCGCCGCCCGACAGCGTGCCCGACGACCGGTTGAGCGAGAGGTAGCCGAGCCCGATCTCGACGAACGAGTCGAGGGTGTGCCGCAGGGTCTTCAGCAGCGGCGCGACGGACGGCTCGTCCAGGCCGGCCACCCACTCCGCAAGGTCGGTGATCTGCATCGCGGAGACGTCGGCGATGCTGACGCCGTCGATCTTCGACGACCGCGCCGCCTCGCTGAGCCGGGTGCCGTCGCAGTCGGGGCAGGTGGTGAACACCACCGCCCGCTCGACGAAGGCGCGGAT
>DATDJX010000284.1:0-6744 GCA_036520275.1 Asanoa sp.
GCAGGAGGCGATCGGCCTCGCCGACCTGTCGCTGGTCACGCTGCCGCGGTTCGCCTCGACGCCCTACAAGGACCCGCGAGCGCCGCAAAACCTCATCCCGATCGCCGGCCTCGAACGCCGCTTGCGCAGCCTCCTCGGCGACGCCCGCTTCCTGCACCGCGCCCTGACGCTGGCCGCCGCCCGCCCACCCGCGCCGGCCGGCAGGTCAAACCGACGTCGGTAGGCAGCGGGTGACGTCGGCGGTTCGCCACCATTTCGGCCCCTGGGACGAGGACGACTACTTCGCCCTGGGCGAGACCACCGGCCGCGTCGAACTCATCGATGGGAGCCTTCTGGAGAGAGAGCGCCGCTCCGCACCGAGCGCCATCAAGCCCTGAGCCGGTGCGCGGTCGAGGTCGCGTCGGCTGCGCCGCGCGGAGAAGGTCGCCGACGTCGTGGACCGGCTCGCGCAGGCGACCCGGTTCTCGGACGAGCCTGGCCCGTCATCGAGGCGCTCGGCGCGGCCTAGGCTGGGTGGCGTGGGGAGGCAGCGGGAGGCGCGGATAACTCAGCGCGTCGACCTCGGCACCGCCGCCCTCGTTCCGGACCCCTGCCGACCGCACGCGTTCCTACTGCTCGTCGACGGCGCACCCCAGTCCCACGTCGACCTCGACGACCCCACCAACCTCGAATTCGAGTACGTCCGCCGGATCGCCGCGTCCGTCGACCTCGCGGCGCCCGCGGGCGCTCCGCTGCGGGTGCTGCACCTCGGTGGCGGCGGCCTCACCCTCGCCCGCTACATCGGCCGCACCCGGCCGGGTTCGCGGCAGCGGGTGGTGGAGCGCGACGCCGCCCTCATGGAGCTCGTGCGCCGGGAGCTGCCGTGGCCGCCCGATCCGCGGCTGCGGGTACGGGTCGGCGACGCGCGCACCGCGCTCGACACCGCCCGACCCGGCTCGTACGACGTCGTCATCGCCGACGTGTTCGCCGGCGCGCGGACACCCGCGTCGTTGACCTCGGTCGAGTTCGTGCGCGCGGCGGACCGGGTGCTTTCGCACGGCGGCCGGCTGTGCGCGAACCTCACCGACGGCCCGCCGCTGCGACACGCGAAGGCCCGGATCGCCTCGATCGCGTCCGTCTTCCCGTACGTCTGCGTGGTCTCCGACGCGTCCGTGCTGCGCGGCCGGCGGTTCGGCAACCTCGTGGTGACCGCCGCCCGTGTGCCGCTGCCGATCGGCGCACTCGCCCGAAAGGCGGCCGGCGACTGGTTCCCCGGCCGGCTGCTCACCGGCGACGAGCTCGACCGGTTCCTCGGCGGCGCACCGGTCGTCGACGACGCGAGCGCGACGCCGTCGGCGCCCCCGCCGACCGGCTTGTTCGAACATCGCACCCGAGTGGAATGATCCGACCCATGCCAGGAAACGTCCGTCCGGTCGCCGACGAGCGCGACGGCCTGCTCTCCTTCCTCGCCCAGCAGCGCGACGCGCTGCGCATCGCCGCCCACGGGCTCACCGAGGAGCAGCTGCGCGCCACGCCGACGGCAAGCACCCTCTCGGTCGGCGGCCTCATCAAGCACACCGCGACGACCGAGCGCGGCTGGATCGACACCGTGCTGGGGCGCAGCCGGCCGATGTCCGCCGAGGAATACGGCGCCGACTTCCGCATGACGCCCGACGAGACGATCGCCGACCTGCTGGCGTCCTACGACGCGGTGGCCAAGGAGACCGAGGAGGTCATCGCGGGCATCGCCGACCTCGACCAGCCGGTGCCCGTGCCGCGCGACCAGCCGTGGTTCCCGCAAGACGTGCAGGCCTGGTCGGTGCGCTGGGTGCTGTTGCACCTCATCGAGGAGACCGCTCGCCACGCCGGCCACGCCGACATCGTCCGAGAGTGCCTCGACGGCGCCACCGCGGTGCCGCTGATGGCGGCCGTCGAGGGCTGGCCCGCCGCCTGGTGGGTGCAGCCGTGGGAGGGCAAGCCATGACGCTCGCGCGGCTGCGCAAGATCTGCCTCGACGCCAACGACCCGCCGAAGCTGGGGCCGTGGTGGGCCGGCGTGCTCGGCCTCGAGTGGCGGCCCTATCCGCACGGGGAGGGCGGCATCTACCCGCCGGGCGGCGACCAGCCGGTGATCTGGGTCAACCGGGTCCCCGAGCCGAAGACCGTGAAGCACCGCTGGCACCTCGACATCTACGCGAAGAGCCTCGACGCGCTGACCGCGGCCGGTGCGACCGTGGTGCTGCCCCAGGGCGACGATCGCAAGTGGACGGTCATGGCCGATCCCGAGGACGGGGAGTTCTGCGCGTTCGTCCGCGACCCGGCGCCCGGCCCGAGCCCCCACGGGCTCGTCGTCGACTGCGCCGACCCGTCCGGGCTGGCTCGGTGGTGGGTGGGGGTGCTCGGCGGCGAGCTCCGCGACTACAGCCCGGAGCACACCGAAGCCTCGCAGGTCCCTGGCATGACCCACACGTTCGACTTCGTCAAGGTGCCCGAGCCCAAGGTGACGAAGAACCGCATCCATCTGGATCTCACCGTCGACACGGTCGAGCCGCTGCTCACCGCGGGCGCCACGGTGCTCCGCGCCCCCGACGACGAGATCGACTTCCACGTGCTCGCCGACCCGGAGGGCAACGAGCTCTGCGCCTTCCCCTACCCGCCGGGGCGCTGATGGTCGACGGCGGCCAGCGGATCCTCGACGCTCCCCCGCTCTACCACCTCGCGGGGTCGGTGGGGCCGCTCGCCATGGGCCGCCACGACCCGTGCGCCCGGTTCGTCGGCGGCACGTTCTGGTGGGCGGCCGACACCCCCGAGGGGCCGGCGTCGCTGTCGCTGCGGCGCACCCGCGACGCGGTGGTCGCCACCGCGCACGGCGGCGGGGCGGCCTGGGTGCTCGACCGCGCCGACGCCATCGCGGGCCTGCGCGACGACCTGACCGGCTTCGCCGCGCTCGCCGCCGCGCATCCGCTGGTCGCCCGGGTTGCCCACCAGCTGCAGGGCCGCCGGCTGCCCGCCACCGGCCGGCTCTTCCAGCGCCTGGTGCGCACCATCCTCGAGCAGAAGGTCACCGGCACGGAGGCCTACCGAGGCTACGCCGCGACCGTACGCAGGTTCGGCGGCAGCGCGCCCGGCCCGCTCGGGAAGGCCCTGCGCCTGCCGCCCCGGGCGGCCGACATCGCGGCGGCGCCCTACTGGGTCTTCCACCCGTTCGGCATCGAGCAGAAGCGGGCCGACACGCTGCGCCGGGCGGCGGTCGCCGCCGAGCGGCTGGAGAGGTGTGCCGACGCGGCCGAGGCGACGACCCGGCTGCGGGCGATCGTCGGCATCGGGCCGTGGACGGCCGCCGAGGTGGTCCGGGTGGCCTACGGCGACCCCGACGCGGTCAGCGTCGGCGACTTCCACATCCCCCACATGGTCGCCTGGGCGTTGGCCGGCGAGGCGCGCGGCGACGACGCCCGGATGCTGGCCCTGCTCGAGCCGTTCCGTGGCCACCGCGGCCGGGTATGCGTGCTGCTGGAGGCCGCCGGCATCGGGGCGCCGAGATTCGGCCCGCGCATGCCGATCCGCTCGTTCGCCCGCTTCTAGCCGCCCCACCCCGCGATCTTGTACTTGTGGCCCGTGCATTCCGGACTTTCAGGACAGGGGAGGGGCCACAACTACAAGATCGCGGGGTGGCGGGGCGATCCGCGGCCTGACGGACGCCGGTTGCGTCACGCGGCGGTCAATCCCCGCAAGGTCCGGCCGAGCCACGCCGCCCAGGTCCGCTGGAACGCCGGGGCGAGCGGGCCGGTGAGGCGCATCAGCCGGTTCGCGGGCCGGCTGAACGAGGTGATGACCAGCTCGGCGCCGCCGTCCGGCGTGCGGGCGACGATGAACGACTCCTCGCCGCTCGCCGGGTGGCCGGGCAGCGTGCCGTACGCGAAGCCGGTCCGTTCATCGTCGTCGATGGTCCACACCACCTCGCACGGCGCGACCACCAGCCCGGCGAGGCGTGAGGTCACCCGTACGCCCGGCGCCGCCCGCCCGGCGGTGGCCGTGACCCGCATGCCGGCCGCGCGGTGCAGCCGCCAGGTCAGCACGGCCTCACCGGCCGCCTCGAACGCGCCGGCGGGAAGTGGGCTGCGGTGGCGCAGGTGCCGGTACCCGGGCGGCAGGTCGCCGCCGCGCGTGGCACCGACCTCGGGATAGGTGAAGCCGGACACCCGACCAGCATGGCGGAGTCCACGCGATGGGAGTCGGGTGGGCATTCGGGCGCCGGCCCGACGAGGAGGGCACGTGCCGCCTCGAGAGCCGGTTGGCCGCCGCGATCGAGCGCCGCGCGTCGGCCGGGCGGAGCGCTGTCGAGCAAGACGAGCCAGCGGCTCGCTCCGCGCGTTCGCACCGAGCGCGGCGCGTGAAGCCCCGACTCGTCTTGCTCGACAAGCGCGTGGGATAGCGTCCGGGTGGTGAGCGACCCACGCGCCGCGCGGCTCTTCGACACCGGCCCGACCGGGCCGGGCGACGTGGCCGCGAGCCCGTTCCGCGCGGACCGCGACCGGATCGTCGGCTCGCCGTTCTTCACCCGGCTCGGCGGCGTGACCCAGGTGATCAGCCCCGGCGGGTCCGGGCTGCTGGTGCACAACCGGCTCACCCACAGCCTCAAGGTGGCGCAGGTGGCGCGCGGGATCGCCGAGCGGTTCGCGTCCGACCCGGCCTTGGCTTCGCTGATCGAGCGGCTCGGCGGCCTGGACCCCGACGTCGTGGAGGCGGCCGCCCTCGCGCACGACCTCGGCCACCCGCCGTTCGGACACCTCGGCGAGACCGTGCTCGACCGGCTGGCGCGGGAACGGCTCGGCGTGCCGGACGGCTTCGAAGGCAACGCCCAGTCGTACCGGATCGTCACCAGCACGGAGATCCGCGGCGTCGCGACGATCGGGCTCAACGTGACGGCGGCCGTACGGGCCGCGATCCTCAAGTATCCGTGGACCCGTTCCGGCTACCCGGAGCCACACCCGCGGTTCATGACGCCACCGCCGCGGGGCGCGTCGCCGCCGCCGGAGGACCCGGACAGCGGGTCGGCGAAGTTCGGCGCCTACACGACCGAGGTCGACGACCTGGTCTGCGCGCGTGCGCCCTTCGCCGGCAAGATCCCCGACTGGCAGCAGACCGTCGAGGCGTCCGTCATGGACACCGCCGACGACATCGCGTACGCCATCCACGACGTCGAGGACTTCCACCGGGTCGGGGTGCTCCAGCAGGGTACGGTGGCGGCCGAGCTGCTCGGCTGGCAGCGCTCGGCGAAGGAGCTCGCGAAGCTGCCTGACGAGGCGTTGCTCGCGGAGACCCGGCAGAACGGCCGTTCGATCGAGCGGCTGCGCCGGCGGATCCACCGCCGCGACGGGTGGATCGCCGACGACGAGGCGTTCGCCGACGCGGTCGAGCAGGTGCGCCACGAGCTGGTCGACGGATTGCTGGCGGCGCCGTTCGACGGCTCGGTCGAGGCCGAGCAGTTCGTGGCCGGGTTCTCCGGCCGGTGGACGCGGCGACTCGTCGACGCGGTACGGCTCGTGGACGACCCGCCGGTACGGTCCGGGCACGTGCAGATCGCCCCCGCACAGTGGCACGAGGTGCAGGTGCTCAAGCTCGTGCACCAGCAGTTCGTGCTGGACCGGCCGGACCTGGCGCTGCACCAGCGCGGTCAGGCCCGGCTGCTGGCGACCCTGGTCGAGGCGCTGCTGTCCTGGATCGTCGACCCCTCGGAGGAGTCCCGGCTGCCCCGGCGGCTGTTCGACCTCGTCGAGCTCGCGGAGGCCGAGCTGCCCGACGACACGCCGGACCGGGCCACCCGCGCCCGCGGCCGGGCGATCGTCGACTTCGTGGCGGCGCTGACCGACCAGCAGGCGGTCGCGTTGATGGATGCCCTTTCCGGCCGCAGCGGCCAGCTCTGGACGGACGCGTTCGTCCTCTAGGACCTACGCCGCCTCGGGCAGGTTGTACTCGCCGCGCTCCTTCACGGGCACGAGGTCGAGGTAGACCGGATGCCGCTCGATGTAGTCCCGCACGAACGGACACACCGGGCGTACCCACAACGACGCGTCGCTGGCGGCGTCTAGCGCGCCCCGCACCAGCGTGAGGCCGAGACCCGTGCCCGCCATCCGCAGGTCCGTCTCGATGTCGGTCATGGACATCGTGTCGGATGCCAGCTCGTAGGTCAGGAAACCGACCCGCTCCCCGTCGACCAGAATCTCGAACCGGTTCGCGTCGCGGTTGTCGACGATTTGCGCCTCCATCGGGTGCCTCCACGGACAAGATCGCCGCACGGCCACGGCTCACCTACCCACCGTAGCCGGGAGCAAACCCCGCGACCGTCCGGGGAGGACGAACGCGCCGACAGCGCCTACAGTCAGGCCCGTGGATCTGAGCGACACCCAGACCAACATCACGATCCTGTGCGTGTTGGGGATGATCCTCGGCGTCTTCGGCATCGTCATCCCGATGGTTCCCGGCCTGCTGCTCTGCTGGGTCGCGGCCGCCGCATGGGCGATCTTCGCAGCCGACGGGTGGGTGCGATGGGCCGTGCTGGTCGGCGCGACCGCGGTCGCCGTCGTCGGGGCCGCGATCAAGTACCTGTGGCCCGGCCGCACCCTCAAGCGCAGCGGGATCCCCAACGGATCCCTGCTGCTGGGCGGCCTGCTCGGGATCGTCGGCTTCTTCGTCATCCCGGTGATCGGGCTGATCATCGGCTTCGTGCTCGGTGTCTTCCTGGGCGAGCGGATCCGGCTGGGCGACT
>DATDJX010000285.1:0-14720 GCA_036520275.1 Asanoa sp.
TACCGCGAGGAAGCCCTGCCGATGGTGCGCGGCTTCGTCGACACGTTCGAGGGGTACGACGCCGTCGTCGCGCCGTCCGGCTCGTGCGTGGCGATGGTCCGCGACTCGTACCCTCGCCTGGCCGCACCCGACCGCGACCTCGGCGAGCGCGTCGAGGCGGTCCGCACGAGGACCTACGAGCTGTCCGAGCTGCTCGTCGACGTCCTCGGCGTGATCGACGTCGGCGCGACCTTCCCGCACCGCGTCACCTACCACCCGACCTGCCACGGCCTGCGCATGCTCCGGCTCGGCGACCGACCGCGCCGGCTGCTGAACGAGGTCAAGGGCATCGAGCTCGTCGACCTCGAAGGCGCGGACGAGTGCTGCGGCTTCGGCGGCACCTTCGCGCTCAAGAACAAGGACGTCTCCGCTGCGATGCTCGCCGACAAGTGTGACGCCATCGACCGCACGGATGCCGAGGTGATCGCGGCCGCGGACAACTCGTGCCTCGCCCACATCGGCGGCGGCCTGTCCCGTCGCGGCGCGGTCGCCAAGCCGATGCACTACGCCGAGATCCTCGCCCACCAGGAGGTACGGGCATGAGCAGCGGCAACGTGGTGGCGCGGGAGCCGTTCCCGGCCGCCGCGCGACGGGAGCTGGCCGACTCCCAGCTGCGCCAGAACCTGCGTCGCGCCACGCACACCATCCGGGACAAGCGGCTACGCGTCGTCGATGAACTGCGCGACTGGGCGGCCCTGCGCGAAGCCGGCGCCGCGATCAAGGACGACGTCCTCGCTCGGCTGCCGGAACTGCTGGAGCAGTTCGAGGCCGCCGCCACCGCGCGCGGCGCGAGCGTGCACTGGGCCCGCGACGCCGGGGAGGCGTGCGCGGTCGTCACGAAGCTGGTCAAGGACACCGGCGCGACCGACGTGGTCAAGGTCAAGTCGATGGCGACCCAGGAGATCGGCCTCAACGAGTCGCTCGAGGCGGCCGGCATCGCCGCTACGGAGACCGACCTCGCCGAGCTCATCGTGCAGCTCGCCGACGACACGCCGTCACACATCCTCGTGCCGGCCATCCACTACAACCGCACGCAGATCCGCGACATCTTCACCCGCCGCATGCCGGGCGTGGACGTTGGTTCGCTGACCGACGAACCGCGGGCCCTCGCCGAGGCGGCTCGCCGCCACCTGCGGGCGCGGTTCCTCTCCGCGACGGTCGGCATCTCCGGAGCCAACTTCGCGGTCGCGGAGACCGGCACGCTCGCGGTCGTCGAGAGCGAGGGCAACGGCCGGATGTGCCTCACGTTGCCGGAGACGCTCATCTCCGTCGTGGGCATCGAGAAGCTGCTGCCGACGTTCCGCGACCTCGAAGTCTTCCTCCAGCTGCTCCCCCGGTCGAGCACCGGGGAGCGGATGAACCCCTACACCTCGCTGTGGACCGGCGTCACACCGGGCGACGGCCCACAGACCGTCCACATCGTCCTGATCGACAACGGCCGTACCCGCACGCTCGGCGACGACGTCGGCCGACAGGCGCTGCGCTGCATCCGGTGCTCGGCCTGCCTGAACGTCTGCCCGGTGTACGAACGGGTCGGCGGCCACGCGTACGGCTCGGTCTACCCCGGCCCGATCGGCGCCGTCCTGTCCCCGCAGCTCAGCGCCGGAGGCGCCAACCGGACGCTGCCCTTCGCCAGTACGCTGTGCGGCGCCTGCTACGACGCCTGCCCCGTGATGATCAACATCCCGGAGGTGCTCGTCCACTTGCGACAGATCGGCCCCAAGCCGGTCGTGGAGCGTGCGGCGATGCGGCTCGCGTCGTGGACGATGCGCGACCGGCGACGGTACGCCGCGGCGCTTCGCGCCGCCCGCAGGGGCGCCGCCCCGCTGCGGATGGTAGCCGGACGGCGCGGAGCCATCCGCCGCCTGCCCTGGCCGATGTCGGCGTGGACGGCCAGTCGGGACGCGCCCCTGCCGGCCAGGGAGACCTTCCGCGAATGGTGGGCGAACCGGTCATGAGCGCACGTGACGAGATCCTGGCCCGGGTGCGGGCCGCCCGCCCGCAGGCCCCGGTGTCCGTGCCGCGGCGCTACGACGCTGTCGACGCGGTCCACGGCGACGTGACCGAGCTCCTGGTCGACCGCCTCGTCGACTACCGCGCCACCGTTGAGCGGACCGACCGGCCGGGCGTCGCCGCCGCGATCGCCGCCTTCCTCGCCGACGCCACGACGGTGGTCGCACCGGCCGGCGTGCCGGACGGCTGGTTCGACCGGCCCGTCGTCCGCGACGGACGACCGAAGGTTCTCACCGTCGACGACCTCGACGAGCCCGGCCTCGCCGTCGTCACCGGCTGCGCGGTCGCCGTCGCGGTCACCGGCACGCTGATCCTGGACGCCGCCCCCGACCAGGGGCGCCGGCTGCTGACGCTGGTCCCCGACCACCACGTCTGCGTGGTCCGTGCCGACCAGATCGTCGCCGGCGTCCCGGCGGCCCTGCGGCGCATCGCCGACCCCACCCGGCCACTCACGCTCGTCTCGGGCCCGTCGGCGACCAGCGACATCGAACTCGACCGCGTCGAGGGCGTGCACGGCCCCCGCCGCCTGGAGGTCGTGATCGTCGACTAGCGCGATGCTCCTTTCAGGCGGGACACGTCCCGACCACGAAACCAGGATCGACGCGACGTCAGCCGGCCGGGACGGGGTCGCCGCGGCGGGAGGCGACGTGCTCGACGAGTGCGATGAGGACGGTCTTGCCCGACTGGCGATCGCGGGCGTCGCAGAGCACCACCGGCACGTCGGGATCGAGGTCGAGCGCGTTGCGCACCGACTCGGAGCTGAACCGCTGCGCGCCGTCGAAACAGTTGACGCCCACGACGAACGGCGTGCCGCGCTGCTCGAAGTAGTCCACCGACGGGAAGCAGTCGGCCAGCCGCCGGGTGTCGGCGAGGACGACGGCGCCCAGCGCGCCGAACGCCAGCTCGTCCCACAGGAACCAGAACCGGTCCTGGCCGGGCGTGCCGAACAGGTAGACCTGCAGATCCTCGTTGATGGTGATGCGCCCGAAGTCCATGGCGACGGTGGTGGTGTTCTTGGTCTCCACGCCGGACACGTCGTCGAAGCCCTCGCTGGCGGTGCTCAGCACCTCCTCTGTCTGCAAGGGACGGATCTCGCTCACGGCGCCCACGAGCGTCGTCTTGCCGACCCCGAACCCACCCGCGATAAGGATCTTGAGCGCGAGCGGGATCCGCCGCTCGGGAGCTGCGTTCCGCGAGCCGGAGCGCGCGTCGCCGTACCGCCCGTCACCGGGCCGGCCGCCGCCGTACCGGTCAGAGCGCACGGAGTCCATTGACCACCGCCTTGAGGATGTTGTCATCGGGTATCTCGGCCGAAGCCGGCGGTTCGTGGACGGACAAGAGGCCCTCGGCGACCAGATCGCCGAGCAGCACCCGCACCACGCCCAGTGCGAGGTCGAGCTCGGAGGCCACCACGGCGACGGACACCGGATCCCTTGCCACCGCGAGGATGGCACGGTGCTCGGGTTGCAGGTGAGGCCGGCCCTCCGCCTGCTCGAGCGGCGCGGCCACGACGAAGGCCAACAGGTCGAAGGACGAGGACGGGCGTACCCGACCGCCGGTGACCGTGTACGGCCGTACGACCGGACCCGCTTCGGTGTCCAGCCAGTCGTGCGGCTCCCGGTCACGCGCCACGGTGCGGCCCTCCGGAAGCCTCGGGTGGCACCCGGGCCTGCGCGGTCATGTTCTGCCCGACGCGGGTGACGAGCATCGCCATCTCGTAGGCAACCAAGCCGATGTCGGTGTCGGCGTCGGTGAGGACCGCGAGGCAGGCGCCCTGCCCGGCCGCGGTGACGAACAGGTACGCCGACTCCATCTCCACGACCGTCTGCCGCACCGGCCCGGTGTCGAAGTGACGGCTCGCGCCCTTGGCGAGGCTCTGGAAGCCGGCGGCCATGGCGGACAGGTGCTCGGCGTCTTCCCGGCGAAGGCCATGCGTGGAGCCCATGAGCAGGCCGTCGGCGGAAAGGACGACCGCCTGCTGGGCGGCGGGCACCCGCTCGATGAGGTCGTCGAGCAGCCAGTCGAGGTTGGGCATCGACCTGGTCGTGTGCACTTAGGCGTCCTTTCCGGACTCTGCCGGGGGCTCGGATTCCGCCGAGGGCACGGGCTCCGTAGCCGGCGCGGGGTCCGTGGTCGCGTCGACATCCGCCGACCTGGACCCGCCGTCCGGGGCCGCCTCCTGCCGCCCGCGCGCCGTGCCGGCCTGCAGCGCCGACATCCGCGCGCGGATCTCCTCCGGCGACCGGGTGCTCGGGGCCGCGGCCGGTCCGGCCCCGGCGCCGGAGCTTGACGGGTCGTCCGGACGGCCGGCACCGTCGGCGGGACGGCGCAACTGGGGCGCGAGGTTGGTCTGGCGGATGCGGCGCGGGAGGCCGTCCGCACCGACGACGACCCCCCGCGCGGGCGGAGGCCCACCGCGGCGCTGGCGCGGCACCGGCGTCGGGGTGGTCTCGGATGAGCCCGTCGGGCTGGCTGCCCACGCCGGGCGGTCGCGCTGCGCGCTGCCGTTGGCCGACGGGGTCGCGGCGACGTCGGGCTCGGCGGCCATCGGCCCGCGCCGCAGTGGCCGGGCGACGGGCTTGTCGGCCGATTCGTCGCCCTTGCTCCGCGCGCTGCGCCGGCCGGCCCGCCTCGAGCCGTCCCTCGACGGAGATCCACCGGTCGGCCGGGTGCCGGCGGCCCCTTCCGCACCGCCCGCCAACGACGAGCCCCCGACCGAACCGGAACCAGGTGTCAACGGGGACCCGCCGGGCAGGGGTGAGCCGCCTGCCGGCGGAGGCTCCGCGGCGGAGGCGGAGCCGCCCGCCACCGGGGAACCGCCGGCCGGTGTGTGCTCCGCCCACCCGGCAACGCCGGACAACGGGGTGTCGCCGGCCCAGGCGGGCCGCTCGGTCGTCGGCATCCGCTCGGGCGGCGGGGACGCCACGTGTCTGGCGCCGGCAACACCACCGTCCAGCAGCTCGCCGGTCGCGAACGTCGACTCCGGCCGTACGGTCGTCTCGGGCGCGGCGTGCGCGCCGGTCTGGTCCCGGTCGACTCCCCGCCGACCGACCGTCCACACCGCAGAACCGTCGCCGGGCAACGAGTCGGACGGCGATGCCACCAGCATCGTGCCGCGCGTCGCGGTCGAGTCGGACGCGAGCAGGGACCTTCCGGCATCGTCGCTGTCCGGCTCCGCGCCCGACGGCCCGGGAAGCGCGAGCACTCCCGTGCCCGCGACGACGAGGGCGGTCGGAATCAGCGCGACCGCCGTCACGCCGCCGTACGGGGATGAACGCACCCGCACCCGCACCCCGTGTCTGGCGCCCAGCTGGGCGACGACGAACAGGCCGAGCCGGGCACTGTTGGCCGGGTCGAAGACCGGCGGGTCGGCGAGCCGGCGGTTGGCCTCCTCGATCGCTTCGCCGGTCATGCCGAGGCCGCGGTCCTCGACCTCCACGGCGTACCCGTTCGGGACGACCTGCCCGCTCACGTGCACGCGGGTGTGCGGCGGTGAGAACGAGGTGGCGTTCTCGATGAGCTCGGCCAGCAGGTGGATGACGTCGCCGACCGCCCGGCCCAGGACGGCCGCCGTCTCGACGGACGAGACGTTGACCCGCGGATAGTCCTCCACTTCGGAGACGGCGCCGCGGATCACGTCGATCATCGGCACCGGGACCCGCCAACCGCGGCCCGGGGCGGCTCCCGCCAGCACGACGAGGTCTTCGGCGTGCCGACGCATGCGGGTCGCCATGTGGTCGACGCGGAAGAGGTCGGCCAGCTCGTCGGGATCGGTCGTGCGGCGCTCCATCCTGTCCAGCAAGGCGAGCTGGCGGTGCAGCAGCGTCTGGCTGCGCCGGGCGATGTTCAGGAACACCTCGGACAGGCCGCGGCGCAGGGTGGCCTCGTCCACGGCGGACGTCACCGCCGTGCGCTGCACCTCGCCGAACGCATGACCCACCTGGCCGAGCTCGTCGGAGCCGAAGACCAACGGCGGCGCTTCCCGGGAGAGGTCGACCTCCTCCCCGCGGCGCAACCGGTCGACCACGTCGGGCAGCCGTTCGCCGGCGAGCTCGAGGGCGGCGGCGCGCAGACCGATGAGCCGGCGGATGAAGCCACGGCCGACCCGGATGGCGAGGACGACCGCGACGACGACGGCGATGAGGCCGAGGACGCCGGCGACGCCGAGGCGGACAAGGATCGTCACCGCCACCGGCACGCTGCGCTGCGAGAGCGCGTCGGCTGCGCGCAGCTCGAAGTCGCGCAGCTGCTGCTGTGCCTCGTCGTACGCCTGCTGCCAGGCGCCGGCGTTGACCGGCAGCTGGCCCGTGGCCTTGCCGATGAGGTCGTTCTGCATGGCGGCGAGCCGCACGAACGACTCGCCGTCGGCCAGCTTCTGGTAGGCGACCCGGTCGGCGTCGGGCAGGTCGGCGACGGCCTGCGCGTAGAGGTAGCGCTCGGTGCCGACGATCTGGACGAACCGGGCGTGCTCGCCGGCGCCGAACCGACCGGCGGTGAAGACCCCGGCGATCAGGGCGTCGGACTGGGCGAGGACCTCGCGGGCGCGGCCGAGGGCGGCCAGGGTCGCGGCCTGGTGGTTGAGGTTGTCGTCGGGCAGCACGGCGAGCGTGCCGAAGGCTCGCAACGCCGAATCGATCATGGTCGTGTAGAGGCCCAGCGCGCCGGCCTTGTCCACCTCGCGCCGGTCGATGAAGCCACGGCCCGACGGCAGCACGTCGAGGTCGGTCTTGAACTTCGCGAGCCGCGCGGCCTGCGCGTCGCCGGTGTCCGCGGCGGCCGACATGCGCCGGAAGTCGGCGGCGGCGCGGTCGGTGCGCGCCCGCTGCGCGCCCAGCGCAACGGTGTCGCCGGTGCCGGCCAGGTAGACGAGCGACAGCCGGCGCTCCTTCTGCAGCTCCGCGACGAGCGACTCGCCCGGGCGGCCCACCTGGTCGAGCAGGGTGCCGGCATTGAGCAGGCTCAGCGCCGGACCCAGCGTCAGCGTGGTCGCGAAGATCCACAGCGCTACGAGCGCCGCGATCGGCACCGCGATCAAAGAAATGATCTTCGATCGGATGGACCAGCTGCGAGACTTCATCAGACCGCCCGGGGAAGGTGGCAGGACCGACCCGTCACCCCCATCAGCACGGCCGGAGCTGGCCGCCGCCAGGGGCGCGCGCCTTGGGCAGAATACGGAATCGCCGGCCTTCGCACTACAGGCGATCGAACATTCGAATGTGGAACGCCCGGGCCGGGAGGACCCGGCCGGCATCGGACGTGGTGCGGCGCGCTACGCGGGGACCTCGATCGCGAGGCCTTCGGCGACCAGGTTGCCGTACGGCTCCGCACACCGCGCGACGTGCCAGCCGATCCGCTCCTGGATGGACTCGTCCCGCCCGGAAAGCGGTGACCACGTTCGTGACCGGGTCGTCGCCCTCCCGGCCGGGGCATCGATCGGCGCGCATGTTCTGCCCCCGACACCTGGCGACAGGTCACCGGGTCGGCCTCTTGAGCGAGTCGAGGCGTCGACCCGCTCCGGGATCCGCTCGCGGGCGAAATGACCGATCTTCTCCGGGACGTGGTTCCGGCGTCGCCCGGCCACGCGCACCAACGGAACGACCTCGGTTTCTGGAATGGGTCAAGTTGCAAGCCGCAAACTTTCGAGAAGAAGTAAGGAAGTTGTGGATTGGCAACCACCCCGCAGCGGGCAATAGCCGTCGGTAGAAGGAGGAACGTCATGTCGACCACGCAGATACTCGTCCTCGTCATCGTCATCGTGCTCGTTGTCGCCATCGCCGTCTTCGCGTGGACGGCCGTGCGCCGGCGGGGCCTTCGTGAGCGCTTCGGCCCGGAGTACGACCGGGTCGTCGCGGAGACGGACAGCCGTACCGCCGCTGAGCGTGAGCTGCGCGAACGCGAGCGCCGGCACGCCGAGCTCACCCTGACCCCGTTGTCCGAAGAGTCCCGCGCCCGCTACGCACAGGCCTGGCAGGAGCTGCAGGCGCAGTTCGTGGATGACCCGGCACGGGCCGTCGGCCAGGCCGACGAGCTGGTCACCCGGCTCGTCGCCGAGCGGGGCTACCCGACCGAGGACTACGAGGACCAGCTCGCGCACCTGTCCGTCGAGCACGCCCGCACCCTCGGTCATTACCGCGACGCCCACGAGATTCACCTGCGCAACGAGCGCGGTGAGGCGAGCACGGAACAGCTCCGGCAGGCGGTCGTTCACTACCGCACGCTGGTCGCCGACCTGCTCGGTGACACGAGCGTCATCGCCGCCGGCACGTCCCGCACGGCCGCCGTTGCCGACACCGACCGGGCGGCCGCCGACGAGCGCGCCGTCGTGGCCGACCGGGAACCCGTGGACCGCGACACGCTCGACCGCGAGCGCGATGCCATGGACCGCGACGCCGTGGACCGCGACACCGTCGACCGCGACGCCGTCGACCGCGAGCGCGATGCCGTGGACCGCGACGCCATCGAGCGGGACACCGTGGACCGCGACACCGTGGACCGCGACACCGTGGACCGCGACACCGTGGACCGCGACGCCGTGGACCGCGACGCCGTGGACCGCGACGCCGTGGACCGCGAGACCGTGGACCGCGAGACCGTGGACCGCGACGCCGTGGACCGCGACACCGTGGACCGCGACGCCGCCGCCGACGCCTCGACCCGCCCCTCCACCCGCCCCACGACCCGCTGAGGAGACACCCGATGTCCTTCCAAGACCAGCGGACCGACGACCATCCAGAAGCCGTCCGGTCCGACCCCGTACCCGTCCCGCCCCCCGACCACGATGCGCGCCCCGCGGACGACTCGGACGACGACGCGAGCCCCCAGGACGCGGTGGTCGAAGACCGCGGCACGTTCGACGACCCCCAGGTGGTCGACACGGACCATGACGGCGGCCCGGGCCGCACCGGCGTCGAAGACGACATGACCGAGCGGGACATGGCCGGCGAGCCGGTGGCCCGTGACGACGTCGACCGCGACCTCGACCAGGAAGGCACGGTCGAGGACCGCGAAGCGTCCGAGACCGGCATCGAGGACGCGACCTGGACCGACGGCCACAACGACCGCGACGGCGACGGCGTGGACGACCGCTTCGACAACGACCCGACCGGGCCCGTCCCGGCTGACACGGTCACCCACACCGACACCGTCGCCGACACCGACCGCGATGCCGACGGCCTCGACGACCGGGTCGAAGACGCCGCACTCGACGACCGCGGCACCTTCGACGATCCCGTCGTCGCGTCGCCGGTCGACGTCGACGAGAACCGGGCCGACGAACGCACGCTCGACGGCGAGTCACCCGTGTTCGGCGAGCCGGCGGTGGCGCCGACCGCGCTCGGCGCCACCGCCCTCGGCGGCGCCGCCGCGGCGGCCGCGGTGGTCGGCAGGGACGACCGCGAAGACCGGCTGAACGACGAGACGGCGCCGGTCGGCGCCACCGACACGGCGAGGGCGGAGACGACCGACATGCGGCCGGGCGACGTGCCGACCGCGCCGGTCGTCGCGCTGGTCTCGACCGACGTGGCCCACGGCTTCCGCGAACGCTGGCGCGAGGTGCAGCTCCGCTTCGTCGACGACCCCCGGGCCGCCGCGGGCGAGGCGCAGAACCTTGCCGAGGAGGCCGTCGAGGCGATGATCTCGGCGCTGTCCGCGCACAAGAGCGACCTGGGCGGCTGGGAGGCCACCGAGGGCAGCGACACCGAGCAGCTGCGCGTGGTGGTTCGCCGCTACCGCGACTTCCTGGAGCGCGTCCTGGCCAGCTGAACCCTGCCGAAGCGATCACGATAAGGGGCTCCCGCCGTGTCGCGGGAGCCTCTTCGGCGCTTCAGGCCAGGGCGATCGTGCCGTGCTCCACCACGATGGCGGCCGGGGCGAGGGGACGGTTCGCGGGGCCCTTGCGGACGGAGCCGTCGGTAGCGTCGAAGGCGCTGCCGTGGCAGTTGCAGTTGATGGTGCCGTTGGCGACCGAGGCGACCGTGCAGCCTTGATGGGTGCACACGGCAGCGAAGGCCTTGAACTGTCCGGCCCGCGGCTGGGTCACGACGACACCGTGGTCGCCGAAGACCGTGCCGCCGCCCACCGGGATGTCGGCCGCCCGGGCGAGCGTCCGCCGGGAGCCGCCGGCGGAGGGTGCGCCGGCCGTACCCGGAGCCGGCGCACCCCCGTTACCCCCACCGGAAGGCTTGTCGGCGGCGGTGCCGTAGGTGGCACAGCCGGTGAGCAGGGTGACCCCGACGACGCCGGCGCCGGCCAGCACCGCGCGCCGCGAGTGGCAGCCCGGCCCGCAGATCGAGTCCGCCATCAGAACTGCACCCCGTTCGTCGCGAAGAACCACACCGACGAGCTCAGCCAGAGGCCGGTCAGGGCCGTGAACACGGCTCCGCCGAGCACCGGCAGCGTCCAACCGGGCAGCCCCTTCTTGGGCAGCAGGAGCATCTTGGCCGTGAACGCGCCGTAGAAGAAACAGCCCAACAGCGAGTGGATCAGCACCCGCGGGCTGTAGGTGGCGAGGCCGAACGCGTACAGGCAGTGCATGGCGACCGGCACCGTCAGCAGGAACGCGAGCCGGCCCGACCAGCGGTGCAGGGTGCCAGCCCAGGACGGCGAGAAGCCGCCGAGCCTGCGCCACATCGCCAGTGCCGACAGCAGCTGAACGAACGCGAGCAGCACGGCCCCGCAGGCGAGCCAGACCTTGACGGCCAACGGGCTGGAGAACCCCGCCAGGTCGACCGCGATGCCGCTGGGCGTGTGCAGCCGGCCGTACACGCCGAGGCTGACCGAGACGCCGCCCCCGACGAGCAGCGGCAGCAGCAGGGCGACGGACCTGCCGCTCGACGGCGCGTCCCGCTTCGCGGCCGGGGCCGAGGGCGGCGCCGGAGGCGTCGGCGGTACGACCGGGATCCGCGCAGTGGCCACAACGGGTGGCTGAAGCGGCCGCGTCGATGGCGGTTGGCTCGGCGGACCGGTGAACTCCGTGCTCATCAGGGCTTCCGTTCAGCTCAGCGGTACGGCGACCAGCGGCGCGCCGTCCCAGGTGGCGGTGAGAGAAGGGATCGAGAGCTCCGGCGCGGACTGGGTGCCGTCCGGACCGTCCACCGCACCGACCTGCCTGCCGTCGACGACGATCCAGCCGCCCACGACCTCGGCGTTGCGCACGTTGGCGGTGGCGCGGTAGAGGCCGGATGGCTTGGTGACCGTCTTGACGTCGAACGTCCACGTCCAGCGGCCGACCGAGACCGAGCCCTCGGCGCGGCCGTTGCCGAAGGTGCCGGTGAGCCGGTCGCCGTTCTCGCCGGACAGCGACAGCTTGCCGTCGGCGGCGGTGCCCCGCAGCCAGCCCTCGACCCGGTTGCCGTCGCAGAGGTACGCCACGGCGACGCCTTCCTTGGCCGCGATCGCGATCGAGGCCTTGCCGCCGTCGACCTTGCCGGCCCAGGTGGCGGTGATCTTCTTGACCGCGGCGGCCGGCGGCGCGGTCGTCGCTGCGCTGGGCGCTGCGGACGTGGGTGCGGCCCGGGTCGCGGCGGCCTGGACGGCGGTCCCGGACCTGGGCGGCGCCTTGTGGGGCTGGGAGACGATCGTGTTGGCGACGAACAGTACTGCGCCGACCCCCAGGCCGGCCAGCAGCGTGAGCAGCGGCGCGGTGCGCTTCATCCGGAACTCCTTCATGGGTTACCCGTTGAGGAAACCGAGCGCCCGGCCCGGCGTCTGCGTACTTGTACGCAGAGCGGCTTTGCGACAGATCACGGCCGTGGTCGCGGCGTAAGGTGTGCGCGTGACGGCCACGACGGCTCGCCCGCACCTGCCGCCGGCCGTGCTCCCCGTCCGCGCGCTGGTGTGGGTCCTGCACCTGGCCATCCCGATGGCCGGGCTCTGGTTGCTGCTTGCCCGGCCCCCGGTCGACGTGCACTGGGAGCACCATCAGAGCCATTTCTGGCTGGTCTTCACGGTCGCGCTGGTCAACGTCGTGCTCGGCGCCCGGATGAGCGCCGTCGCGCAGAACCACCGGGATGCCCGCCTGTTCCTGGTCTCGCTGACGTTCATCGCGAGCGCCGGCTTCCTGCTGCTGCACGCGCTGGCCACCCCGCGCGTCCTGGTGACCCATCCCAACGTGGGCTTCGACCTCGCCCAGCCGGTCGGGCTGACGGTAGCCGCGGCCTTCGCCGCCGCTTCCGCGCTCCCGCTCGATGCCGGCGTCGGCCGCGCGGTGTTGCGGGCCCGCCTGCCGCTGGTCTTGCTGCTGGCCGCGGTGTTCGTCGCGTGGGGCGTGGTGTCGCTGCTGGACCTCCCGCCGCTCAACCGGCTGCCGGGTCCACGCGAGGTGGAGGGCCCGCTGACGTACGTCGCGGTGGCCGTCGTCGCGCTTTACCTGGCCGCCGCGGCGGCGTACTACCGGCTGCATCGCCGCCATCCGGCCGCGATGCTGCTCAGCATCATCACCGCGTTCGCGCTCCTGGCCGAGGCGATGATCGCGATGATCCTGGCCCGCAGGTGGCAGCTTTCCTGGTGGGAGTGGCACGTGCTGCTGCTGTTCGCGTTCGGCTTCGTGGCCTACAGCGCCTACGTGCAGTACCGGCGGGAGGGCTCCAGCGCCGGCCTCTTCGACGCGATCACCGTCGAGGAGACAGCGCAGCGGATCCGGGCCGAGTACGGCGCCGCGCTGGAGGACCTCGTCACCGCGATCCGCGACGGCCGGTCGCACGGGCCGGTCGCCGAGCGGCTCGGCGAGCGGTTCGGCCTGACCGAGCGGCAGGTCGCGGTGCTCGACCGTGCCGGCGCGGCGCTGGCCACCGAGCGCGACCTCACCGACCGGCTGGGCGCGCTGGTCGCCGTGGGCGAGCAGGCGCGCGTCGGCCTCGACGAGGACGCGTTGTTGCGGGAGACGCTAGACAAGGTCCGCCCGGCGTACGGCGACGTGCGGGTCGGGCTGCTGACCTCCGGCACGCTGGTCGTCGCCGGCCATTCGTACACCGCCGACGCCCTGCGGGACGGTCCGATCGAGAAGGACGGGCGGATCGCGTACCCGCTGACGGTCAAGGGCCGGCCCGCCGGCGTGCTGTTGGCGCCGGCGGCGCCCGCGCAGGATCCGCGCCGCGCGTTGCTCGACACGCTCGCGAGCCAGCTGTCGATAGCCCTGGAGAACGCCCGGCTCTACCGGGAGCTGGGCACGTTGTTCCGCCAGTACCTGTCCCCCGACGTCGCCGCGGCGCTGCTCGCCGACCCCGACCAGGCCGAGCTCGGCGGCGAGCTGGTCGAGGTGACCGCGCTCTTCGCCGACCTCCGCGGCTTCACCACGTTCTCCGAGGCCGTGGCGCCGGCGGAGGTCGTACGGATGCTCAACCGCTACCACGCGGTGACGGTGCCGTCCATCTTGGACAACGGCGGCACGGTGGTGCAGTTCGTCGGCGACGCCCTGCTGGCGCTGTTCAACGCGCCGGCGCGGCAGCCCGACCACGCGCTGCGCGCCGTGCGCGCCGGCCTCGCGATGCAGGCTGCCGTCGACCGGATCGCCGCCGGCCGGCCGGACTGGCCGCGCTTCCGGGTCGGCGCCAACACCGGGCCGGCACTGGTCGGCAACATCGGGAGCGCGACGCTGCGCGGCTTCAACGCGATGGGCGACGCGGTCAACGTCGCCTCGCGGCTGCAAACGCTCGCCGAGCCGGGCCAGTTCGTCATCGGCGAGGCCACCCTGCGGGCGGCCGAGGCAACCGGGGCGCAGCTGATCGCCGTACCGCTGGGTGATCTAGCTGTGCGGGGGCGGGTCAAACCGGTACGGGCGTTCGCGGTGAGCGAGGCGGCATGACCGAGTTCTGGGGGATGCTCCGGCCCGACGAGCGGGAAGACTTCGTCAAGCGCTGCCGGCGGCGGCGGTGGAAGCGCGGCGAGGTGCTGATCCACGAGTCCGACCGGTCGGACTGGGTGCTGCTGCTGGAGTCGGGGCGGGTGAAGGCATCCAGCCACACGGCCGGCGGCGCCGAGGTCGTGCTCGCGGTGCGCGGGCCGGGCGCGCTGGTCGGCGAGCTGTCCGCGGTGACGCGCTCGCCGCGGTCGGCGACGGTGCAGGCGCTCGAGCCGGTGAGCGGGCTGATCCTCCCGCTGGCCGACTTCGAGGTCTTCCTCAAGGAGCACGGGCGGGTGGCGTTCCAGCTGATGCGGCTGATCGCCGAGCGGCTGCGCGACGCCGACCGCAAGCGGATCGAGTTCGGCGCCTCGGACACCACCGGCCGGGTGGCGGCCCGCCTGGTCGAGCTGTCTGAGCGGTTCGGCGCGCCGGCGGGCGAAGCCGGCCATCCCCGCGCCATCCGGATCGCGCTGCCGCTGTCCCAGGATGAGCTGGCCGGCTGGATCGGCGCATCGCGCGAGGCCGTCAGCAAGGCGCTGGGCGTGTTGCGTGGCGCCGGCTGGATCCGTACCAGCCGGTTGCAGGTGGTCGTGCTCGACGTGGACGCGCTGCGGGACCGCGCCGCCGCCGGCTGACGACGCCGGCGGTGCTCGGACTGGTCAAGGTCGGCGGGTCAGCGGCCTGGCCTACAAGGTACGCGGATCCGCGCTCGGCGAGGCCGGCCTTCACGCCTGGCAGGGCACCGGCTCGTCCGACAACCTGCTCGGTGCGCACTGGCTCGGCATCGTGTTCGGCTTGGGCTTCGTGCTGACTTCGCGGAGGTTCAGCG
>DATDJX010000286.1:0-4001 GCA_036520275.1 Asanoa sp.
CGCCGCTGGTGCGCCGGCGCGGCCCGCGGCTGTTCGTGCTGGCGCCGGTGGTCGACACCTCCGGCCGGCTGATGGTATCGGTGGTCCCGATCACGGCGAACCGAGTGCTCGCGCGGCTGCGTCAGCGGGCGCGCCGTCCACTCAAGGCTTAGTTCGTCACGGCCATCGCAGATATCTGGGAGACACGACAGCAGCCACCCCGCTTGTCAACCGAGGACGGGCGGTTTCGACCATCCGCCCGCGGAGCAAAGAGAGGTCCATGAGCGTCGCACCGGAGTTCGTGCTGCCGGATCGGGTGGAAAGCCCCGCCCGGCGCAACGATCCCACGAACGGGCTGACACGCTGGCTGCTGCAGCATCGCGTCCAGCCGGCGGGACCGGAGGCCGACGAGTCCCACGCCCGGCCGAGCGCCTGGTGGAAGGTCATGTGCCTGACCGGCGTCGACTACTTCTCCACGCTGGCCTACCTGCCCGGCATCGCGGCGCTCGCCGCCGGCGCGCTCTCGCCGCTCGCGACGCTGCTGATCGTCGCGCTGACCCTGCTCGGCATGCTGCCCATGTACCGCCGCGTGGCCAAGGAGAGCCCGCACGGCCAGGGCTCCGTGGCGATGCTCGATGACCTGCTGCCGTTCTGGTGGGGCAAGCTGTTCGTGCTGGTGCTGCTCGGCTTCGTCGCCACCTCCTGGATCGTGACGATCACGCTGTCCGCGGCCGACGCCAGCGTGCACCTGCTGGAGAACCCGTACCTTCCCGGCGACCCGCACGGCTATGCCGTGCTCGTCACGGTCGTGCTGCTGGTGATCCTCGGCGGCGTGTTCCTGATGGGCTTCAGCGAGGCGGTCGGCGTCGCCATCCCGCTGGTGACGGTGTTCCTGCTGGTCAACGCCGTCGTGGTGGTTGTGGGCCTGGTGGACGTCTTCGGCACGGCCGGCGGGTTCACCGGGTGGACGCAAGGTTTGACGCACCACCGCGGCGGCGTCGTCGGTCCTGCCGTGCTCGCCTTCCCGCTGCTCGTGCTCGGGTTGTCCGGCTTCGAGACCGGGGTGAGCATGATGCCCCTGGTCGCGGCCGACGGAGCGGATCCCGAACAGCGGCTGCGGGCGCGGATCCGCAACACCCGCAAGCTGCTCACGACCGCAGCCGTGATCATGTCGGTGTACCTCATCGCGACGAGCTTCGTCACCACCGTCCTGATTCCGGCGAAGGAGTTCGAGCCGGGCGGCGCCGCTAACGGGCGCGCCCTCGCGTACCTCGCACACCTGAAGCTCGGCGAGGCGTTCGGCACGGTCTACGACATCAGCACGATCCTGATCCTCTGGTTCGCCGGCGCGTCCGCAATGGCCGGCCTGATCAACATCGTGCCGCGCTATCTGCCCGGCTACGGCATGGCCCCGGACTGGGCCCGGGCGGTCCGGCCGGTGGTGCTCGTCTACACCGCCATCAGCATCGCCATCACGATCGCGTTCGGCGCGGACGTCGACGCGCAGGCCGGCGCGTACGCGACCGGCATCCTGGCCATGATGGTCTCCGCCTCGCTCGCCGTGACGATCTCCGCGCTGCGCCGCCGGCAGCGTCTCGCGACCGCGGGTTTCACCGTGCTCACGCTCGTGCTGCTGTACGCGCTCGTGGAGAACGTGCGCGAGAAGCCGGACGGCATTGCCATCTCGGCGATGTTCATCGCCGGCATCGTCGTGGTCTCGCTCGTGTCGCGGGTGTCGCGCACGACCGAGCTGCGTGCCGACGCGATCGAGTTCGACGAGACGGCGCGCCGCTTCGTGTCGGAGTCGCTGGCGCACGATGGCCGGCTCAACATCATCGCCAACCGCCGACAGGCCGGCGACGTCGCGGAGTACGCCGCCAAGGAACGCGAGCAGCGCGGCATGAACCCGGTGCCCGGCGCGGCCGACGTGCTGTTCCTCGAGGTGGACGTCGTCGACCCGTCCGAGTTCAGCAACGTGTTGCGGGTCCGCGGTGTCGAGGTCGACGGCCATCGCATCCTGCGCACCGAGAGCCCGGCGGCGCCCAATGCCATCGCGGCGATCCTGCTCGCCCTTCGCGACGCCACCGGCGTGCGGCCGGAGTGTCACTTCGAGTGGGCGGAGGGATCGCCGCTGGCCCACCTGTTCCGCTACCTGCTGCTGGGCCGCGGCGACACCGCCCCCGTCGTCCGCGAGATCATCCGCACGTCAGAGCCCGACCCCGCCCGGCGCCCCGCCATCCACGTCGGCGGCTGACCTACGATCTGCCGTCCCCGTCCGACCTGGCGCGCCCCCGCCCGGGCCGGCCGGTGGTCGTGTCCGGCTCGCCCGGCCACGACCAACCGGCTGATCCGCTCGATCGCCGGAGGCTCGATTACGTGGTGAGGCAGAACGGGTGGCCGGCGGGGTCGGCGAAGACCCGGAAGCTGTCGGCGCCGCCGGGCAGGCGGGATGCCCCGAGCTCCAGCGCCCGGGCCTCGCCCGCGTCGAGGTCGTCGACCACGATGTCGAGGTGGGCCTGCTGCGGACGGGCCGGGTCGGGCCAGGCCGGCGGGGTGTACTGCGCGAGCTGCTGGAACATCACGCTCTTGCCGTCGCCGGCGATGAGCGCGCCCTCCGGGCCGTCATAGGTGACCTCCATGCCCATCAGGTCGGCGTAGAAGCGGGCGAGCGCCGAGGCGTCGGGCGCGTCGATGGTCACCGCGAACAACGCCATCCGCGGGCCGACGCCATCTTTCTGGCACAGGTCGAACGGATGGCCTGCCGGGTCGGCCAGCGTGATCCAGTTCGGGCCCTCGCCCAGCCGGGTGGCGCCGAGGGCGACGGCGCGCTCGGCCGCCGCCGCGGGGTCCTCGACCTGCAGGTCGAGGTGGACCTGCTGGGGGCGCTCCTGCCCGGGCCACTCAGGTGGGACGTGGTCGGGGGCGAGCTGGAAGGCGACCTCCTGACCGTCGCCGGTCCGCACGGTGATCCAGTCGTCGTCCTTGCGCACGATCTCCCAGCCGGCGAGGGTGGCATAGAACGAGGCGAGCCGCTCGTTGTCGCGCGCGTCGAGCGCGACGAGCTCCAGGCGTCCTGTCACAGTCATGGGGACATCGTGCACCGACCCCCCGACAGAAACCGGCCGTCACTCCGTGAGGGAGCGCAGGATCCGGCTGAGCTGGGCGCGGTCGTCGGGGCCTAGCCTCGCGAAGAACCGTTCCGCCTCGGCTTCGCGCGCCTCCGCGATCGCGGCGCCCGTCCGCGAGCCGGCCGGGGTCAGCTCCACCAGCACGGCACGACGGTCGGCCGCGTCGGGTCGGCGCGCCACCAGCCCGCGCGCCTCGAGGTCGTCGACCACCTCGGTCGCGGAGCGTGGGGCGATCCGCAGGTGCTCGGCGAGCTCGCTGAGCCGCACCGGCCCGTGCCGCGTCAGCACGCCGAGTGCCCGCGACTGCGACGGCGTCACGTGCCAGGGCTCCAGCGCCTGACGGGTCAGGTGGCGCAACCGCCGCGCGACGGCCCAGAACGACTCGGCGAGCCCCTCCTCGTCGGACACCGGAATACCGTACCAGCGATCGCGGTTGTTCCCTCATGTTGAGGTTACCTCAGCATCACGAAGGAGGACCTTGGACCGCAAAACCGTCACCGCCGCCGAGAAGACGCAGGCGAGGACCGTCTCGCTGCGCCGCATCGGCCGCCTCTTCGCCGCGCACCGGTGGCAGGTCGCCGTCGTCACCTCGATCATCGTCGCTTCGTCGATCATCGCGATGGCCACGCCGTTCCTGCTGCGACGCGTCATCGACGTCGCCCTACCCCAGCGCGACGTCCGCCTGCTCCTCTGGCTGGTCGTCGGCATGGTCGCCGTCGCCGCCGCCACCTCCGCCCTCGGCGTGGTTCAGACCTGGATCTCCACGAAGGTCGGCCAGCAGGTCATGCACCGCCTCCGCACAGACGTCTTCGGCCACCTGCACCGGCAGTCCGTGGGGTTCTTCACCCGGACCCGCACCGGCGAGGTGCAGTCCCGCATCACCAACGACATCGG
>DATDJX010000287.1:0-3897 GCA_036520275.1 Asanoa sp.
GCTCGCCGGGAGCTCCTGGCTCGCGTTGCGCGACACGGCGTGGAGCGCGCCCGGCGGCTCGTAGAACGAGTCTCCCGCCTTGAGCACGACCGGTTCGCGATCATCGATCCCGAAGATTACGCTGCCGTCGATCACGTACACGTATGCGCCGGCCGGGTGCCGGTGAACGCGCGAGAACCCGCCCGGCTCGTAGTCGACGCGGACGGCGTTGACGACGAGTCCATCGCGCGATGGCAGGTTGAGCACGTCGGTGACGCGCTCGCCGGTGTCAGAGTCGGGCATGGGAGTCTCCTGAAGTGTTGGGAACGACGTCGACGGTACGTTCGCGGGCTACTCACGGCGATACGGTCTGCCGCAGACGCGATCGGAAACTGCGCTACCTCCGCCTGCACGACACTCCCCGCAAGCGACGCGGGCCGAGCCGCGACTGCTGCTTCGCCTGGCTGCATGCGTCTCGCACGGCGAGGATCAGACGACCGGAACGGACGAACGGCAGCAGCGCCCGGCCGTCGCCCGCTGGCTGCTGCTCGTCTGCGATTGCGAGCTTATCCGCGTCACGGGCGGTGCCGCGAGTCCACGTGCAGCACGGGCCCGCCTTCGCGCACGGTCGGTGTCTCGAACACGGTCATCTTCCTTGGAGCGCGGCGCGGTTCACGGCGAACCCCAGTCTGCTCTCCCGACGGCGCGCCGCCCATGCGTGCCTGGCCCGACCGTCGTCGCCGGGTCGTCGGTCACAGATGTCCGGTTGGCCATACCCAGGCGCCGGGGTTGCCGGACCGCAGGACGGTAGCCAGTGCGGTCGAATCACCCGGCGGACGCGGGGACCATCTCGGCCATGAGCCGGACCGACATCCACATCGCGTCTCCGAGGATTTCGCCGTGACCGCCACCGTCACACCCCGCCGCCCCGCCACCGCTCGCGCCTACAGCCTTCCCACTGTGCGCGAGATCCCGCCGGCGGTGCGCCCGGGCACCTTCCACTCGACCTGGTGACCGGCCGCGGGCCGCAGGACGAACCCGGAGAGGCGGGTTGACCGACATGCGGCCGGTTGAGGAGTTCGAGCTCCTCGACCAATGCGCGTACACGATCAGCGTCAACCAGTACGGCACCTGGGGCGGCGACACCGGGTCCTGTTCGGCAACGGCTCGAATCGATGCTGACCGACGGCGGACCGCAGTCCGCCACGAAACGGAGGAATCATGGAGTTCCCAGACCGGCAGTTCTTACGGCTGAGCAAGCGAACCATCGCATTCGTGGTGGTCGCGGCCCTTGCCTCGTTGATGCTCGCCTCGGCGGGGCCCGCGCAGGCGAAGCGGATGCTCGGCACCAAGGGAGCCGACAGGATCGTGGGCACCGCAAAGGCCGACGTGGTCAAGTCGTTCGGCGGCAACGACCGGATTAAGGGCCGCGGTGGCAAGGATCGACTCTCGGGAGGGTCCGGCAGGGATCGACTCGCCGGAGGGCCCGGCCGGGATCGGCTGTCGGGAGGGCGGGGCGCTGACCGCCTGAACACCGTCGACGGCCGTCGGGACCGTGTCGTCAACGGGGGACCGGGCAAGGACATCTGTAGGGTCGACCCGGCCGATGAGGTCAAGGTGCAGGGCTGCGAGATCGTGACGATCGTGAAGCCCGGTGCTCCCGGCGCGCCCGGCACTCCCGGCACTCCCGGCGTTCCCGGCGTTCCCGGCGTTCCCGGCGGCCCGAAGGTCTGCGCCAGCCCGCCGGAGGACGCCAGGCTCGCGCGGGTTGCGCAAGACGACGACCCGCCGCTGATCTTCAGCAATGCGTTCTACGCGATCACCACAACCGTCACCGCCTCGGCGGACGGGATGACCGGCAACGAGCTCCCGATCTCGATCGAGGAAGTGTGCGACGTGCCCCAGGCGTTGGCAACCGAGGCCGCCCAGCTGGTCGGCGGCGACGGCGTCGCGCTGATCAGCCCCGCGACGACGGTGTTCGACGCCGCAGGGCAGCAGCTGACCGGCGCCGCGGCTACGACCGCGCTGGCCGGTGCCGACACCGTTGTGCTCAAGGCTCGGCTCCTGGCCCCCAGCGGGTGGCGGCAGGACGAAGACGGTCAGCCGGTGCCCACGTTCACAGTCAGCCGGGCCGACATCACGGACTGATGATGGACTGATCTCACGCGACCGCAAGCGTCCTGGCGGGCCCTCGCAGGCCCGCCGGGACGCCGAGCACGAGCGCGGCCGCGCTGCGGACAGGAGCCCCGCCCGCCCAGCCTGTCGTCCGCGAGCCGCGCTCGACGACGAACCCGTGCTCGCGACGGAGGCGCTCGCGGCGCGTCACGCGGCCGAACGGGATGTCTCGGCACGACACGAGGTTTCGGCCCGCCCCGAGCGTGGCCGCGCCGATCGTCTCGTAGTGGTCGGTGGCGACCGAGGTGTCCTGCGGTTGCCGCGGATACGCTGACGGCTGCCGTCGGGGCGTGCGAGCTCGCACTCGGTCCCCGCGACGAGCGTCTCGCGCACGTTCGAGAGCCAGCCCAAGTTGAGCCAGACCTGAGCCGCCCAACGCCCTCACCAACGAGGCCAGCGCTCCGCTCCTCCACCGCGTCCCGGGACTTGACTCAGGCGGAGGACCCGCAGCGCTACGTGCCGCACCGAGCCGCCGCGTGTCGGCGCGCAACGAGTTCCGGCTCCTCCCGTCGGGAGCTGACTTGCGGACGCGCCCGGGCGTCCTGTCCCCAGCGGGCGCCTCGGCGTCATCTCGTCTTCGCGGTGGGCCGTTACACGAGTTCGACGCGGGTGGCGCTCAAAGTCGCCGCGAGGACCAAAGGACGGCGGCCAGCACCACCGACACGATCGACACCACCAAGCCGATCAGCCACCCCTGGGAGTCCTGCGAGGCCATGATCGCGGCGATCACCACGCCGATCCCGACGATGCCGCCGGTGGCCACGACGCGCATGAGCGGCGCCTCCAGTGGCAGCCGCTTACGGCCACTGGGAATCATTCCGCCCGGCCGCTCCGCAGGCGCATCCCGGCGCTCGCTGCGCGCGGCGCGTCGCGCTTCGCGCTCGGCGTCGGGCTGCCCCTCGCCGTTGCCCGGGGTGGTGGCGGACACGAAGCCAGAATACCCCGCGCGCGCGGCGCTTGGGGGTGCGCCACGACGGAAATTCGCCTCTCGTCCCTATGCCGGCGTCCCGATGGCGGCTCCGACGTGCGCGATCCGCAGCCCGGGCCGGCCACGTCACGCCTGCGCGGTGTCACGCACCAGTGAGCGTTCGTCGCCTCGATCTTCACGGGACCGCGCTGGTGCTCAGTGCACCGTCGGCCCGGGCGCGGCTGGCGGCGGCGATCTACGCCGTCAGCGTCGCGGCGCTGTTCGCGAGCAGCGCGCGGTATCACCGTGTGCGGTGGCGCTCGGCCGCGGGCGCGCTCGCCGGCGCGCTCGTGATCGCCGTGTGGGGGGGCGCCGCCGCGGGCATCGTGCTCACGCTGGCGTGGATCGACGCGCCGGAGTGGCTGTCGCGCTGCCTGTACGTGCTACTGGGTTGGGTCGGGGCGCTCGCTGTTCTGACCGTGATCGCGACGCTCGGGGCGGGGCTGGTCGCCGGCAGCGGCGGCCGCGCTGCAGCACGCGGCGATCGCGTTCTTAGTGCTGCCCCGCGCGCGAGGGTGACGGACGCGCCGCTCGGCGTGTTAGGCCGCGTCGGGGGTGGCGCGCATGGGGGCGGGCATGAGCGCTGCACCGGCGATCACGAGGCAGAAGGCAAGGAAGCGGCCGGTGATCCCGACAGCGCCGGAGCCGATCGGGTCGTGGAAGACGAGGATCCCGCCGATGATCGCGGTGAGGTTGGCGGTCACGGAGGTGAGCGCGATGACCTCGACGCCGTCGCCGATCTGGAGGCTGCGGGCCGAGGCGTAGAAGGCGATCAC
>DATDJX010000288.1:0-9824 GCA_036520275.1 Asanoa sp.
CGCAGCGCCGCCGCGGCCGCGACGTGGTGGGCCCTCCGCAGCAGCACGCCTTGCAGCGCGCGGGCCGGCTCCGCCCAGTCCGCCAGCGGTTGGTCGAGCAGGACGCCGCCGCGGTCCAGCGCCCGCACCGCGCGCCGGGCGGCCTCCAGCGCGCCCGACGGGTCCGCCGCCATGCGGCTCTCCGCGTCGGCGACCAGGTCCTGCGCGTCGGAAAGGTCGACTCCGACGTCATCACCCAGCCGGTACGCGGTGCGGGCACCGAGCAGCGCGTCCCGCCCCAGCGTCATGCGCAGCCGGCTGACGAGGGTCGCCACGTCGGGCACCGGCCGGCGCGGCGGCGCCTCTGGCCAGACCGCGTCGACGACGTGGTCGACCGACACCGGGCGGGGCCGCTCGACGGCCAGCAACGCGAGCAGCGTGCGTGCCTTGCGGCTGCCGACGTCCTTGGCTTGCAGCACCCGACCGTCCACGCAGACTTCCACGGGACCGACGACGCCGATTCGCACCGCGCGCCCCATCACGGCCTCGCCGCGTACGCGATGGACAGCGCGGTCTCGCCGACCCTTTCGAACCGGGTGAAGCCCGCGTCGTGGACCAGCTTTCGCACGGGTTCCTCGCCGGCCTGCGCGCCGAGGGAATAGCAGCCCGGTTCGGACAGCGCCCGCGGCACGCTGTGCCAGGCGGACAGCGCGTAGAAGAGCCGCCCGACGGGCGTCAGGTTCTCGCTGACGCTCCGACCCGCGTACGGCTCCACGAGCAGCCAGGTCCCGCCGTCGGCCGCCGACCGGCGCACCTGGCGGGCGGCACCGGCGGGGTCACCGAGGTCATGCAGGATCCCGAAGGTCGTGACCAGGTCGTACGGCCCGCCGGAGAACGACTGCGGCGCCGCGACCTCGAAGCCCACCCGGCGGTCCAGCAGCGCGGCCGAGGCCGCCCGGCGCGCGCGGGAAACGGCCGCCGGGCGGTCATCGGACCCGGCGAACGTCGAGCGCGGGAACGCTCGCGCCATCATCAGCGTCAGGTAGCCGCGGCCGCACCCGACGTCGGCGACCCGGGCGCCGGCACACAACCGCTCCTCGACGCCGTGCAGCGCGGGGATCCAACGCGAGAGCAGGTCCTGCGGGCAGCGCGGATCCAGGTAGCGGGCGTAGTCGCCGGCGTTGCCGTCCCGCTCGTCGCGGCGCAGCGGCGCGTCGCCCCGGAACGCCCTTGTGACGTGCGGCTCGGCGCGCAGGCCGGCGAGCGCGGTCCGGAAGGCTCCGGGCGCGTGCACCTCGCCGTCCGGGTCCGCGAAGACAGCGACCTGCTCGGCGGTCATGCTGTAGGCGCCTGCCGTCGCGTCGTACGCGACGTATCCGCTCGCGGCCTGCCCGCGCAGCCACTCCTCGACGTAGCGGGCGGCCGTGCCGGTGCGCGCCGCCAACTCCTGCGGGCGCTGCGGCCCGTCCGCCAGCGCCTTGTACAGACCGAGCCGGTCACCGACCACCACGTTGCCGGCCGCCAGGGTGGCCCCGACGTCGGCCACGACCCGGTCCAGCAGCGTGGTGACGCGGTCCTCGTCCACGACCATCGCCGTACCCCCTCTCCGGTGTCCCGACGGTAGGCCGGCGGGCGGCGTCCGCGGATCGGTGCCGACTACCTATGCCGGGCCGCGCGCTGCCTATATCGGTCACCGGACACCGCGGGGCGGGGCCGGTGACCGGCCCCACGTGGGACGATTCCGGGGTGGCGGGCACGTTGCTGGAGCGCGGCCGCGAGCTGGCCGAACTCGCGGCGGCCGCCCGGGAGGCGGCGTCCGGGGCCGGATCGGTGGCGCTGGTATCCGGCGAGGCCGGCATCGGCAAGTCCAGCCTCGTCCGCGCCGCCCGCACCGTCCTGCCCGCGGAGGGGCGGCTGCTCGTCGGCTACTGCGACGACCTGGCGACGCCCCGGGTGCTGGGCCCCCTGCGCGACCTCGTCGGCCACGTCGGTCCCGAGCTGACCCGGGCGCTGGCCGACGGCGCCGACCGGGGCCGGGTACTCGACGCGCTGCGCGCGGAGCTCGACTGGGCCGGCCACCCTACCGTCCTCGCGATCGAAGACGTGCACTGGGCCGACGAGGCCACCCTCGACGTGCTGCAGTACCTCACCCGCCGGGTCCGCGAACTGCCGGCCGTTCTGGTGCTGACGTTCCGCGACGACGAGCCCTCCGCGGGCGAGCCGCTGCGCCGGCTGCTCGGTCAGGCCGCGCGGACCGAGCGGGTCCGGCGGCTGCCGCTGTCCCGGCTGTCGTCGGACGCGGTGCGGCGGCTGAGCGCGGCCAGCGGCCTGGACGCCGACGACGTCTTCGCGGTGACGTCGGGCAACCCGTTCTTCGTGACCGAGGTGCTTGCCGCCCGCCAGACCGGCGGGGTGCCGCCGACCATCGCGGACGCCGTGCTGGCCCGGGTCGGTGGCCTGGACCCGGCCACCCGCGACGTGGTCGAGCAGCTCGCCGTCGTGCCGTCCACACTGGACCGCTGGCTGGTCGAGGCGCTCGTGCCGGGCGGCATGGTCGGGCTGGTGACGGCGGAGCGGGCCGGACTGCTGGTCGTCTCGCCGGTGCGGGCCACGTTCCTGCACGAGCTGACCCGCCGCGCGATCGCCGACGCCACGCCGTCCGCGCGGCGGGTGGAGTGGAACCGTCGCGTGCTCGCCGCCCTCGTCGCCCGGCCCGGCTCGGACCTGTCCCGGATCGTGCACCACGCGGCGGAGGCCGGCGACGTCGAAGCGCTCACGACGTACGGGCCCGGCGCGGCGCGCGAGGCGTCCGAGGCCGGCGCCCACCGCGAAGCCGCGGCGCACTACCGGCTGATGCTGGAGCACGCCGACCGGTTCCCGCCGCAGCGGCGGGTGGGACTGCTGGAGGCGTACGCCGTCGAGGCCTACACGCTCGGCGACGCCGACGCGGCGGTGACGGCCCAGCGGCAGGCCGTCGCCCTGCGCCGCGCGGCCGGCGACCCGGAGCCGCTCGGCGCCGCACTGCGGTGGCTGTCGCGGATGCGGTGGTGGGCCGGCGACGTGCCGGGTGCCGAGGAGTCGAGCGAGGAGGCGGTCGCGGTTCTCGACGGTGGCATCGCATCGCCGGCGCTGGCCATGGCGCTGTCCGGCCGCTCACAGCTGTACGCGCTGTCCGGCCGCGACAAGGAGGCCGTCGCGCTCGGCGAGCGGGCCGCCGCGATGGCCCGCGCGGTCGGCGCCCCGGGCATCGTGTCGCACGCGCTCAACAACGTCGGCGTGGCGCTCGCCCACACCGACGCGCCGCGCGGGCGGGAGCTCATGCGGGAGAGCCTGCGGGTGGCGCTCGACGCCGGCGAGGTCGAACACGCCTGCCGGGCCTACGTCAACCTGATCTGGGACCAGATCGAGGACCGCCGCTACGCGGCGGCCGGCCAGCTGCTGGCCGACGGCCTGGCGCTCGCCGAGGGCACCGAGTACCTCGGCTTCCTGCGGTACCTGTCCGGCGAGCAGATCATGCTGCGGTTCGCGACCGGCGACTGGGACGAGGCGATGCGTGCCGCCCGGCTCGAGCTCGACCTCGACCTGCAGCCACCGATCCGGTTCGTGCCGCTGGTCACGACCGCGCGCATCGCCGTGCGCCGCGGCCTGCCGGAGGCGGCCGACCGGGTCGCCGAGGCGTCGGCGGTCGCCGACGGCATAGGAGAGCTGCAGCGCACCGGGCCGGCGGCGGTCACCCGCGCCGAGGCCGCCTGGCTGCGCGGAGACATCGGATCCGAGGCGGTCGCGCTGGCCGCCCGGTACGCCGAGGCGCGCCGGCATGGCTCCCCGGCGGTCCGGGCCGAGCTGGCGCTCTGGCACGCCCGCGCCGGCGGTGGGCCGGCCCGGGGGGACGCGGACCACCCGTACGGTCTGCTGGCCGTCGGGCGGTGGCGGGAGGCGGCGGCGGCGTGGGCGGCGGCCGGCAACCCGTACGAGCAGGCGGCCGCGCTGGCCGACGGCCCGGACCCGGACAACCTGCTCGCGGCGCTCGCGATCCTGGACCGGCTGCGCGCCGAGCCGCTCGCCCGGATCGTGCGGGCCCGGCTGCGCGACCGCGGCGTCAGCCGGATCCCGCGCGGTCCGCTCGGGACCACGAGGGGCAACCCGGCCGGCCTCACCGAGCGGCAGGTGGAGGTCGCCCGCCTGCTCTCGCAGGGCCTCAGCAACGGCGAGATCGCGCAGCGGCTCGTCGTGTCGGTGCGCACGGTGGACAACCACGTGGCCGCGGTGCTCGACAAGCTCGGCGCCCGCAACCGCCGCGACGTCGCCGCCCGCGCCGGCGAGCTGGGCGTCTCCCTGACGGGCTAGCGTCCGGCGGGCTGGCGGTCGGCGGCGGCGCACCGCAGGATCGCCGCGACGCTCGCGTCCACGTCGGACTCGTCGGTGGACCAGTTGGTGACCGAGACGCGCATCACCGCTTGACCCTGCCAGGTCGTGCCGGTCAGGAAGCAGGTGCCGTCGCGGCGGACCGCGTCGAGCACCCGCCGGGTGTGGTCGTCACCGCCGGCGAAGGCCACCAACACCTGGTTGAGGACCACGTCGTTGAGGACGGTCACGCCCTCGGCCGCGTCGAGCCGCTCGGCGAACCGGCGCGCCATCGCGCAGCACCGCTCGACGATCTCGGTGACGCCCGAGCGGCCGAGCGCCCGCAGACCCGCCCAGACCGCGAAGCCGCGGGCCCGCCGAGAGAACTCCGGGGTGTGGTCCAGCGCGTCCCGCTCGCCGCCCTCCGCGTGGAGGAGGTACGCGGCCCGCACGCCCATCGACGCGCGGTGCGCCGCCGGGTGCGCGCAGATGACCAGGCCCGAGTCGTACGGAACGTTGAGCCACTTGTGCGCGTCGGTGGCCCACGAGTCGGCGCGTTCGACGCCGGCGAGCAGCGGCCGCAGGGTCGGGCTGACCGCGGCCCAGAGCCCGAACGCGCCGTCGATGTGCACCCAGGCACCCGCCGCGTGGGCGAGGTCGCAGATCCGCGCGACCGGGTCGGCCGCGCCGGTGTTCAGGTTGCCGACCTGGGCACAGACGATGGTCGGTCCGCCGCCCGAGGACAGCGCCCGCGCGAGCGCGTCGGCGCGCATCCGGCCCTGGTCGTCGACGGCGATCGGGGTGATCGCGGCGGTGCCGATGCCGAGGAAGCGCAGCGCGCGGTCGATGGTGTCGTGCCGGTCGGCGCCGGCGAGGACGCGGATCGGCGGCGCGCCGATCAGCCCGCCGGTCTCCACGTCCCATCCGGCGCGCCGCAGCACCTCGTGCCGCGCCGCCGCGAGCGCCGTGAAGTTGGCCATCTGGGCGCCGGTGACAAAGCCGACCGAGGCGTGCGCGGGCAACCCGAGCAGCTCCAGCAGCCAGGCCGCGACGACCTCCTCGGCCACGGACGCCGCGGGGCTCGTCGCGTACAGGCCGGCGTTCTGGTCCCAGACCGATGTCAGCCAGTCGGCCGCGACGGCCGCCGGGGTCGCGCCGCCGAAGACGAAACCGAAGAAGCGGCCGCTCGCGGTCGCCACGAGGCCGGGGTCGACGGCCTCGGCGAGCGTCGCGACGACCTCCTTCGGCGGCGTCGGCTCCTCGGGGACCGGACCGCCGAGCGCCGCGCGCAGCTGTGCCGGGGTGGACCGGGCGCCCACCGGCCGGCGCGGCAGCCCGGTCAGGTGGGCCAGGGCATGTGCGTACGCCTCGTCCAGCGCCGCCGGCCAGTCGGGTTGCCGCATCGTTGTGCCTTTCTCGCTTGGTTGTCCTTCTCGCGCGGCTCGTTCGCGCGTGGTGTTCACCCACGATCGTGCCGCGCCGTGTGACCACGCGTGGGACCGGGTTCCGCGAGATGCAACGGCGCTGCAACCGGCGAAGGCAAGATGGTCGGCATGGACAGGGGGGACACGGCTGCGCGCCCCACGACGCCCGGGGAGCTTGGCACCGTGCTCGGCGTGTGGGCGCACCCGGACGACGAGGCCTACCTGTCGGCGGGCCTCATGTCGGCGGTGCGGGACGCAGGCAACCGGGTGGTCGTCATGACCGCCACGCTGGGGGACCAGGGCACCGACGACCCGGTGGGCTGGCCGCCCGAGCGGCTCGCGGCGCAGCGGCGCGACGAGCTGGCGGTGAGCCTCGCGGCGATCGGCGTGGACGAGCACGTGGTGTTCGGCTACGCCGATGGCGGATGCGCCGACGTGCCGGATGCGGAGGCCGTCGACCGACTCGTCGCGCTGCTCGACGACGTCAAGCCGGACACGGTCGTGACGTTCGGTCCGGACGGCATGACCGGTCACCCGGATCACCGGACCGTGTCCGCATGGGCCACGCGGGCCTGGCACCGCACCGGCAGCCGCGGACGGCTCTGGTACGCCACCACGACGGAGGCGTTCCACCGGCGCTGGGCGCGGCTGAACGAGCGCAGCGGCATCTGGGCCGAGTCTCCCGCCCCGATCGCCACCGACGACGAGCTCGCGTACGTGTTTGCGTGCGACGAGCCGACGCGGCACCGCAAGTTCGCCGCGCTGCGCGCCCACCGCAGCCAGACCGCCGGCCTCATCGACCTCGTCGGCGCGGACGACTACCGCGACTGGTGGGGCGAGGAGGCGTTCGTGGCCGCGGTTCCCCGGTCCTGACCACACCACGCCACACCACGCTAGGAAAGGATTACCGCAATGAGCACGTTTCCCGGTATCACACACGTCGCCGTGACCGTCTCGGACCTGTCGAGGAGCGTCCCGTGGTACCGGGAACTGCTCGGCAGCGATCCGGTGCTCGACGAGAACACCGGTCCCTTCCACCACACCGTCTTCCTCGTCGGCGGCACGCTTTTCGGTCTGCACGGGTTCCCCGAGGGAGTGCCGGCCGGCGACGCGTTCGACGAGCGGCGGCTGGGCCTGGACCACGTGTCGTTCGGCGTCGCCGACCGCGCCGAGCTGGAGGCCTGGCAGCGGAAGCTGGACGACCTCGGCATCAAGCACGGCGACATCGTCGACGCCCATTACGGTTCGGGGCTCTCGTTCCGTGACCCGGACGGCATCGCGCTCGAGATCTTCGCACCGCCCGCCTGATCCAGGCCGGTCGCGCCGGGGGCAGACACCGCCGTCCGCCCCCGGCCCTGGGCGCCCAGGACGAACGAGCTCTCCACGACGAGTGTCGCGCGGAGCCGGGTCGGGACGGCGAGCAGCAGCCGGGGCATCGCTCCCCCTCGTCACGACCCGGCCGCCGCCCGGGTCCTTTCGGAGAGTTAGGCGCAGGGGGTACTCACCGACGGGGAGTTCGAGGCCCAGAAGCGCCAGATCCTCGGCTCCTAGCCGCGCCGCGGCCATGACCGGGCGGCCCCGGCTCAACGGCCGGCGAACAGCACGGCCGGCGGCGCCACCTCGAAGCGGCCGTCCGCGGCGAGCCGGTCCAGCAGCGGCGCCCGGGCCGCCCGCAGGTGCCGGTCGAGGAACGCGAGCAGCAGGTCCGTCGCCGCCCGCCACGCCTCCGTGCCGGTCGGCCCGCCACCAGCGGAAAGCGTGCGGCGCAACGGCGACCACCGGTACAGCGGCAGCATCGGCGCGTCCGTGAAGCTGCCGCCGGCCGCGCCGCGCACCCGCACGCTGTAGCCGGGGCGGGCGCTGTCGTGCAGCGCCTGCCAGGCGCCGACGGTCGTCGCGCGATCGTCGGCGCAGTACTGCGCCGAGCGGGTCAACCCCCGGCGGACCGCCTCGTCGCACGGCAGTACGTACTCCGGGTGCGCGCCGAACGCCTGCAGGAAGGCCGCCTCCACACCGGCCGCGGCGGGTTCCCGCCACAGCACGGAGTCCAGCGCCGCGCCGGCCCGGACGGGCGGACCCTGCTCGCTCGCGACCGCGGCCGCGGCGCCACCGATGGCGTGCCCCACCACGGCCGACCGGTCGCGGTCGAACCGGTCGCGCAGCGTGTCTGGCGCCGCACGGGCCAGCTCGCCGAGCACGAAGCGCAGGTCGCCGGCCCGGGTGGCGGCCAGCCGCGACCGCTCCCGCAGGTCGCGTGGGAAGGAGCCCGTGGCGAGCGACGCGGGCCGGGGCTCCGCCGTGGTGCCGACGGCGGCGACCAGGTACCCGTGGCTCGCCAGCTCCGCGCACAGTGCCGTGTAGAGCAGCGGCGGTTGTGCCGCCGCGAACAGCACCACCGGCCAGAGCTCGCCGGAGGCCGCCGGCGTGGCGTCCGATACGGCGTGCGCGCGCACCCGGCCGGCGACGACACCGTTGGCGAGACCCGTCAACCGGGCCAGCGCGGGCAGGTACGGCCCCGGGCGGGCGTGCGTCTCGGACGCCGGGTACCACAGCCACACGGGGAGCCGGCGCAACGCCCGCCGGCCACCCGACGGTGCCGGCCGCCCGGCGTCGGTCCAGTCCCGCGCGGTGCGTCCCACGGCGTGCGGCCCGGTGGGTCGCGGCAGCTGGAACAGCGGCTCGGTCCACACCATCCCGCTCATGATCGCACCGGTTCCTGGACATCCGGGCCCAGTTGTCGCGGTTCGACCCCGATCGCGGTCCGGACGACTACGCTGCTCACCGGTGGGCAGCCGGGAGGGCGTGACGACACAGCCGTACGCGTACCGACCCGCCCTGGACGGTGTCCGGGCGTTCGCGGTCCTCGCGGTGCTGGCCTTCCACGGCGGCGTCGGGTTCCTGCCCGGCGGTTTCCTCGGCGTCGACGCGTTCTTCGTGCTCTCCGGCTTCCTCATCACCTCGCTGCTGTTGGCCGAGAGCGCCCGCTCCGGCCGGATCGACCTGCCGGCGTTCTGGGGCCGCCGCGCCCGCCGGTTGCTGCCCGCCCTGCTGGTCATGCTCGTCGCGGTGGCCGCGGTCTCCCGTGTGCTCGTTCCCCCGTCGGAATGGCCCGGGCTGCGCGCCGACGCGCTGGCCGCCGTCGCGTACGTGGCCAACTGGCGGATGATGGACCGCGGCGGGGACTACTTCGCCGCCACGGCACCGCCCTCGCCGCTGCAGCACACCTGGTCGCTTGGCATCGAGGAGCAGTTCTACCTGCTCTGGCCGCTCGTGCTGCTGGCGGTCCTGGCGCTGGTGCGGCGGCCGGCCGCGCGCCCCCGCGCGGTGCTCGGGCTGTGCGTCGCCGGCGGCGTCGCGTCGGCGCTCGCCGCGGCGATGCTGTACGACCCGCGGCACGTCGACCGCGACTACTACGGCACGGACACCCGCGCCGTCGCGCTGCTCATCGGGTGCGGCCTCGCGGCGCTGCTCGCCGGCCGTCCGGCCGAGGGGGACGCGCAGCGGCATCGCCTGCTGGGCGGCCTCGCGCTCGCCGGCGTCGTGCTGACCGCCGCGCTGTGGGCGACGGCCGGTGGCGGCACCATGTGGCTCTACCGCGGCGGCCTCACGGTGGCCGCGCTCGCCACGGCGGCGGTCATCGCCCACGCGGTGGCGAGCCCGCGCTCGCCGACGGCCCGGTTCCTCTCGCTCGCGCCGCTGGTCGCCGTCGGCCGGATCTCGTACGGCCTGTACCTCTGGCACTGGCCGCTGTTCCAGTGGCTGAGCGGGTCGCGGACCGGTTTGACCGGGACAGCGCTGCTCGCCACCAGGTTCGCGGTCACCGTGGTGGTGGCCGTCGCGTCGTACCTGCTCGTCGAGATGCCGATCCGTAAGGCCCGGTGGCCGCGCGGGCGACCGCTGGTGGCCACCGGCGCGGCGGCGTCCGCGGCCGCGGTCACCGCCGCCGTCGTGGTCCTCGCGACCGTGCCGCCGGCCGCGCCCGCGCCGGCGCCGGCGATCTCGCTCGCCCGGGCGCCGGCCGGCGGGCCCGGGCCGACGACACCACCCACGTCGGCGCCGATCGAGCGGCCCGGGCGC
>DATDJX010000289.1:0-30087 GCA_036520275.1 Asanoa sp.
TTGGCTCGGCACCGCCGCGAGCCGGGCTGCTGAGCCCGATGGTGCGCCCGCTCCGCTCCCGCACGGACGGCTCCTCGCTTGGCTCGGCACCGCCGCGAGCCGGGCTGCTGAGCCCGATGGTGCGCCCGCTCCGCTCCCGCACCGACGGCGCCTCGCTCCGCTCCCGCACGGTGCCTCCTCTGTCGCTGCCGGCCGTACCGGACGAGGTGAGCCTAGGCGCCCACCCGCCCGCCCTGACCGGACTAAAGGCTAGGCCGGTGTGCCGAGCGGCGCACCGTGTTCGCGCATGAACGGCACCGGGTCGATCGCGCCGGCGCTGCTTCGGTCGCCGCCCAGGTGGACCTCGAAGTGCACGTGCGGCCCGGATGAGTGGCCGCTCGTGCCGGTGATCCCGATGACCTCACCGGCCGCGACCGACTGGCCCACGACGACCTTGGGTCGCTGCACCATGTGGCAGTAGCGGGTCATGACGCCGTCGGCGTGCAGGATGTCGACGAACCAGCCGCAGCCGGGGGTCTGCGGCGAGCCGTCGTGGTCGCACGAGTACGGCGGCGTGTCGTCGGTGTCGCAGTGCGAGACGATCACGACGCCCGCGGCCGCCGCCCGGACCGGAGTGCCCCGCGCGGCGCCGAGGTCGACGCCGTTGTGGTCCGGCCGCTGCGGGGAGCGGAAGTCCGACACGACGACGGCGTCGACCGGCGTGGTCCAGCCCGACGCCGAGACGTTGCCGAGCGTGGCGCACTGCGGTCCCCCGGTCGCGTCGCCGATCGCCCGGGCCGCGCCATCGGCCAGCAGGTTGACGATCTGCGACGCGACCGGCTCGTGCTTGGCGTACGCGTCGGGGAACGCGCTGTGCTGCACCTGCTGGGCGGCGTCGGTCAGCGCAAGAGACGTCCAATTGGGGACGGTCAGCAGCTTGGCGTAGAACTTGCGCGACGCATAGCCGGGGTCCATGAGTTGGGCGGGCGCGCCCCAGCCCTGGCTCGGTCGCTGTTGGAAGAGCCCGACCGAGTCGTGGTCGTTGCTGGGACCGAGGTTCGGCAGGTTGGTGAGCGCCGACTCCTGCATCGCGGTCGCGACGGCGATCACCCAACCGCGCGGCGGCACCTTCAGTTCCGCCCCGGTGTTGATGATGATCGCCGCGTTGCGGACCTGCGCCTCCCCGTACGGCTCGATCCGGGGCAGCTTGCCGTCGGGCGAGAGCGGACCGGCGCCGCCGCATCCGAACGCCGTCGCGGTCGGCGCGTCGCCGCCGAGGCCGGTCAGGAAGAAGCCGGCGGCACCGCCGCCGCAGCACAGCAGCAGGAGAGTGGCGGTGAGCGCGACCAGCAGCGCCACCCTTCGCCGGCCCCGCCGACCGCCGTCAACGTCGTCCGCGGACGTCATGCCCGCTCCCAGTCGACGCCGTCGACCAGCCAGCGACCCTCCGGAGCGACCATCCGCAGCCGCAACGTGCCGGAGTCGACCGGGAACGAGACCTCCAGGTAGCCCTGACCGCGCGGGACGACCGCCGGGGTGCCGGTCAACCGGTTGGCCGGCACGCCGAGCGGGTCGACGCCCTGCAGCTTGGCCATGAGTGCCGGCGTCGCGTGGGGCAGCAGGCCGGCGAGCCACTCGTCGGGCGTGGCGGTCCGGTCGAGCCACGCCATCGCGAAGTCCTTCGCGACCGCCTCCGCCGCCTGCGCGCCGGCGCTCGGCGTGACCGACGGCTCGGCGGTCGTCGCGACGCCGTCGTCGCCGGCGTCGGATGCCATGGACACCGAAGCGGCGATCGGCGCACGAGGCGCGCTCACCAGGGGCTCGGAAGATCCGGACATCGCTCGGGCCACGCCGACGATCCCCAACACCACGACCGTCAGCGCTGCGGCTGCCCACAGGCGCCGTGAGCGCATGGCGGAGGTCGCGATGAGCTGGAGCGCCCGCCGCACCGGGTCACCTCGCTTCCGAGCGCACCCTCGGCACGGGTGCCGGGACCGGCTCGGTCTCCTCGACGGAGTCAGGACGGTAGATCACGTAGCTGGCCGGGGCCTCGGGCAGGTCCGGTTCCACCCACTGCGCCGGCCGGCTCGGCGGCCGTGGCCGGGCCGTCACGGCGGAACGACCGGCCGTCACGGGTGCGGGCGCCGCCGGCTCACGTCCCCCGGACCGGTCCGGAGCGGAGGGTAGCGCGTGTGCGGGGTCTTCCAGCCTGGCCTCGGGTCGCAGGTTGGTCTGCTCGACCACGACCCGGCGGCGCCTGCCGACGGCCGGTTCCGCGGTGCCGCCCGGCTCGACGACGTCGAGCCGCGCCGCCTCCCGCATGTCGCGGAAGAACCGGCGATGCCAGGACCCGGCCGAGGTGATCGCCGTGGTGCCGTCCTTGCCGCCGAGCTGGGTGATCCGGCGGTAGGGGCGCAGCAGCAGCCAGCCCACCACGCCGCACAGCCAGACCAGCACGACCTGCAGCCAGCCGGGCAGGGTCGGCGTGTTCATGACGAGGTCCACCGCGAACAGGTAGACGGCCGCTCCGGTGCCGAAGATCGCGATATTGAACACCGCCGCCACCACGGCGTTGGCGAGCCGGCGCAGCCCGGCGCTGGCCGGGCGTAGCAGGCCGATCGTGCCGAGGATCGGCGCGGCGATCACGGCCCAGCGGAAGATGAGGAAGCCGAGCAGCACCAGCAGCGACGCGGTCAGGTCGAACATCGCGAACAGCACCGCGGCGAGCATCGAGATGAAGCCCGCGCCGACCCGGTCCATGTCGCGGGTGCCCTGCAGGTACTCGTACGCCTCCGGGTCCTCGGTCTTGATCTGCTCGGCGACCTTCATCCACTGGTCGTTCTTGAGGGTCAGCGTCTGCGTGCGCGTGTTGGGGTTCTGTGCCATCCTCGCCGCCTCGTCCCACGTCAGGGACTTGGCGTCGTAGAGAGCCGGACCGTACCTCTGCGCAGTCTCGCTGTCGGCCGAGCCCAGCACGCCGCGCAGCCAGTTGCGGTAGAGCATCGTCTCGGTCACGGTGTCGCTGGCCCGCACGGCCGGCGGCCGGTTGTCCTGGCACGCGTTCGGATCGCCGAGCCGGCACTGCCCGCTCGCGGGGGCCTGCGACCGGGGTCCGATGGCGTCGTGGACGACGCCGAGCGTGCCGACCAGCGCGCCGTCGGCGACGTTGGCCGACCTCACCGGCCAGGCCGCGATCGCGGTCACCGCCACCATCACGAGCAGCGCCCAGCCGGCCGTCGTCATCGCGTTGCTCATGTCGGACTGGCGGGACCGCCAGAGCAGGTAGAGCCCGACGACCGCCAGCGTGATCGCGCCGAACGCGGTGAAGACCTGGTGGTAAACCGCCTTGGTGGCCTGCTCGACCAGCGGGTTGGCCCAACCCCACATCGACTGCGGGTCCCAGGCGCGCTCGCGGACGGAGTTGGCGGCGCCGATCACCGCCGTCGATATCATGAACTCGCCGTTGGCGACCGTGGTCAGGAACCGGTAGTCCGGATGCAGGAGCGTCGAGGCGCAGCCGCCGTCGACGTCATACGTCGTGTAGCTGTAGCCGGCATAGCCGTAGTCGCTGTATAGGCCGGACACGCCCGAGCCGGTGGAGCTCGCCGGCCGGCTGGCGAACCAGCCCGCGAGGCCGGAGTCGGGGTTGCTCGGGGTCGGTGCCTTGAGGCATTGCGCGCGGGAAGCTGCGACATCGGGTAGAGCATCTACGCACCGCCTGAAGTCGGCCTTCCACTCGTCGATGGTGCATACGTTGCCGGGGGCCTTCGCCGGAATCGGCGGAGCGGCTGTCGCGCCCAACGCCGGCCAGGAGATCGTCGCCACGGCGGCCACCATCAACGCGAGCACCAGCGGGATGACACGCGCGCGCGCCCGGGCCACCTCAGTCCTCCAGGTGCGACGGCGCGGCCGGCAGGATCAACTGCTGCGGCGCCGGCATGACCGGCGTCGTGTCGAGATGGTCGAGCAGACCCTCGACGTACGAGACGTCGACCCGCACCTTCTGCACGCGGCCGTCGACGTCACGCATCACGAACTCGCGGAAGCCCAACCGGGACGCGGACGAGCTGTCGATGTTGGACAGTGAGGCGAGCGTCGCCTCGTACCCGTCGTTGGTAGGCACTCGCAGCAGTCGCAGCGCCTCCGATGCGATCTCGCTGTCTTCGGCGATGCGGCCGACGAAGACCGTGGAGACCAGGTTCTGGACGTCGAGGCCGAGGATGTCACGGGGATTCTGGGACGCGACCAGAGCCGCCAGGTTCCACTTGCGGGAGTCGCGGGCCAGCCGAACCAGGAACGACCGGCCGGAGCGCCAGCCCTCCATGAAGTGGGCCTCGTCGAGACCGACCAGCTTGCGCTGCGACATCGAGCCGCCGTAGCAGCGGCGGACGGCCAGCCGGTGTGCCGTGTGCAGCATCGGCAGCGCCAGTGCTTCCTCGGCCGACCAGTACTCCCGCTCGATCTTGAGGTCGGGCAGCCGGAGGCCGGCCATCGTGATGACGGTCAGGGCCGCGTCGGCGCCCAGCAGGTGCTCCGGTTGCCGGCCGAAGAACAGCAGCGCCAGCGGCATCTCGGCGGTGTCGAGGAGAAGGTTGGCGAGCTCCTTGCCGTCGTCGTCGGTCATGCCGGCGAGGCATGCGACCACGTCGTCCAGTGTGGATGACTCCTCGGCGGGCACCTGGCGGACGGCGTGCCGCAACAGCGTCGCCGTCGACGCCTGCCGGGCGACCTGCGGCGGCACCAGCATCATGCAGATGTCCTGCACCAGCATGCGTCGCTCGGCACGCGCGTTGGAGACGGCGATCTCGTACTCCCGGTCGCCGCTCGCCCCGAACGGGAACTCGCTGCGCAGCGGGGTCGGGATGAGCGAGTACGGGGCGAGCGTGCCCTGCTCCGAGCCGGTCAGGTTGAGCACCCGGGAGAAGGGACGCAGCTCGGGCATCGCGCACAGCCGGGCGAGCGGGCCGGACGGGTCGAGCAACGTCACCTGCACGCCGCGGCGGGCCGCGAGGTAGCCGAGCGCACCGAGCAACGTGGACTTACCACCGCCGGGCTCGGCGACGAACACGGCCAGCCCGGAGCGCTCCCGCACCTCCATCGGGAAATGCAGATCGAGGAAGACGGGCCGGCGGCAGGTGCCGGCCGTGCGCCCGATCAGGTCGCCGCGACGGTCGCCCACGGTGGACGCCGCCTGCGGCAATGCGGCGGCGAGCAGCTTGACCGGCATGCGGCGGATGTAGCCGGTGTTGGCGATCGGCTCGCCCGGGATGAACTCGCGGACCAGCCAGTCCTGGTTCTTCGGGTGCTGCAGGGAGACCCGCAGCTCCCGCGAGTAGAGCTGGATGAGCCGGCGGGCCCGTTCCAGGCACTCGTCGCGGGTGCGACCCCCAACGGCGATCCGGTGCCAGCCGTGGGCGCGGGCCGACTCGACCGGGAGGCCGGTGGTCATCTCGTCGCCGATCACGAGCGCCCGCTTGGCGAGCCGCTCGAGCTCGGGCGGCGCGTCGATGCCGTGCTCGGCGTAGTCGAGCTGCTGCGACCGGATCATCCGGAGCCGGTGCTCGAGGTTGCGGAACGAGTCGCCCGAGCCCAGCACGTCCACTCTGGACGAGAGCTCCATCGGCCACGGCAGCCGCTCGTGGAAGTGCAGCCACGGCTCGTGCCGCTCGGGGATCTCGAGGGGCTCCATCCGGCCGACCGCCAACACGGCGACGTGCCGCTCCTCGCCGCTCATCCGGTTGACGAGCTTGACGGTCGAGCCGTACGGCGTGCGGTAGCGCTCGATCTGTTCGGTGAGCCCGAGCAGGTCGCCGCGCTCCCACTGGCCGTCCGAGATCGGCGAGAGCGCGTTGGGCGGCGCCATGCACAGCGCCACCGACCGGTAGAGCAGCCACTCCAGTTCGTGCGGCGTGGCCCGCCGCCCCCGCATGCCGAACGCGCCGAGCACCTCGTCGAACTGCTCCACCATGCGGCCGAGGCGTCTGCGCTCGCCCTCGGCGACGCCGCGGCCGAACGCGCGTAGCACCTTCTCGCTGAGGGAGCTGCCGAGCGACCGGCGCGCGAACGTGACGCCCAGATAGGTCTGGCCTTCGGCGTGGTTGACGGACAGCAGATGGCGTTGGGCGGCGACCAGGTGGTCGGACCACGACGCCGCGCCGGGCACGCTCGCCAGCGGCTGCGGCGTGTGCGCGTCGACCGTGCGCGCCCATTCGTCGGCCGGGAATGGCCGGGTGGTGCGGCGCAGGTGCAGCCGGAAGCCGGCGAGGCCGGCGTACTGCTCCGAAATCGCCGACAGCAGCGCCTCGCGCTCGGCGTCGGGTCGGAACGCCCAGCGCACCTCGGGCAGCCAGTACCAGGCGGTCACCGTGTTGGGCGTGAAGGTCAGGTGCCCGGCGATCTCGGTGATGGCCAGCCCGATGCTCGGGTCGCGGTCGCCGAACTTCACCGCCGGCGGCTTGACGATGACCGGCTTGCGCGCCGGCTCGTGCCTGTCCTTCCGCTTTGGCGGCGTGGCATTCTCGCGTACGGCGGGCAGGTGGGGGTCGGGGTCGGCCTCCACGCGTGCCGCCACCCGGGCGGTCGCACGGGCCGGCGAAGGTACGGCCGGCGGGCCGGCCGCCGACGCCCGCCGGAGCTTGCCGGGCCGTCGAGCCAGCTGCCCGGCCTCGGGTAGCGGCGCGTCGGGGCGGTCGCGGGCCATGATGTCGAGCTCGTTGCCCACGTCGTCCGCCCGCGCCGTGCCGCTCCGCGCGGAGGCCTCGGCCGGCGTGGCGCGGTCGTGCGGCGCGGTCGCCTCGTCAGACTGCGTGTCGCCGGGCGAGCCGGTCTCGTCGGGCCAGCCGGTCTCGTCGGGCCAGCCGGTCTGGTCGGTCCGGCCGTCGATGCCGGGCCGGGCCGACTGCCCCTCGTCGGGCCAGCCGGTGGCCGACGGGCCGACCTCCGGGGGGGACCCGTTGCGCGGGCCGCCCTGGCCCTGATCGGCGGGGCCGGCGGCCGGTTCGGCGCTGCCCCGCGGCGGCACCGGCTGACCGCGCGCCTCGTCCGGCCCGTGGGCGCCCTCGGGGGTGCGTCGATCGGCCTGACCGGGATCGTCCGCGTCGCCGTGGCGGGGCGGGCTCTCGGCTGCGCGCGGATCGCTGCGCACGTGGAGCGGACCGCCGTGCTGAACCGGGGCATGCGTGCCTGGACCGCCGGCCGTGACCTGACCCGGCGGGACGTCTGCGGTGCGCGCTCCGCCTCGGACCGCGTCTGGCGATGCCGCCGCTGGTGGTCCAGCCGGAGGGTTCGCTGTCCGGGGTTCGGTCCCGGGGAGGTCGCGCGCGTCGGCCGGGTCAGCGGTGGTCCGGCCGGCCGGGACGTCCGCCGAGCGTCGGCCGGTCTGGTGCGGGTCGGGCGGGGCCGCCTCGGCTTCCTGGGCAGGTGCGGCGTCGGCGCCTGGCTCGCCGAGGGGCGCCGGGGGTTCGGCGTCGGGCGCGCGGCCGTTGTGTGCCGGCTGCTGTCCCGCCGCCTCGTTACGGGCGCGAGCCTCGTCGACCCAGGCGGCCGGGTCGGCGGTGGCGCGCGACGCCCCGTTGCCGGGACCCTGTGCGGGCGGGCCGGTGGCCGACGCGGGCGGGCCGCCGAAGAGGTCCAGGAACGGCGAGTCGATGTCGGTGTCGAGGTCGGGGTGGCGGCGGGCTGCCGGACCACCGCCGCCCTGTCGTGGCCGCGCCGGTTGGGGCGCCTGGAAGACCGCCACGCCGCCGTGACCGGGCGTCGGCACCAGCTCGCTCTCGTGGCGGTCGTCATCGTCAAGATCGGCCGGTATGTAGTCGCGTGATCGCTCACCGTGACCACCGCCGTCGCCCGGCGGGTCGGCCGGACGAGAGCCCGGCGGGACGGGTCGATTCATCCGCTGACCTCGCTCGGCTCCGCGGCCGCCGGCGGGTGGGCACGCACGCCACGGCCCAGCGGTGGGCCGTGCCATCCGTCGCTCTGCGCCCCGAGGCGCCGCGCGGCGGTGCCATGCGCGCACACCCTCAGCCTGACGGTGAGCTCCCTCCGGTCGCTCATACGAGCTCCTCCCGGATGCGGACGCCGGTGGCGACGATGCGCGGGTCGCGCTGCTCCACGGCGGGCTCGCGGGTGCGACGCCAGTCGGTCAGGGCGGTGCGGATGACCATCCGCGCCGGCCGGTCGGGATCGACGTGGCGGAAGATGTAGGACGTCGTCACGATCGCCAGCGCGATCTCCCACGCCGGGAACAGTTCAACTTTGAACGTGAACAGGTAGTGGATGAACACGTAGAGCGGCACGAGCAGCATGAATAGCCCGTATTGGGCATAGGGCAGCTGCACGGGCAGCGTGTAGCCGGGCGGCCCCAGGTAGACCAGCCGGGCCCGGTAGATGTCGTCGTCGGTGCGCAGCCGCATCGTGTGCCCTCGCGGCCTATTCGAAGATCAGGTTGATGAGGTAGTCGCCGACGAAGAACAGGGTCGCCGCGCCGGCGATGAACGCAAGCCCGACGATGGCGATCGCCGAACTGGTCAACACCTTCGATATCTCGCCGCGGCTGGCTCGGCCGATGAAGATGACACCGAGCACGGCCAGCAGGATCGGCGCGATCTTCGAGGCGAAGAACGTGACGACGCCCTGGGTGTCGATGCCCTTCGGGTCCGCGGCGGCCGATGCGAGCCGGCCAGGAACCGTGGCGAGCGCGTCCACGGCGTGCGCGCTCGCGCCCCACGCCAGCTCGACGAGCTCTGTGGCGATCATCGGAAACCTCCCCAGGTGCCGACGGCCGGCGGAGCCGCGGCACTGCGATTGTCAGGCCGGCCACGCGGTTCGTCGTACCTGCCGTGCGCCAACCCGTCTTGCTGTGCTGCTGGGTGGTTTATCCCAAACCTACCCGTTGATATCCGTCTCGACGCCTGAATGATTAGCAATTGCAAAGCGTACGGCGGAGCCTTCTTTCTGCCAAGCTGCGAAGAACCTCACCCCCTGGTGGCACCATTCCTGACGTGACCACCATAGAACATGTGTACGACGGAATGGCACTCGGTACGGTTTACCCGTGAGTGACCTGCTGTGGTCGACGGAGCCGGTGGTGATGGGCGTACTCAACGTCACCCCCGACTCGTTCTCGGACGGCGGGCGCTACGCGGATATCGAGGCCGCCGTCCGGCACGGGGCACAGATGTACGCGCACGGCGCCCAGCTCGTCGACGTCGGCGGCGAGTCGACCCGCCCGGGCGCCGACCGGATCGACGCCCGCACCGAGACCGACCGGGTCGTGCCGGTCATCCGCGAGCTGGCCGCCCTAGGCGTGCCGATGAGCATCGACACCACCCGGGCGAGCGTCGCAGCGGCGGCGCTCGAGGCCGGCGTCGAGGTGGTCAACGACGTGTCCGGCGGCCTCGCCGATCCCGTCATGTCGAAGGTCGTGGCCTCGGCCGGCTGTCCGTGGATCCTCATGCACTGGCGCGGCCACTCCCGGGCGATGAACACCCTCGCCGCGTACGACGACGTGGTGAAGGAGGTGCGCGACGAGCTGCGCCAGCGGGTCGACGACGCGCTCGCGGCCGGCGTACGCGCCGACCGGATCGCGATCGACCCGGGCCTCGGCTTCGCGAAGAAGGCCGAGCACAACTGGCAACTCACGATCCACCTGCCGGAGCTGGTCGCGCTCGGCTACCCCGTCGTCTTCGGCGCGAGCCGCAAGTCCTATCTCGGCAGCCTGCTGGCCGGTGCCGACGGCACACCCCGGCCGGTCGACGGCCGCGAGGCCGCCACGGTCGCGACCAGCGTGCTCGCGGTGGCGGCCGGCGTCTGGGGGGTACGGGTGCACGACGTGCGGGCCACCGTCGACGCGCTCGCCGTCTGGCGGGCGAGCGGCCGCCCACGGCTGACCGTCCGGGGCCCGGATGCCTGACCGGATCCGGCTGACCGGTCTACGGGTCCACGCTCGCCACGGCGTGTACGGCTTCGAGCGCGCCCAGGGCCAGGACTTCGTCGTCGACATCGTCCTCGAGCTCGACCTCGCCAAGGCCGCGACCAGTGACGACGTCGCCGACACCGTCCATTACGGCGAGCTCGCCGAGCGGCTCGTCGAGGTCACGGCCGGCCAGCCGGTCGCGCTCATCGAGACTCTCGCCGACCGCCTGGCCGCGGTCTGCCTCGCCGACTCGCGGGTCGCGGCGGCCGAGGTCACCGTGCACAAGCCGCAGGCGCCCATCCCGCACGAGTTCGTCGACGTCGCGGTCACCATCAGGCGCGCAAGGGAAGAAAAGGCATGACCCGCGCGGTGCTGTCGCTGGGCAGCAACCTGGGCGACCGGCTCGCCCACCTCCGCACGGCGGTGGCCGCGCTGGAGCCCGACGTCCGGGCGATCTCCGGGGTGTACGAGACGCCCCCGTGGGGCGACGGCGAGCAGCCGCCGTATCTCAATGCTGCGGTGATCGTGATGGACGACGCCGCAAGCGCAGCGGACTGGTTGGCCAAGGCACGGGCGATCGAGGCCACCGCCGGCCGGGTGCGTGACCCGCGGCGGCGCTTCGCCGCCCGGACGATCGACGTCGACGTGATCGCCGTCTTCGAGCCCGACGGCTCGCCCGTGATCAGCGCCGACCCGAACCTGACCCTGCCGCATCCGCGGGCTCACCTGCGCGCGTTCGTGCTGCGGCCGTGGATCGACATCGAGCCACACGCGCGGCTGCCGGGGCACGGCTGGCTGACCGATCTGCTCCGGGAGGAGCCGGTCGCGGACGATGTCGCCGGCCTCATCGCCCGGCCCGACCTCCGGATAGAGTCGACGTGATGGAACCCGAGTCTCCGCCCCGCGGTTCACCGCCGGAGCGGCCGCGGCTGCAGCCGACGCGCCCGGCGACGCTGGTGATCGCGGCGCTCGTCGCTGCGGCATTGGCGTGGCTGCTGATCAGCAGCTTCTACAACGAGATGCCGGCCCTGCCGTGGTCTCCGGCGATCGTCCTGGCCGGTCTTGCGGTTCTCGAAGGCTACGCTGCGTTGACCACACGGGCACGGATCGAGCGTCGGCCCGGGCGCGACCCCGTCAATCCGTTGGCGGTGGCGCGCTACGCCGTGCTGGCCAAGGCGTCCTCCCTGGTCGGCTCGATTTTCGCCGGCTTCCTCGCCGGCATGGTCGGCTGGCTGATCTTCGAGGACACTCGCCACGCCCACCAGGACCTTCCCGCCGGCATCGCGGGTCTGGTCGCCGCGATCGGGCTGGTCGCGGCGGCGATCTGGCTGGAGCGTTCGTGCCGGGTCCCGAAGGGCCCTGACGATGATCAGCAGAATCCAGACGATCGCCGTCTATAACGCCTAGAGCGCCCATTTCGCCCGCGATGGGGGTGACGACTGGCCATCGGCGCGGGTACGGTGCGTCAGTCTGGACTCGGCCGTTCGGCCCATCCAGGCAGAACGAGCACAGGAGGCGCGCGAGATGACGTACGACGAGTCGATCTACCGCCGACGGGACACGGAGACCACCGACCCGTCGGGCATGACCGGCCATCGTGCCAGCCCGACCGATTCCTTCTCCGGCTTCCGGGAGAGCGACCCGCTCACCGAGACCGTTCCCCGCCGACCCGTGCCACCCGCCGTCCTCGACGACGTCTTCGACGACCCTGCAGAGGGCGAACCCGGCCGCGACCGGATGGCCGTCCACATCGTCTGGGAGGTCGTGCTCCTCGCCGCCGCGCTCGGGGTCGCGTTCCTCCTCCGCCAGCAGGACCCGGCCGCGCTGCGCGGCGACCGCCTCGACCAGCTGCTGGTCGCCGCCGCGTCGCTGGGCCTGCTCACGCTCGGCGCCGGCCTCACCCTCCGAGCGGGCGCCGTCAACCTCGCCCTCGGGCCCGTCGCGGTGGCCTCCGCGCTGCACTTCGCCGAGCAGGGCGACAAGGGGGTGGCGTCCGTGCTCGGCATGGTCGTGCTCGCCGCACTCGCGCTCGGCCTGCTGCTCGGCCTGCTGGTCGTGATCCTCCACGTGCCCGGGTGGGCGGCCAGCCTGGCCGCCGCCGCCGGGGTCATCGTCTTCATCGAGCGCCGCCATGTGCCGGTCAGGGTGCAGGGCCAATTCGATCCGACCGACCACGCCATGTACCTGTTCGCCGGCGTCGCGGCGCTCGCGATCCTGGGGGGCCTGTTCGGCACGGTGAAGGCGATCCGGCGCTCGGTCGGCCGCTTCCGCCCGGTCGGCGACCCGGCCCGTCGCCGCGGCCCGATGGCCGCCACGCTCACCGCGGGTGCGATCACCATCTCGATGCCGCTCGCCGCCGTGGCCGGGGTGCTGACCGCGGCCGTCGCGACCGGGCCGATCCGGCCGACCAGCGGCATCGACCTGACCGCCCTCGCCGTCGGCACCGCGCTGCTGGCCGGCACCAGCGCGTACGGGCGCCGGGGCGGTGTGTTCGGCTCGGTGTTCGCCGTCGCTCTCGTGACGCTCGTTCCGGTGTATGCCGCTGCCCGTGGCTACCGCATCTCCACGGCGACCCTGGCGGCCGCCGTGATCGTGGTCGGCCTTCTCGTCACGCGGCTGGTCGAGACGCTCGGGCGGCCGAAGTCGGCGGCCGACGACTCGTGGCGGGAGCCCACGACCCGGGCCCGTTCCAACTCCCGGGGCGAGATCACCGACTCGTGGTCGTCCGCGTTGCCGGCCAAGTCGACCGAGGCACACCCGGACCCCTGGGAGTCCGACCGCTGGAGTCCCAACGGACGATAGGCTCGGATCATGGTCGACACCTCTGCCGAGAGCCCCGAGTTCGCCGAGCTGGACAAGCTGTCCACTGAGGAGCTTCGTGAGCGGGCGTTCACGCTCGCCCGGCACCGGCTCGACGCGGGCTTCTTCTGGTCGGTGATCCGGCACCTGCCCGACGCCGACGAGGCAGCCGAGCTCGACGGCGCCCCCAACTCGATCGGGCCTACCGTCGACGAGGCGGTCGCACTGTGGCGCGAGTTCACGGGTCGCAGCTCCGGCTATGGGGAGTCGGAGCCGTTGCTGCGTGCCGCGTTCATCGACTACCTGCTGAAGCACGAGAGCGAAGATCACTGATCGGACAACAGGCACCCCGCCGGCCACGCACAAGACGGACTGAAGACCGTATATCGGTGCGCCAGGTTTGGCCGTGGGAGCGCGCCGGGAATTACGGCGGTCATGGCTCTCACCAACCGATACAAGACCGCAACGGGCGCCGGGACGCTCGCTGCGCTCGTCTTGGTCCTGGTCTTCGGCAGTCCGTGGTATGTCGACTGGGTCCAGGACAACACCAACGCACGTACGGCGGGCGGCTGGTTCCTCCGCCTGCTCGCCTGGCCCGCGTGGCGCTTCGACTCCAACGACTCGCTGCAGAACGTGCTCGCCGACGACCTCAAGGCCATCCTCGTGGTCGTGTTCACGGCCGTGTTCCTCTACTTCCTCGTCGGCACCCAGCTGGCGCGCGCGAGGGGCACGCTGAGCCAGTTCTTCGCGGCCTGGGGCGCCTACGTCTTCGCGGGCGCCTTCGCGGCGCTCATCACCACGCTGGTCCGCAGCAACCCCTCGCTGATCGGCGCGTTCGACGCGGCCGGCACCGGCGCCACGTACGGCCTGTTCGTGGGTTGGATCATCGGCCTCGCCGCCCTCGGTGGCTGGCGAGGCACCAGGTAGCTTCCCTATCGACGACGGATCCGCGGGTGTCAGTCGTTCTTCTCCGCGGGGTAGTCGATGCTCAACAGGCGGTGGCGGCTCAGCAGACCGAGGGGCCGTCCGTCGTCACCCAGCACGCGCGTGTCGTCGCTGTTCGTGACCAGCATGGCGGCCAAGGCGTCATAGAGCGACGATCCGATCTGGACGTTCGGCATCCCGGCAACCTCGTCCACAGAGGAGAGCGGCCGCAGCATGTCGGGGGTTATGGGGGTGACGTTGAGGCGCCGGATGCCGCGGTCGGCGCCGACGAAGTCGCGCACGAACGGCGTGGCCGGCTCGCCCAGCAGGTCGGCCGGCGTGCCGTACTGCTCGAGCCTCCCGCCCTGGGACAGCACCGCGATCCGGTCGCCCAACCGCACCGCCTCGTCGAGGTCGTGGGTCACCAGCACGGTGGTCTTGCGCACCTCGGCCTGCAGTCGCAGGAACTCTTCTTGCAGCCGGGCGCGCGCGATCGGGTCCACCGCGGAGAACGGCTCGTCCATCAGCAGCACCACGGGGTCGGCGGCGAGCGCCCGGGCGACTCCCACACGCTGGCGCTGCCCGCCCGACAACTCGTGCGGGTACCGCCTCCCGTAGCGCGCCGGGTCGAGGCCGACGAGGTCGAGCAGCTCGTCGGAGCGTGCCGTGACGCGCGACTTGGGCCAGCCGAGCAGCCGCGGCACCGTGCCCACGTTGGTGTGGATCGTCTGATGTGGAAAGAGCCCAACGTTCTGGATGACATAGCCGATCCGGCGGCGCAGCTCCACAGCGTCGGCGCGGGTCACGTCTTCGCCGTCGAGCAGGATGTGGCCCGAAGTCGGCTCGATCAATCGGTTGATCATGCGGAGCACCGTCGACTTGCCGCAGCCCGACGGGCCGATCAGCACGACGAGCTCGCCGGCCTCGACGGCGAGGCTCAGGTGCCCGACGGCGACGGTGCCGTCCGGGTATTGCTTGCGGATCTCCTGCAGCTCGATCGACGCGGCGCTGGGAGCACCGACGGCGGCGGACCCGCCAATGCGCTCCATCGGGGTAACGTCCACCTATGTCCTTCCGCGACCTGGCCTACCTGGACGCGCCGGGTAACCCGTGGTTCTCGTGGCAGTACGTACGGGACAACTACGAAACCATCCTCGACGCCCTGCGCGAGCATGTCACGCTGACCGCCGAATCGGTGGTCATCGCCACCGTGATCGCGATCCCCCTCGCGGTCGTCGCATCCTGGTTCCGGTCGCTGTCGGGTCCCATCCTCGCGACCTCGGGCGTGCTCTACACGATCCCGTCGTTGGCCCTGCTCGCCTTCGTGGCACCGCTGGTCGGCCCGACCAATCCGATCTCGGTGCTGATCGCCCTCGTGCTCTACGCGCTCCTGCTCATCGTGCGCAACTCGCTCGCCGGTCTCAGCCAGGTCCCCGCCGAGGCGCAAGACGCGGCCACTGGCATGGGGTACGGCCGCTTCGGCCGCCTCCTGCACGTCGACCTGCCGCTGGCGCTGCCCGGCATCATCACCGGCCTGCGCCTCGCCACCGTCTCCACGGTCGCGCTCGTCACGGTCGGCGCCATCATCGGGTATGGCGGCCTGGGCGACCTGATCCTGGGCGGCTTCCGCAACAACTTCTACAAGGCCGAGATCCTCACCGCAACGGTGATGTGCGTGCTGCTCGCCCTGGTCCTCGACCTGATCCTCGCCAGCATCGGCCGGCTCCTTACGCCATGGACGAGGGGTGTCCGGTGAACATCTTCCAGCAGGCGGTCCAGTGGCTCAACGACCCGCTCAACTGGACGAACCCGGGCGGCGTCCTCGACCGTCTCGTCGAGCATCTCCAGATCTCGGCCGCGGCGGTGCTGATCGGCTGCGTCATCGCCTGGCCGATCGGGGTGTGGCTGGGTCACGCCGGCCGCGGCGGCGGCCTGGTCGTGGTGCTGTCGAACATCACGCTCGCGATCCCCACGATCGCGCTGTTGACGATCCTGCCGCTGACCTTTCTGGGCTTCGGCAAGAAGCCGGTCATCGTCGCGCTGGCGGTGTTCGCGATCCCGCCGCTGCTCGCCACCGCCTACACGGGCGTGCGGCAGGTCGACCCGGAGACCCGGGAAGCGGCCAAGGGGATGGGCCTGTCCGGCATGCAGGTGCTCCGCCGCGTCGAGCTGCCGCTCGCCGTGCCGTACCTCGCCGCCGGCTTCCGGACCGCCGCCGTCCAGGTCGTCGCGACCGCGGCGTTGGCCGCGTACGTCAACGGGGGCGGGCTCGGCCAGATCATCAGTGCCGGCTTCGGCCTCAGCATCTCGGTCGGCGGCGGCCAGATCCTGGCCGGCGGCCTGCTGGTCGCGCTGCTCGCGCTGTCCGTGGAGGGCATCCTGGCCGTGGTCGAGCGCCTGGTCACGCCGCCACCGTTGCGCCGGGAACGGCACCGCGCCAGCCGCCAGGCCGTCCCGACCGGCAACGCCTAACCAGGTGGCGACGCCGGGTGCAGCGGCGTGACCCCCGACACGTCCGTTCCGTTGAGAAGACACAAACGTGACGATCTGGTGACAACATCGCGGGATTATTGTCGGTCCTCGCTGCCACGATGTTGGGTGAGAGATCGCGGACGGGAAAGCTGGTCCCTTCCGTCCGTCGGACACGCGGCCGGCCCACAGGGCCGCGCCGGGACACGGAAGGCGGGCATTCATGCGCGCAGTTTCACGTCTCGCCATCGGGGCGGCAGGCGCCCTCACAGTGGCGGGATTCCTTACCGGGTGTGGCAGCGCCGGATCGTCCGGCACCAGCTCACCCCAGGCCACCTCGTCCGGGGCCGGCTGCGCCCCGGTCTCGGGCAGTTCGTTGGTCGTCCTGCAAGACGACAAGAAGCTCCAAAACACCGACAACGTCATCGCCGCCATCAACACCAAGGCCGCGACGCCCCAGCTGACGGCGGCCCTCGACAAGGTCGCCGACTCGCTCGACACCCAGAAGCTCATCGCGCTCAACAAGGCGGTCGACATCGACCGCAAGACGCCCAAGGTGGCCGCGGAGGAGTTCGCCTCCGCCAACAACCTCACCAGCGGCATCCCGACCGGCGGCTCTGGCAAGATCGTCATCGGCGAGGCCAACTTCAGCGAAAACCAGACGCTCGGCGAGCTCTACCGGCTCGCGCTGACCGCCGCCGGCTACCAGCCGACCGTCCAGCAGATCGGCAACCGCGAGCTCTACGAGCCGGCGCTGGAAAAGGGTGACGTCCAGGTCGTGCCGGAATACGCCGCGACGATGGCCGACTTCCTCAACACGAAGGTCAACGGCGCCAACGCCGCTGCCGTCTCCTCTCCCGAGCTCGACAAGACCACCGCCGCGCTCAAACAGCTCGGTGACAAGGTGGGCATCACCTTCGGCAAGCCCTCCCAGGCGCAAGACCAAAACGCGTTTGCCGTGACGAAGGAGTTCTCCGACAAGTACGGCGTAACCACGCTGTCCGAGCTGGCCAGCAAGTGCTCCGGTTCGGCGACGGTCCTCGCCGGGCCGGCGGAGTGCCCGCAGCGACCGAAGTGCCAGGCCGGCCTGGTGTCGGTCTACGGCTTCAAGGCCGGTTCGTTCAGCTCGCTCGACGCGGGCGGCCCGCAGACCAAGAACGCCATCAAGACCGGCGCCGCCAGCGTCGGCCTGGTGTTCTCCTCCGACGGCTCACTCGCCTCCAGCTGACCCACCACGTCCCGAGGGCCGGCGCGGCGGCGCCGGCCCTCGGCGCATCCCCCGAAGAGACATCCATGACGGACGTACGGTGTCCGGGGCGGCGCCATTCCGCTGCCGCGCTTCTCTCGGTAGGCTCCGAATCCATGCCGACCAGTGAAGGCGACGTGCCGAGCGGTCGTTGGCTGCGCAACGCGTTGTGCCGGGCCGGCGTCGTGCTCGCGGCGGTTGCCATCGGCTTACTGCTGCTGGCCGACGGCAACACGCCGCTGCGGATCGCCGCTGTGCTGGGCATCGCGGCCGTGGTCCTCATCGGACTCTCCGTGGCGCTGCGTGGCGATCCGGAGACTGTCCGGCTCGACGTCGAAGACGAGATCGAGTCGCTGCACGTCGAGCTCCGCAACGACATCGCGACCGCCGCGCGGGCCACCCACAAGGCGTTCGGCGAGCAGCTGCAGGCCGTGCAGCAGCAGGTGGAGGCGTTGCGCGGCCAGCTCGACGCCGCGCGGTCCGGCCCGCGGGGCCCCGTGCCGGCGACCGCCGGATACCAGCTGCCCTCCTACGCCGCGGCCGCCGCCCGCCCGTCGCCGGCCTACCCGGGGACCCAGCCGTACGCCGCCACATCGGCCGCGGCCCTGCCGGCCCAACGGTTCCCGGCGCCGGTGCCGGCGTCCCAGGCCGGCCAGCCCCACGCGGGCGGGTTGTTCCGGCACACCGAGACGGTCCAGGTCACCACGCGCCACACGGTCGTCGACGACCGCGCCGACGGCTCCGGCAACGTATACGGCAGCCGGCGCCACCGCGAAGACGACGAACCCGCCTATCGGGGCGGCGACCATCGCCAGGGCGACCACGGCGCGACCGACCACCGAGCCGCCGGCCACCGTAGCGCCGAGCCCGACTCGTACCATTCCGGCGGATACCGGCCCGACGAGCACTACCCGCACTCGGAGTATGACTATCGGTACGGCCGCTCCGACGACCACGACCGGTACGGCCGCTCCGAGGGATACCGCGCCGACGACTACCCCGCGGCCGCCGCGCCGGAGGAGTCGTGGACGGAGCGCTGGTTGCGCGAACGCCGCCGCGACGACGACCAGCCGTACTCCGGTGTCAGCGCCGGCGACCGCTGGGCCGCCGTGCGCACCGGCGGCGGCGGCCGCGAGCTGCGCCTGGGCGAGCGCCGCGCCGAGCTGCAGGCCGACGAGGCCGGCGCCGAGCTGCGCGTCGAAGACCGCTGGGCGAGCGTGCGGCGAGAAGACCAGCGCGAAGCGGGCGACTACCCGGGCTGGGGCGCCGAGCGGTCGTGGGGGGAGAGCATGGCGTGGCCGACGACCGGCGACGGCGGCACCGGCGACGGGCCGGCGCGACCGGCCCTGCCCGCCGGCGGAGTCGACCCGGCCGAGGCCTGGAGCGCCAGCTGGTCGGAGCCGGCGGAGCGCGAGCCGGCCCGCGGCGGCCGCAGCTTCGGGTTCGAGAGCACCGACTCCCGCTGGCGCTGACCTACTTGTCGATGTCACCGACCACGAAGAACATCGATCCGAGGATCGCGATCAGGTCCGGCACGAGGCAGCCCGGCAGCAGCGTGGTCAGCGCCTGGACGTTCGCGTACGAGGCCGTGCGCAGCTTCATCCGCCACGGTGTCTTCTCGCCCCGCGACACCAGGAAATAGCCGTTGATGCCGAGCGGGTTCTCGGTCCAGGCGTAGGTGTGGCCCTCCGGCGCCTTCACGACCTTGGGCAGCCGCACGTTGACCGGTCCGGTGATCCGGTCGACCCGCTCGAGGCATTGCTCCGCGAGGTCGAGCGACGCGTACACCTGATCGAGCAGCACCTCGAACCGGGAGTGGCAGTCGCCGGCCGTCCGGGTGACGACGGGCACGTTCAGCGACCCGTACGCCAGGTAAGGCTCGTCGCGGCGCAGGTCGAAGTCGAGGCCGGAGGCGCGGCCTACCGGTCCGGACGCGCCGTACGCCGCCGCCTGGGCCGCGGTGAGCACCCCCACGCCCTTGGTCCGGGCCAGGAAGATCTCGTTGCGCCGGATCAGGTCGTCGAGGTCGGGCAGGCGGCGGCGGACCTCGCCGATCGCGCCGCGGGCGCGCCGGGTCCAGCCGGCCGGCACCTCCTCCTTCAGCCCGCCCACCCGGTTGAACATGTAGTGCATCCGCCCGCCGGACGCCTCTTCCATGACGGCCTGCAGGGTCTCCCGCTCGCGGAACGCGTAGAAGACCGGCGTGATCGCGCCGATCTCCAGCGGGTAGGAGCCGAGAAACATGAGGTGGTTGAGCACGCGGTTGAGCTCGGCCAGCGCCGTGCGCAGCCAGACCGCCCGCTCGGGCACCTCCATGCCCATCAGCCGCTCGACCGCCAGCACGACGCCGAGCTCGTTGGAGAACGCGGACAGCCAGTCGTGGCGGTTGGCCAGCACGATGATCTGCCGGTAGTCGCGAACCTCGAAGAGCTTCTCCGCACCGCGATGCATGTAACCGATGATCGGCTCGCACGAGAGGACCCGTTCCCCGTCGAGCACGAGACGCAGCCGGAGCACGCCGTGGGTCGACGGGTGCTGGGGTCCGATGTTGAGGACCATGTCGGCGGTGTCCAGCCCGGCGCCGGTGCCGACGGTGATCTCCCGGAGATCGGACATACCGTCATCGTGCCACGCCCGTCCAGCCCATCGTGGCGGCCGGGTCGAGACCGACGGGTTGCAGCAGCCACCAGTGGCCGCCGAGGCCGGCCGGGTCGGTCAGCTCGCCGGTCGCCGACGCGACGGCCAGCGCGCGGACGTAGCCGGCCGGGTCGGTCGAGGCCAGCGCCGGCGGCGGCCGGGCGCCGGACGCGCCGAGCGCGCGCAGCGCGTCGCGCTGCGACAGCAGCGCGTACGGCAGCCCGGCCGCGTCGGAGCCGGCCGCGGCGACGGAGTCGACCGCCACGTGCGCGGTGATGTCGCACGAGCCGTCGGGTACGGGTGGCACCTGCCGGCCGGCGCGGAAGCCGGTCAGCGAGCCGCCGACCGGGCGGGTGTCCCGCAGATGTCCATAGTCGACGGCCACGGCGAGCCCGCGCGACACCGCACCGACCGCCGCCGCCCAGGCCCGGTCGCGCGGGCGCCCCACCTCCCGCCGCGGACCGTCGGGCCACCAGCGGGCCAGCCAGGCCGCATCCGCCGCGTCCACCAAAGAACCCGCGGATTCCGTGCCGGACCGCGGATCCACGCTCACGTACCGCCCGGAAGACTCCACGTCCAGCGGCACGTTGTCCAGCCACTCGGTGGCCAGGAGCAGTCCGGAGACCGATGCCGGCGGCGACGACCGCCATCGCACCGCGTGGGGCAGCCCCGGCGGTCGCGGCGCCAGCTCGACCCCGACCGGCCGCAGGCGGGGCCGTACGGCGGCGGGCGCCGCGGCCAGCAGCGCGGCCAGCAGCTCGCCCCGCCCCGCCCCGACGTCGACCAGGTCGAGCCGGTCGGGATGACCCAACGCCTCGTCGACCACCATCACGAGGCGCAGCAGGGCCGACGCGAACACCGGCGACGCGTGCGCGCTGGTACGGAAGTGGGCCGCCGGCGAGGACCGCACGAAGAAGCCGGACGGCCCGTACAGGGCCGTCTGCATGGCCTGCCGCCAGCGCATCCAGCCACAGTACGGAAGGGGGCACACGGGACGGCATCGAACCGCCATCATGTCCGGATGGCTCGCCTCTACCTGCTCCTGTTCGCCGTCGAGATCCTGCTCGCGATCGCGGCCCTCATCAGCTGCCTGTCGGCCGAGGAGGGCGACATCAACGCGCTTCCCCGCGTCGCCTGGGTTCTGATCATCCTGTTCTTCCCGTTGGTCGGCTCGATCGCGTGGTTCGCCGCCGGACGGTCCCGGATCCGGCCGGCCGACACGTGGCGGGCCGGCGGTGGGTTCCCGGAGCGGGAGCGGCCGCGACCGGTCGCGCCCGATGACGATCCGGCCTTCCTGCGCTCGATCCGCGAGGACCGCGACCGCGACCGGGACAGGCTGGCGAAATGGGAGGCCGATCTGCGCCGGCGCGAAGAGAAGCTGCGCGGGGAGCGCCGCCAGGACGAGCGGTAACGCCCGCCTGCGGTTCACGTCGTTCAGCCGGGTGGACCGTCCACGCATTCGGTCCAACCCAGGCGCCGAATCATGGTCGCCGCGGCCCTACCCGCCAAGGACGAGGCGCCGGATCTCTTCGACGACGAGTCCGGCGGCGACGCCGACGCGGACGACCCGGCGATCTGGATCCACCCGCGCGACAAGCGCGGGAGCCTCGTCATCGCCACGGCCAACAACGGCGGGCGGCGCGTCTACGACGAGGAGGGGCGGGCAGCGGCAGGCGATCGAGACGCCGCCGGCGCCCGGGCCGGACGACGAGGAGGGCCGGCTCACCAACGTCAGACCTCGCCCTGGGCGTGGTGCTGGGCGGCAGCAAGGTCGACCCGGCAGTGCTCACCGACCGAGGCCGTGACACGCTGCGCTTCTACGCGATCGATCCGAGACTGCGCACCCTGGCGGACGGCACCGCCGGCGACGTCCCGTTCGAGTTCAGCGCGGATCAGCAGGAGGTCGACTCGCAGGGCACCGCGTACGGGCTCTGTATCTACCAGCCGCCGGGCGGGCAGCCGTACGCCGTGGTGAGCCGGCGCAGCACCCCCCGAGATCGGCATCTTCGAGATCCTGCCTGGGCGCACCACCGTGACCTACCGCGCGGTCGACCACCTCACGCTGCCCAGCTCCTTCCCGCGCTGCCCGAGGGCAGCACCTGGTCGCCGTGCACAGACCCGGGCGACGGCCCGGGTCGAGGGCACGGTCATCGACCCGGTCACCGATGTCGCCCATCTCGCGCAGGAGAAGGTCGCCCTGTGGCGGATCCCGATCGTTGGTGGCCGGTTCGGCGGCGAGCCGCGGATCGTGGAGAAGAGCAGGGAGCACGGGATTCCGGCGGCTTTCGACGAGGCGATCGAGGCGCGGCGGCGCCCGAACACGAACCTCAAGTACCTGGACGCGGGGTTCGGGCACTCGTGAAAGTCTTCACACCTGCTTGTGCCCCACTCGGAACATCCGCGCATACTTGATGTTGACCGGTACCCCAGCTTCGAGGACTGGATCAACATGAACGCACCCGCGCGCGCTCGCAGGGGCCACCTGACCGTCGGCGTCCTCGGCGCCGGCCGGGTCGGGGCCGTGCTCGGCGCCGCCCTGCGCCGAGCCGGCCACCAGGTGGTCGCCGCGTCCGGCGTCTCCGCCGCCGCGAAGGCTCGCATCGCACGGCTGCTGCCGGAGGCGCTCAACCTCCCGGCCGACGCGGTCGCGCGGGCCGCCACCGACCTGCTGATCATCGCGGTCCCGGACGACGCCCTCGCCGGCGTCGTCAAGGGCCTGGCCGACACCGGCGCGCTGCACCCGGGCCAGCTCGTCGCGCATACCTCCGGCGCGCACGGCGTCGCCGTCCTCGCCCCGGCGGCCGATGTCGGCGCGAAGGTTCTCGCCTTCCATCCGGCGATGACCTTCACCGGTACGGCCGCGGATCTCGACCGGCTCCCCGGCATCTCGTACGGCGTCACCGCCCCGCCGGCGCTCGAGCCGGAAGCCGAGCGGATCGTCGCCGACCTCCGTGGCACGCCGGAGTGGGTCGCCGAGGCCGATCGGCCGCTCTATCACGCCGCCCTCGTGCACGGCGCCAACCACCTCGTCACGCTCGTCAACGAGGCGCTCGACCGGCTGCGCGACGCCGGCGTGGTCCACCCGGAGACGGTGCTCGCGCCGCTGCTGCGGGCCTCGCTCGACAACGCGCTCCAGCTGGGCGACGCGGCCCTGACCGGCCCGGTGTCGCGCGGCGACGCCGGCACGGTGGCCCGTCACCTCGACAGGTTGGCCGTGACGTCGCCCGAGTCCGTGCCCAGCTACCTCGCCCTCGCCCGGCGAACGGCCGACCGTGCGATCGCCGCCGGCCGGTTGCGTCCCCGCGACGCCGAGCCGTTGCTCGACGTTCTCGCGACCGGACGCGCGGAGCGGGTGGCATGAAGGTCGTCGAGACCCGGGCCGATCTCGCGGCGGCCCGGCGCGAGCTGCGGGGCAGCGCCGGCGTCGTGATGACGATGGGCGCGTTGCACGACGGGCATCGGGCGCTGCTGGACGCGGCCCGTCACAGGGCCGATGCGGTCATCACGACAATCTTCGTCAACCCGCTGCAGTTCGGTCCCCAGGAAGATTTCGACCGCTACCCGCGAACCCTCGAACGCGACCTTGCGATCTGCGCCGAGGCGGGCGTCGACCTGGTGTTCGCGCCGAGCCGCAGCGAGATGTATCCCGACGGCGAACCGCTCGTGCGGGTCAACCCCGGGCCGCTCGGCGAGGAGCTGGAGGGCGCGAGCCGTCCGGGATTCTTCCACGGGGTGCTGACCGTGGTGGTCAAGCTGCTCAACCTGACCCGCGCCGACTGCGCGTTCTTCGGCGAGAAGGACTACCAGCAGGTCACGCTCGTCCGCAGGATGGTGCGCGACCTCGACGTCGCCACCGACATCGTGGCTGTTCCGACCGTACGCGAGGCGGACGGTCTGGCCCTGTCCAGCCGCAACCGTTACCTCGACGACGCCGAGCGCGTCACGGCGGTGCGGCTCTCCCAGGCGCTGAAGGCCGGCGCCGAGGCGGCCAGCGACGGCGCGCAGCGTGCGCTGGAGCGGGCGCACGAGGTCTTCGGCCAGGGTGACGCCAAGCTCGACTACCTCGTGCTGCGCTCGCCCGATCTCGGCCCACCGGCCGGCAGCGGCCCCGCCCGCTTGCTCGTCGCGGCCTGGGTCGGCGCAACGCGGCTGATCGACAACATCGCGGTGGAGCTCGCTTGATGCGGCGTTGCGGGGCGGGGTGCCGAACGGCACCTGATCGGGGGTCGGCGGCCGGTACCGGGCTCTGGCGATGTTCACTGTGTGAATGAAGCTCACCGTCCCCGACCTGCCCGAGCTGCCGCGCCGGCTCGCCGGTCCCGAGCCCGGCTGGGCCGAGCCGACCGACGTGGTGGTGGTCGGGTCCGGTGTGGCGGGGCTGACCATCGCCCTGCACCTGCGGGAGGCCGGCCTGCACGTGACCGTCGTCACCAAGGTCAACATCGACGACGGCTCGACCCGGTGGGCGCAGGGCGGCATCGCCGCCGTCCTCGATCCGCTCGACAGCCCGGCGGCGCACGCGGTCGACACCGAGATCGCCGGCGTCGGTCTCTGCGACCCGGCGGCCGTCCGGGTGCTGGTCGAGGAGGGACCGGCCCGGGTGCGGGAGCTGATGCGGGCCGGCGCCGACTTCGACCGCAACCCGGACGGCTCGCTCATGCTCACCCGCGAGGGCGGCCACCGCGCCAGCCGGATCGTCCACGCCGGCGGCGACGCGACCGGCGCCGAGGTGCAGCGGGCGCTGCATGCGGCCGTACGGCGGGACCCGTGGATCCGGCTCGTCGAGCACGCCCTCGTCCTCGACCTGCTCACCGACGCGACCGGCCGGGCCTGCGGCCTGACGCTGCACGTACTCGGCGAAGGCAGCGACGACGGCGTCGGCGCGGTCACCGCACGCGCGGTCGTGTTGGCGACCGGCGGCATGGGCCAGGTCTTCGCGTCCACGACCAACCCGGCGGTCTCCACCGGCGACGGCGTGGCGCTGGCGCTGCGGGCCGGCGCGGCGGTCACCGACATCGAGTTCGTCCAGTTCCACCCGACGGCGCTGGCGCTCGCGCCCGGGCGCGAAGAACAGCGTCCGCAGGACTCCGCTCCGTCGGGGGGTCTCCGGGGGGCGGAGTCCCCCGGATCTCAGCAGCCGCTGATCTCGGAGGCGCTGCGCGGCGAGGGCGCAAACCTGGTCGACGGCGACGGCAAGCGGTTCATGGTCGGCCAGCACGAGCTGGCCGAGCTGGCGCCGCGCGACGTGGTCGCCAAGGCCATCCACCGGGTGATGCTGGCGGAGGGCACCGACCGCGTCTTCCTCGACGCCCGGCACCTCGGCGCCGAGTTTCTCGCGCGGCGGTTCCCGACGATCGTCTCCTCCTGCCTCGCGGCCGGCATCGACCCGGCCGTCGACCTGATCCCCGTCGCGCCGGCCGCCCACTACGCCAGCGGCGGCGTGCGGACCGACCTGCGCGGCCGTACGTCCATCCCGGGCCTCTACGCCTGCGGCGAGGTCGCGTGCACGGGGGTGCACGGCGCGAATCGGCTGGCCAGCAACTCGCTGTTGGAAGGGCTGGTGTTCGCCAAACGGATCGCCGCCGACATCGCCACCGGCCTGCCGGAGCAGACCGGGGCCCCGCCGCGGCCCGGCCGCGAGGCGGCCTGGGTGGTCGATCCCGGCATCGTCGAGCCGCTGCAGGCCGCGATGACCCGCGGCGCGGGCGTGCTGCGCTCGGCGGACACGCTGGCCCGCACGTCCGCCACGCTTGTCGGGCTCGGACCGACCCGGTCGACGCCGCGCACCGCCAGCTGGGAGGCGACCAACCTGCTGACTGTCGCGTCGGCCCTCGTCGCCGCCGCCGCGGTGCGCGCGGAGACCCGCGGCTGCCATTGGCGCGAAGACTTCCCGACCGCACGCGACGAATGGCTCGGCCACCTGCTTTCCGCCGTCGATCTGACCGGCTCGACGACCCTGACCTGGGAGGCGCTCTGAGATGCTGCGGCTGTCGATCGTGCAGGAGCTGGAGCGGTGCGGGCTCGACCCGGCCGAGGTCGAGCGGGTCATCCAGGGCGCGCTCGACGAGGACCTCGGGCCGCAGCGGCTCGACGTGACGAGCGTCGCGACGATTCCCGAGCACCAGGTCGACACGGCGGACCTCGTCGCGCGGGGCGACGGCGTGGTCGCCGGCCTGCCGGTGGCCGCGGCGGTGTTCGACCTCGCGGGACCCCGTACGGTCAAGATCGAATTTGTCGCACAGGACGGGAACACGGTGCACCGCGGCGACATGCTCGCGTCCGTGACCGGGCCGACCCGCATCCTCCTCGGCGCCGAGCGCACCGCGCTCAACTTCCTGTGCCGGATGTCCGGGGTCGCGACGCACACCCACAGGTGGGCCGACGCGTTGACCGGCACCACGGCGACGGTGCTCGACACCCGCAAGACCACTCCGGGCCTGCGCGCCCTGGAGAAGTACGCGGTGCGGTCCGGCGGCGGCACCAACAAGCGGATGGGGCTGTACGACGTCGCGATGATCAAGGACAACCACAAGCTGGCCGCCGGCGGCATCACCTCGGCGTACAAGCGGATCCGGGACGGTTTTCCCGACGTGCCCGTGCAGGTCGAGGTGACCACGGTCGCGGAGGCGGTGGAGGCCGTCGACGCCGGCGCCACCTTCCTGCTCTGCGACAACATGACGCCCGAGCTGCTGCGCGACGTGGTGGCTGCGGTCGGCGGCCGGGCCGAGCTGGAGGCGACCGGCGGGTTGTCCCTGGACGTCGCCGCCGAGTACGCCGCAACCGGCGTGGACTACCTCTCGGTCGGGGCGCTGACCCATTCGTCGCCTATCTTGGACGTTGCCCTCGATCTGCGCCCACGCACCTCCGCCGGAAGCTGACCGCAATGCTGCTGTGCATCGACATCGGTAACACCAACACAGTGCTGGCCACATTCGAGGGCGACAAGCTCGTGCACTCGTGGCGGATCAAGACAGACGCCCGGTCGACCGCGGACGAGCTGGGCCTGATGTTCCGCGGCCTGCTTGCCGGCGACGCCGTCGAGATCACCGGCGTCGCGGCGTGCTCGACCGTGCCGGCGGCGCTGCGGTCGCTGCGAACCATGCTGGCCCGCTATTACGTCGATCTTCCCAGCGTGATCGTCGAGCCCGGCGTGAAGACCGGCGTCCAGCTGGCGATCGACAACCCCAAGGAGGTCGGTGCCGACCGGGTGGTCAACACCCTGGCCGCGTTCACCCTGTTCGGCGGCCCGTCGATCGTGGTCGACTTCGGCACGACCACCAACTTCGACGTGATCAGCGCGCGCGGCGAGTTCCTCGGCGGTGCGTTCGCGCCCGGGATCGAGATCTCGTTCGACGCGCTCGCCTCGCGGGCCGCGCAGCTGCGCAAGGTCGAGCCGACCAGGCCGCGCTCGGTGATCGGCAAGAACACCGTCGAGTGCCTGCAGTCGGGCATGTACTTCGGCTTCGCCGGCCAGGTGGATCGGATCGTCGAGCGGATGACCGAGGAGCTCGGACCCGTCCGGGCCGTCATCGCGACGGGCGGACTCGCCCCGGTGGTGATCGATGAGTGCAAGTCGATCACCCATCACGAGCCGATGATCACCCTGATCGGGCTGCGGATGGTCTACGAGCGCAACGTCGACGCCCGGTAGACCTCGGTCCGGTACGGCAGCGGAAAGCGGTCCCGGCCGGCCACGTCGGGGTGCGTCTCGACGAGTTCGCGCAGCTCTGCCTCGAACGCGCGCCGCCGCGGCGCGGGCGCGGTCAGGTAGTAGGACCGGGTGGTCATCATCGCCACCAGGTCCGCGCCCGTCATCGGCGTGGCGTGGTGGAACGTGCGGTGCTCGACCCGCGTGAACCGGCTGCCGAAGCTCGTCGGCGCCTCGTGGGGCACGTCGCCGTACGCCTTCGCGAGCCGGCTGAGCGCTGCCACCCACGGCTCGTCGTCGTCGCGGTTGTTCCACACGGCCGCGAACGAGCCGCCGGGTGCGAGCAGGCGGGCCGCCTCGGCGTGTGCCAGGTCACGCTCGAACCAGTGGTAGGCCTGCCCGGAGACCACCGCGCCGACCGAGCCGTCGGGCAGCGGTACGGCCTCGGCGGACCCGGCCAGCGCGCGCGATCCGGGCGTAGCGGCGGCCAGCTGGTCGCGCATGTCGGTGTCGGGCTCCACGGGCACCGCGGCGTAGCCGGCGGCAAGCAGCACGCGGGTCAGGATGCCGGTGCCGGCACCCAGGTCGACCACCACACGTGGTGGCGGTCCACCGACGGCCCATTCCACCGCTTCGGCCGGATACGGCGGGCGAAGCCGGTCGTACTCGCGCGCGGCCGGACCGAAGGAGAGCGCTGGGTTGGACATCACATCACACGTTAACAAGCGCGCTCCCATGTCATTCGTGACGCACAGCAATGCATTGAACACAGATCCGTGCCGGGAACGGACCTGGGCCTTTCCGCAAGGGCGTCGGCACGACTCTCGTACGGTCCGCGAACGGGCGCGGGAAGCGGCGGTTGCGGCCACTGGGTCGGATGTGGTGGGCGCGCGGCCGGCCGGCACGAAGTGGTACATCGGCCGTCATTGGTGGGCGGTCGCGCTGGCGAGAGTCCTTTGCAAGGGACTGGGCGCGGAAGGACGGCGGCCACGCCTTTGGAAAAGCTTCTCGGACGAACCAACGGAATGAGCCGTTGCGCTCACGCGCTGTTACCAAACCGCCAGGCAGTCCCCATGGCGTGACCGCGTGGGACCGGATCGATGCGTTGGCGGGCCGAGCCGAGGCGCCGACCCCACGATTGTTCCGCGGGGCCGGCCGGTGACGGCGATGCCGGGAATGGAATCGCCCGACCCGCGATGACCGCTGCCACCTCCGCAATGGGCAAACCCATCCCCGTTCCACAGCGTTGACACGGGCAATTTCGGCATACTATTGACCAACCGCGCGGCTCACGAGTTATCGTTTACTTGTTTGCGGGAGAACCTGCCTCGAAAGGACACGTCGCGTGGCGAAGCAGATCATTCACAAGCTGGTCGACGACCTCGACGGCGGTGACGCCGACGAGACCGTCAAGTTCTCTCTCGACGGCGTCCAGTACGAGATCGACCTCTCCAAGAAGAACGCCGACAAAATGCGGAACGCATTGGCTCAGTATGTGGCCGCCGGCTCGAAGGTTGGCCGGGGCGGTGTGGTCGTGGGCGGCCGGGTGGCGCGCGGGCGCGGCGGCGCCGCGGCGGACCGGGAGCAAAACAAGGCGATCCGCGCGTGGGCCAAGAAGGAGGGCAAGGACATCTCCGATCGCGGGCGCATCCCGCAGGAGATCGTTGACGAATACCACGCCAAGGCCGGCCGCTGAGACTCGTCGCAAACCTGCCTGATCTTGGTCTGACCAAGAGGCCCGGGCGTACGCCCGGGCCTCTGTGCGTCCGGCGTGAGTGATGGTGCCCTCTGTCCGGTCTCGCGTGACCGCCCGCGCGGCGATTTCGCTCTCCGCGTACTGCCGTGGGCCTCGGGAAGAGGTCATGAGCGTGCAGAGTTGCTGCAAAGGTCGCGGACCGGCATCGGTCCGGCGCACGCAGGCGCGGCAGCGTCGGCCCGCGGCGATAGAGTGAGACTGCACGGGCGTCCCTCCCGGCCGTCTGTGCAACGGTTCCGCCAAGTCGGCGGTCCCGGCCAAGACGCTGGTCCGGCCAAGATCGTCTGGCGCACGGCACGTGAGGAGCACGAGGGCATGTTCGAGCGGTTCACCGACCGAGCGCGACGGGTTGTCGTCCTGGCTCAGGAAGAAGCCCGGATGCTCAACCACAACTACATCGGCACGGAGCACATCCTGCTCGGCCTCATCCACGAGGGCGAGGGCGTGGCGGCCAAGGCCCTGGAGAGCCTCGGCATCTCCCTGGAGGGCGTCCGCCAGCAGGTCGAGGAGATCATCGGCCAGGGTCAGCAGGCGCCGAGCGGGCACATCCCGTTCACTCCGCGCGCCAAGAAGGTGCTGGAGCTGTCGCTGCGCGAAGCGCTCCAGCTCGGCCACAACTACATCGGCACGGAGCACATCCTGCTCGGGCTGATTCGGGAGGGCGAGGGCGTCGCCGCCCAGGTGCTGGTCAAGCTCGGCGCCGACCTCAACCGGGT
>DATDJX010000290.1:0-6277 GCA_036520275.1 Asanoa sp.
ACGCGCCCGGCACGGCGGTGTACGTCCGGCTGCGGGCGCTGGTGCCGGCCGGTAGCACCGTGCCGAGCGAGGGCAAGTTCGGCGTCGGACCGGGCGACGCGTACGACCTCCTGCTCGCCGCGACGGAGCTGGGCCTGCGGCCGTACGGTGTGACCTTCCATGTGGGATCGCAGATGACCCGGCCCGAGGCCTGGGCGGCCGCGATCGACGAGGTCGGCGCGCTGTCGACCCGGCTCGCGGTGGCCGGCATCCGGCTCGAGATGCTCTACATCGGCGGCGGGTTCCCGGCCCGGTATGCCGACCCGGTGCCCGAGCTGTCCGCGTACGGACGGGTAATCGGCGCGGCGCTCGACCGGCTGCCGTACCGTCCCGTGGTCGCGGCCGAGCCCGGCCGGGCGCTGGTCGCCGAGGCCGGAGTCCTGGTGGCCGGGGTGATCGGCACTGCCCGGCGCGGCACCCGCGACTGGGTGCACGTCGACGTCGGTGCGTTCAACGGGATGATGGAGGCGCTGGAGACCGGCAACACGCTGGCCTATCCGGTGTCGGACTCGCGACGGTCGCCGCTCACCCGGTGTCAGCTGACCGGGCCGAGCTGCGACAGCCAGGACACGATCCTGTTCGACACCGCGCTGTCGCGGGATCTCGCCTGCCGCGACCGGGTCTACATCGGCAGCGCGGGCGCGTACACGACGGCATATGCGGCCCGGTTCAACGGCTTCGACGTCCCGGCCGTCCGCTGTGTCGGCGGCTCGGCCCGCCCGGCCGACGACGCGGTCGCCGAGGCGCTCTGTGGGGCACGGCACGCCGTATCTGTGGACTAGTACCCGGACCGTCACCCGAGACCGGGTCAGGCTCGGCTCATGTCGACGAACCCACGAGACCGCGCCGTCGTGCTCGGCGGCAGCGTCGCCGGCCTGCTGGCCGCGCGGGTTCTGGCCGACGAGTACGGTGCCGTCACGGTCGTCGAACGCGACGTCCTACCGACCGGCCCGGCCTTCCGCCGCGGCGTCCCGCAGGCCGGGCACACGCTCGCGCTGCTGCCGTCGGGCCGCGGTGGTGGAAGAGATGTTCCCGGGCCTGACAGCGGAGCTCGTCGCCGCGGGCGCGCTGCTCGGCGACGTGCTGGGCAACGTGCGCTGGATCCTGGGCGGCCGGCAGCTGCGCCCGGCGGACACCGGCCTGTCGATGCTGTCGGCCAGCCGCGCGCTGATCGAGAGCGAGGTGCGCGCGCGGGTGCGGGCGCTGCCCAACGTCACGCTCCTGGACGGGCACGACATCGTGGGGCTCGGCGCCTCCCGCGATCGGGAGCGCGTCATCAGCGCGCGGGTGACCAGCGCGTACGGTGAGGGCTCCCGGATGCTGCCCGCCGACCTGGTCGTCGACGCGACCGGCCGCGGTTCACGCACCCCGCGCTGGCTGGCCGAGATGGGCTTCCCGGCGCCGCCGATGGACCGGGTGCGGATCGACCTCTCGTACACCAGCCGGGCCTTCGCGCGCCCGGTTGGCGCGCTCGACGACGACATCGCCGTGGTGACCACCCGGTTCCCGGGCCAGCTGCGCAACGGCGTCATGCAGCGCGTCGAGGGCGACCGGGTGCTCGTCACGCTGGCCGGCGTGCTCGGCGAGCGACCGCCGGCAGACCTTCCCGGCTTCCTCGGGTATGCGCGGACGCTGGCCACCCCGGACACGTACGGCGTCATCCGCTCGGCGCGGCCGATCGGGGACGCCGCGACGTACCGCTGCCCCACCTCCTTCCGGACCCGGTACGAGCTCGGGTCGTTCCCCGCCGGCCTGCTGGTGACCGGCGACGCCGCCGCGTGCGTGTTCGACCCGACCTTCGCGGTCGGTATGACGGTGGCGGCGTTCGCAACGGGCGCGCTGCGCGCGGAGCTGCGCCGGGGCGGTCCGCCGGATGCGGGCCGCTACTTCGCCGCGCTGGGCGGCGTCGTCGACTCGCCCTGGTATCGGGGCGTGGGCGCCGACCTGGCGATCCCGGGGGTGACCGGCCCGGCGCTGCCGCCCTCGCCGCTGACGCCGGCATACCTGGGCCAGGTCCGGCAGGCCGCCACGTTCGATCCGGCGGTGTCGACCGCGCTGATGCGGGTCACCGCGCTGGTCGACCCGCCGTCCGCCCTGCTGCGGCGGGAAATCGCCGAGCGGCTGGTCCGGCTCGCGCCTGCCGCGGCCACCTAGACGCGCGGTCCCGCCGGGCTGGATATCGCCGCCCCCGGCGGGACCGCGTCCCACCTCCCGCAAGCCGCTGAAGAACCAAGACCGGGCCGCGCAACCGGCGGCGTTCCGGCGGGACGGAAATGACGCAGCGGGCACCGGGCCGGGGTCAGGCCGCGCGGCGTCGCGGGCCGGGTAGCCGTGGTCGATGTGCAGCGCCGCACCGCCGTGGTCGAGGGCGAGCAGGGTCAGCGGGTCGCGCGCGTGGTCCGCGTCCACGATGGACCTTGCATAGCGGCCCTGCGATTCCAGCGACTCCGCCATCGCGTCTGCCTGTCCGGGAGTGTCCGCCGCACGCCCGCCTCCGCCGCACTCCGGTTGACGGGCAGGCCCTGCGGGCCGAGGTAGCAGCGACAGCGGGCCCAGCGGGCGAACGGCCTGCCCGACGGTCGCAACCGTGAGGACGCCGGCGGCGGTGCCCACGGTGGTGGGGAGGCACGGCGGCCGAGCGCGCCCGGCTGGGCCACGCGGGCGAGCGTCGTGTGCCTGACCAGCGCGGCGCGCACGATCGGCAGCTTGACGGGCCAAGCACGGCGTCGACTCAGGGTGCCGCAAGCGCCTCCGGCGATGCGGTCAGCTGCCGGACGGTCGCCTGCGGCGTATCCATGCCAAGCGGGAGGCTGGCGACACCAGGCCGTCGGGTGGCCACGAACGCGTGGTGCAACCGTTCGCCCAGGCCGGTGCCGCGCTGGGTGACCGTGGTCCAGGCCGGCGGCATCGCCGACTGTCCATCCAGGACGATCATTCGGGTGGCGGTCGGACTGAGCGTGACCCGCCAACCTCACGCGCCTCGCCTTGGCCGCGAGGCCGGCCGCGGCGGCCATCGTCCGCCGTACCGTCCTTCGTGGAGCGTCCCGGTCCGGCCGCGCCCTGCCGGCGGCCGCGCTGGCCGCGATCGCGGTCGCCGACCTGTCCGGGATGAGCGACGCCGAGGTCGAGCGGATCTGGCTACCGTTGACGATCTGGCTCATGGCCGGGGCCGTTCTGCTGCCGCCGTCGACCCGCCGGGTTTGGCTCACCGCGCAGGCGCCGACCGCGCTGGCGGTCAACCACCTGGTCGTCACCGCCTGGTGACCTGCCTCGGCCTGGCGCCCATCCGCGTGCCCGCCAGCCGCACCCGCGGCCAGCGTCGGTTCGCGCCGAGCTGCGCCAGCCGGACCGACTGGTTGGCGCCCTTTCCGCCGGGCGCTCGCGGCGTTCACGCACGTCGGGCGCGCCGCTCGGCTCGGGCACGCGTCGGGTCGCGGGCGAGCCGGCCGACCAGAACGACGTGCGGTGCGCTCACCCGTCCGCCAGCGGCAGCTCGGCGACGATGTGCCAGGAGTCGGGCTCGTCGGAGCCCTGGATCAGGGACGCGGTGCTGACCCGGATCGGGATCGGCAGGTAGGGTGCGACCTCCTCGGCCACCGTGCGCAGAACGGGCAGCGGCGCGCCCTGGCCGACGGTCAGGTGTGGGACAACGTCGGCGATCTCGCCGCCGTACGGCGGGTGCGCCGGGAACGCGTCCCAGACGGCGGTCATCAGCATGCGGAAGGGGGCGTCGGGCTCCGGGGCGAGGTAGAGAACCTCGTCGCCGAACCACGACGTCCGGGCGAAGACGGTGTCGAAGGCCGGCACGGAGGCGACGGCCGCGCGCAGCGTGGCCATGACGGCGTCGTCGACCTCGGCCGGCGGGACGAAGGGGTAGAGCACCGTGACGTGCGCCGGCACGCCCCAGCCGGCGGCGTGGTCGAGCCACGAGCGGTGGGCGCCGACCGCCGACTCCGCCTCGGGAACCGCCACGATGACGGCACTCTGCGTGGAGGGCATTGCCGCAGTATGGCAGGAACCGGACGGGCTCGCCGAGGCTCCGGGATACCTGACGTCGGGCCGTTGCCGCTCGTGGCCCTCCCGGTCCCGGCGCCGTGTGGGAGCCGGGTCGCCGTAGAGTTTCCCCTGCCGCTCGCGCCATGACCGGTCCGGTGTGGTCGCCGGTTGATTCGCGCGGGCCACGCTGCTCGACGCCGGAGCCTGCGACCGGTCGAGGATCCTGCGGTAGGGCTGGGCATCGGCCGCCGGTGTTCGCGATCGGACCCGGAGAACGTGTCGTACCCCGGGCGTAGCGTGCGCGGCATGACGGACCTCGAGGCGCTCACGAACATCGGTCCCAAGCTCGCCGCCGACCTCCACGCGGTCGGCATTCCCGATGCCGAAACGCTGCGCGAGGTCGGTGCCGCGGCCGCGGCGGAGCGGCTGGAAGCGGCCGGCCTGCGCGACTGCACCCACGCGAAACGTGCGCTGACCGGAGCGCTCGACGGCATCCGCTGGACGACCGGACAGCCGCCCTAGCGCAGCGCACCGCGAACCGCACGGCGCCGCTGATCGGGGGATCGGGATCAGCGGGGCGTGCGGCGGCGGGCGGGGTCAGCGTGCCACGTGCAGCAGCAGGTCCCACGCTCGCCGGGGCTGGCCGGACAGAGACGCCACGTCGGCGTCGGCGATCAGGCTGGCCCAGTTGGCGGGCGCCCGGCCGGCGACCACGGCCGCCTGCGCCCGATCACGTGCGATGCCCAGGATGTTGTGCACAACGGACGACCCGACCGGTGCGGCCGCCAAGGAGGCGCCCAACGACGACAGCGACGCCGAGGACGAGGCCGGCCGCCGCCGCGCCGGTACGCGGGCCCCAACCGAACGGGAACAACGGCCGGTAGTTCGCGTCACCCACGTTGATCGGCACCTGGTCGGCGGACGCCGGCCAGGTCACCGACAACTGACCCGTGAACGGCTGGCTCCCGAACAGCACGTCGGCGACCCCCGTGCCCTCCGAGCCGGGCAGCCAGGACGCCACCAGCGCGTCCATCTCGCCGATCTGGTCGGTCACCAGCTGCGGCCGGCCGGAGACGACGAGCACCGCGCAGGTCGGCAGCGCCGCGCAGAGCTTGTCGATCACCGCCCGATCGCCGGGCTGCAGCGACAGCGACTTCTCCTCCAGCTGCTCGCGCGTGCAGAAGCCGCACTCGGGGCCACCCACGTCGCCGAGGCCCTCGGCGTACGGCGTCTCGCCCACCACGACCACGCCGACGGTGGCGTCACCGACCGGCGCCGAGGCGTCGGCGCTGAACACGGCCGACGGCGCGTACGACCGGATCCCGTCGAGGATCGTCGTGCCCGGCTGCACGCCCGCACCCGACACGCCCTGCCACTGGATCGTCCAGCCGCCCATCTGGTTGCCGATGTCGTTGGCGTTGCGCCCGGCCACGTACAGCTTCGCCGAGGTCGACAGCGGCAGCGCGTTCCCGCTGTTCTTCAACAGCACCCGCGACTGCGCGGCGGCCTGCCGGGCCAGCGCCCGGTGCGCCGCAGACCCCAGGTCGCCCAGACGGTCGGCCGACGCGTACGGGTGCTCGAACAGTCCGAGCTCGAACTTCTTGCGCAGGATCCGCGACACCGCGTCGTCGACCCGGCGCATGGACACCTTGTCGGCGTTGACCTCCGCGAGCAACAGCTGCTCGAACTGCTGAGCCGAGAAGGGCTCCATGTACATGTCGGTGCCGGCGTTGACGCCGACCCGCACCTTGTACGGCGTCAGCCCGCCGTTGGTCTCCGGAGAGCACCGAGCCGAGGAGCCACTGCGCGACCAGCGTCGGGTTGGCGGAGACCGCGCCACGCTCGGCCTGGGTCATCTGCCCGATCTTCTCCTGCAGCGTCATCCGGCCGAGCAGGTCGCGGACCCGCTGGTCGACGGACAGCCGGGAGTCGAGGTAGGGCATGCCGTTGGCGTTGATCACGACGGACGGCGCGGCAGCGGTGACGGACGCCGACCCGGACGACAGCCGCAGCGACAGCGTATCGGCCGGCTCGGCGGCGCCGTCCTGGAAGCCGGCGACCAGGTACCCGCGGGTCGTGCCGGACGGTCCCGTAACAGGCGCGAAACCCGCCCGCGGACCCGCCGTACCCTGATCACGTGGACCCGGGCATGGAACGGCTGCTGCGTGAGCTGACGCCGCAGGTCGTGGGCGCGCTCGCCCGGCGGTACGGGCACTTCGACGCCGCCGAGGACGCGGTGCAG